>DATFIZ010000156.1:0-5691 GCA_035269575.1 Bacteroidales bacterium | reverse complement strand
TCTATTGTTGAATTCTCTGATGATGCCATTGAAAGTATGGACATAGAAGGAAATATTTTAAGCTGGAACAAAGGAGCTGAAAAAATATATGGTTATCAAGCGGACGAAATGGTAGGTGAAAATGCCCTGAAATTATATCCCAAAAAAATAAAAAAGGAACTAAGTCAAACCATTGAAAAAATAAAGCAGGGAAAAGTTGTTGCCAATTTTAAAAGCCGTCGTAAGCGGAAAAACGGAGATATTATTGATGTATCTATTACTTTCTCGCCATTAAAAAGTGAGTCGGGTGAAATTCTTGGCGTCTCTGTCATTACCCGGGATATTACAGAACAAATCAACAATGAAAAAGCCCTGAAGGAAAGTGAGCTTAAATACCAAACCATTTACGAGAATAGCGGAGATGGAATTTTATTAATGGATAAAAATGGTATTATTGATTGCAATAACCAGATTTGCCGATTGCTGGGGTATGAAAAAGATGAGTTATTGAATCAATCGCCTGTGCATTTTTCTCCCGTTAAACAGGATGGAGGAAAAATATCCAAAGATCTGGGAACCAAATATATTCAAAAAGCATTTAAAAGTGGATATCATGTTTTTAACTGGAAGCACCAGAAAAAAGATGGTACTATTTTAAATACCCGTGTAAGTTTAAAACGCATAGAGCTTAAGGAAGAAAAAGTTATCCTTGCTTTAGTGAACGATCTGACCAATATTTACAATTATCAGAAAAAGTTAAAAGAAAGAAATGAAGAAGTTCTTGCCCAGAATGAAGAATATCAGGCACTAAATGAAGAACTGCATGAAGCCAACGACCGGTTAAATATTATTAATAAACATATTGAATTAAGCGAAAATAAATTCAGAACAGCCTTTAAAACCAGTCCCGATGCAGTGGCTATCAACCGGTTGACTGACGGGTTGTATGTGGAAATAAACGAAGGTTTTACAAATCTTACAGGCTTTACCGAAGAAGATGTTAAAGAAAAAACATCCAAAGATATTGATATCTGGGAAAATACAAAGGACAGGGATGTGCTGATTCAGGAATTAAATAAAAAAGGGGCTGTCTCTAATCTCGAATTTCAATACAGAATGAAGGATGGCTTCGTTAGAACGGGATTAATGTCAGCGGATATAATTAATATTAATAACGAAGATTGTATTTTATCTATTACACGCGATATTTCCGAAAGAAGAAGGTTGCAGAATATTGTCGAGCAAAACGAAGAGAAATACCGTTTCCTTGTTGAATCGGTGCATGCCATTTCGTGGGAGTTTGATATATTAAAGGATCAATGGACCTATGTTAGTCCGCAGGCCGAAAAATTGCTGGGCTATAAACCCGAAGAATGGACCGATCTTGAGTTTTGGACCCAAAAAATACATCCCGACGAAAGAGAGTGGGCTTCGAACTATTGCTTTGAATGCGCAGCTAAGGGTGAAAGTCACCTGTTTGAGTACCGGTTTAAAAATAAAAAGGGCAACTATGTTTGGCTACGCGATATTGTAAGTGTTGAGATGCATGATAACAAACCGCAAAAATTACGCGGGGTAATGTTCGATATTACCGACCAAAAGGAGATTGAACAAGCTTTAAGAACTAATGATGAAAAACTAAAAGAGGCACAAAAAATTGCTCATTTGGGGAATTGGGAATTGGATCATTCCAATAACAAGTTAGGGTGGTCTGAGGAAACGTATAACATATTTGAGATTGAAAACAGGAAAAAAGAGATGGATTATGATACTTTTTTAAAGTATATACATCCTGATGATATGGAATCTGTGAATAAAGCTTTTACAGATTCATTAAAAACCAGGCAACCCTACGAAATCATTCATCAAATTATTACTGATAAGGGTAAAGTTAAATATGTTAAAGAAAAATGCAAAACAACGTTCAATCAATCAGGCGAGCCTGTTATGTCTACCGGTATAATTCAGGATATTACAGACCTTAAGAAGGTAGAGATCGATTTGAGAAAAGCAAAAGGCAGAGCCGAAGAAAGTCAGAATTATTCGAAAATAATTGCCGAATTGTCTAAGAAAGTTATTAAACCCGAATTGTCTGTTGAAGAAATCGGGGATTTAATTTACCAACAGGCTTTGACGCTAACTTCAAGTAGTTATGGATTTGTTGGAACCATAGATTTGGAAACAGAAGAACTGGTTTCTCATAGTATGAAAGAAATGATGCCTGATCAATGCAATGTAAAAGAAAAAAGAATTACATTCCCAAAAGGGAAGAATGGATATAATGGTTTATATGGACACGCATTAAATACTTTTGAGTCTTTTTTTACCAATAACCCCGCCGGGCATGAAGCTTCCGAAGGATTACCTGATGGACATGTGCCTATAACTAATTTTCTTACCGTACCGGTTATAGTTAATAATATCTTATTAGGACAAATTGCCCTGGCTAATAAGCCAACTTCATATGATAGTGCTGATTTAGAAAGAATAAAGGATTTAGCAAATATCTATGGTATAGCAGTTTATCGTAAAAATATGGAGGAAGATTTGATTAAATCAAAAGAAAAGGCTGAAGAAAGCGAACGGCTTAAATCTGCTTTTCTGGCCAATATGAGTCACGAAATACGTACTCCCATGAATAGTATACTTGGGTTTTCCGAATTGTTCCGAATGACAAAAATTACCGATAAAAAAAAGAAGTATTATATGAAAATCATTCATTCCAGCGGGAAACATTTGGTTAAAATAATTGATGATATTATCGATTTTTCAAAAATCGAATCAGGCCAGTTAAAAATCAACCGTTCAAATATTAACCTGAAAGAACTATTCGAGATAATTTATAACGAGTTTAATCAAACTATTGAATCCGGAGAAAATGAACTAAAACTGATTCTGGATATACCTGATAATGACTATATCATATATTCTGATGATATGCGGTTGAAACAAATTATGATTAATTTTTTAACCAATTCCATTAAGTTTACTGAAAAAGGAGAAATTGTTTTTGGCTATCATAAAACAGCCAAAGATCAACTGAAATTTTTTGTTAAGGATACGGGGATAGGGATTCCTGCCAATAAATTAGAAACGATTTTTGAACGTTTCAGACAGGCTGACGACAGTACAACACGGAAATACGGAGGTACAGGACTCGGGCTTGCGATATCAAAAAATTTGGTGGAGTTGCTTAATGGCAAAATTGGCGTAAAATCTGAAGAAAATACAGGAGCAGAATTTTATTTTATGTTGCCTTTATTAGTAGAATAGATTAATTCATAAGGCTAATTTTTCGCGCTAATTTTTTTTGTATCTTTAGAATTATAAATGATTAAGTGGAGGTTAAATGAAACAAATCCTGCTTTTTGAACCCGATAAAAGGTTATTGAAAGAAACCGCTATATTTCTTCAAAACAAGGGTTATACTGTTGTTGGCGTGGAGGGAGGAGTGGTTGGTATTAAAAAAGCATTAGATATTTTGCCTGATATTATTTTATGTAATGCAGACTTGCATGATGTTACCGGACACCATGTATTTGAAACCCTGCAACAATACAGATTAACCGTAAACATTCCATTTGTCCTGCTCATGAATAATGCTACGGTTCAGCATATCCGAGACGCAATGAACTTAGGAGTTGACGACTGCCTTGCAAAACCCTTCGATTTAGATGAATTGGTTCAGGTGATTGAAATCCGTTTAAAAAAGCAACAGAAAGCAACGGAACTAGCCCATAGCATTATTGAACAGCAGAAACAATACCTGGATGTAATGCCCCAAACTACACAGGATGGTTTTTGGATAGTTGATGATAAGGGCTGGATTATTGATGTAAACGATACCTATTGTAAAATGTCTGGTTTTAGCAAAGATGAGATACTGCAAATGACCATTAAGGATCAGGATGCCCTGGAAAATGATGATGACGCAAAAGCAAGAATGCAGCGTATTAAAGAAAAAGGATATGAATTGTTCGAAACGAGCCACTGGCGTAAAGACAGAACCGTTTTTGATGTGGAGGTATCGGTTACTTATCTTGATGTTCAAGGGGGACAATATATCTGTTTTTGCAGGGATATTACCCGGCGAAAAAGAACAGAAAGAGATATTGCCCGTTATGCATCCATGCTTGATGTGGCTCCCAGCGCAATTACTATTCATGATCTGGCAGGTAATTTTTTATATACCAACCAACAAAACCTGCAATGGCATGGATATACATGGGAGGAATTTCAACAATTGAAAATTCATGACCTGGATGTGCCGGAAAGTAAAGAATTAATTGACGAGCGAATAGAAAAAATTAAAAATGAAGGAGAAGCTGCTTTTGAGGTAAAACACTATAGAAAAGATGGTTCAATTATTCCAATGTTACTTTTTGTGAAAAAAATAGATTGGAATGGTACGCCTGCTATGTTGAGTATCGGGACAGATATTTCTGAACAAAAAAGCACTGAAAAAATTCTTAAAGAAAGTGAAGCGAAATACCGGCGGATTACTGATAATATTAGTGATGTAGTATGGACAACAGATCTTAATTTCAAAACCACTTTTATAAGCCCTTCTATTGCAAATCTTACCGGTGAAAAACCAGATGCGCATCTTAAAATACAATTTGAAGAACGGTTCCCTACCAAATCCCGGCAAAAAATACAATCCTTATTTGAAGAAGAGCTGACAAAGGAGAAAGATCCAACGGTGGATAAAAACAGGTCCAGAATTGTAGAATTGCAACAGTACCGAGCTGACGGAACGCTTTTATGGGTTTCTATGAATGTATCATTTATTCGTGATGAAAATGGCAACCCCATTGGAGTGCAGGGGGTAACACGTGATATTACAAAGCGCAAACAGGCTGAGCTGGAGCTTAAACAAAGTAACCAAAAAAACGAGGCTATTTTAGAAGCGCTCCCGGATCTAATATTTGTTTTAAGCAGAGAGGGAGTTTATCTGGATTATTATGCCGGTAAAAAAGATGATCTGATAATGCCTCCCGAGCATTTTCTGAACAGAAAAGACCGTGATGTTTTACCCGATTATTTAGCCGAAGCGAACCAAAAAACATTAAAGAAACTTTTTAAAACCGGTTTACCCCAAAGCTACTCTTATATGATCGAAATGAATGGGAAAACCATGTATTTCGATGCACGAATGGTTAAGCTGGATGAAAAAAGGGCATTAAGTATTGTCCGGAATATTACGGAACAAAAAAAAGCAGAAAAAGAGCTGGTGCATTCGCATAACCTGATGCAGTATATTATAGAGCATAACCGAAGTGCCATTGCGGTGCATGATAAAAATCTGCATTATACTTATGTAAGCAAGCCCTATCTCGAGCAATATCAGGTTAGAGAAAAAGATGTAATAGGAAAACATCATTATGAAGTATTTCCTGATTTACCGCAAAAGTGGAGAGAGGTGCATCAGAAAGCTTTACAAGGAGTTGTTTCCAGTGCGGAAGATGATCCTTATTATAAAGAGGATGGTTCAGTAGAATGGACCCGTTGGGAATGCCGGCCATGGTACGAATCTGATGGTTCTGTCGGGGGTATTATTGTTTATACCGAGGTGATTACCGAACGTAAAAAGGCCGAAAAAGCACTTCAGGAGAGTGAAGAAAAAATGCGGAGTATTTATCGCGTGGCTCCTACCGGAATAGGACTTGTTGTTAAAAGGATGCTTAAGGAGGTAAATCCGCTTGTTTGCGA
>DATFIZ010000155.1:0-9224 GCA_035269575.1 Bacteroidales bacterium | reverse complement strand
AACAGCTGGCTGGGAGCAACATTTATTCGTTTTGGTGTGGATGATATTCCCAACACCACCGATTTAATTGATAAAGATGGGAATATTGATTACGGGCGCATCTCAAAATTTTCGGCTGCCGATTATGCATTTATGATTTCGTATGCCCGCAAATCACCAATTCCCAATCTCTCATACGGAGCCAGTGTTAAGGTTATTTATCGTAACATTGGCCAGTTTGCAAATGCCTGGGGATTTGGACTAGATGCCGGGTTACAGTATCAAAAAAACAACTGGCGATTTGGCCTTTTAGCCCGTGATATTACCTCTACATTTAATGCCTGGAGTTTTAACGAAGATGAACTGTTAGTTGAAGTACAGGACAGTGTCTTTAACTTTGCACCCGAAAATGCACTGGAAATCACCTTACCTAAATTACTCCTGGGCGTTTCGCGGGATTTTAACATTTACAATGATTTTAGCGCCATGGTAGAGGTGGATGCAGATTTCACTTTCGACGGGCAACGTCGTGTACTTATCGAAGGCGACCCGGTGAGCATTGATCCTCACATGGGAATTGAAATTGATTATCGTAAACTGGTGTTTGTACGCTTTGGAGTGGGTAATTTTCAGCGAATAGAGAATTTCGACCGTTCAAAATCATTAACCTTACAGCCTAACTTCGGAATAGGCATAAATATTTACGGGTTTAGCATTGATTATGCCTTAACAGATATTGGTGATCAATCGATTGCTCTATATTCTAATATTTTTAGTCTGCGATACACTTTTAACAGAAAAAACAGGTAAAATTCTTTTGCCCGAAAATAATCACTATTTTTGTCGATAGCCTAAAAACATTTTTATGAAAATTGCAGTAGATTTTGACGGAACCATTGTCGACCACGAATACCCCGAAATAGGAAAACCCAAACTTTTTGCTTTCGAAACGCTCAAAGCGCTGCAGGACAAAGGTGTTTCTCTTATTCTGTGGACTTTCAGAGCAGGAAAAGAACTCGAAGAAGCTGTTGAGTTTTGCAAAAAAAATGGCATTGAATTTTATGCCGTTAATAAAAATTATCCCGAAGAAATTTTGGACGATTCTATCAGCCGGAAAATTAATGCCGATATTTATATTGATGACAGAAATATTGGCGGTTTCCCCGGATGGAGCGCCATTTGGCAAATGCTAAACCCTGAACTTTTTGATGATGATATCAATAAACAGATGGAAAAAATTCCTGTATCCAAACGTTCATTTTGGCAAAAATTAAAACGTACACTGGCCAGGTAATTAAAAATAATTCATAAATCTTTCGAAAGATGAATAGAATACTAATATACAGCATAATAACTATATTTTTTCTGGTTACTAATGCTTGTAAAAGCGACAAACAACAAGAAAAAAAAGAAACTAAAACCAGTGAGGTTACGAAAAGAGTATCTGTGATTGAAGTAAAATCGCCCAGAGCTGGCGAATTATTTACACTGGGAGAGATTGTAAAAGTTGATATTGATTTAAAAGATATCAATCAAAAAGTTGATTCTATTACTGTTCAAACAGAAAACACACAAGCCACCTTATTAACTGAAAATTTAGATTATTCATGGAAAACCCAAAACCTGAAAACTGGTAATAATACACTGCAAATTTCAGCATATGCCAAAGCCCAAAAAATTGATTCTTATACACTTAAACTCCGGTTTAAATCAGATATAAAACCCGAACTGTATGAATGCCGCATTGTAAATACCTATCCACACGACACCAAAGCCTACACCCAGGGACTTTTTTATGACCAAGGGATTTTATATGAAGGGACAGGACAAAAAGGGGATTCATCATTACGAAAAGTAGTACTCGAAACAGGAGAACTGATACAAAGCCTGAGTCTGCCAGCCAAATATTTCGGCGAAGGGATAACTGCTTTTGGTGATAAAATTATCCAGCTAACCTGGACCTCGCAAACCGGATTTGTTTATGATAAAGAAAGTTTTTCTTTAATCAATACACTCCAGTATCCAACCCAGGGATGGGGCATCACCACCGATGGGAAAAAACTTATTATGAGCGACGGTTCACAAACCATTTATTTCCTGGAGCCTGAATATTTTTCTGAAATTGGCAGAATTGAAGTATACGACCATGAAGGACCTGTTCGAAGCCTGAATGAGCTTGAATATATTGATGGCTTGGTATATGCCAATATATTTTTACAAGAAGAAATGATTGCTTTCGATCCCAAAACCGGAAAAGTAGTCAAGAAAATTGATTGTCGCAAAATAATACCTGAAGGTTATAGGAACGAACGAGACAATGTACTTAATGGAATCGCTTATGACAAAAAAAATAACCGCATTTTTATTACTGGCAAACGATGGCCCCATTTGTATGAAGTACAATTCAAAGAATTTTAAATTCTAATAACAAAAAAGTTATAATCAAATATTCATTGTGAGAAACAAAATCTTACATTTTTTTAACTCTCACCTCGACGTCTTCATCTTTCAATAATTCAACCAGTTTTGATGTATCGGTGTCTCCATAGTGGTATGGATAAAGCACTTGTGGTTTAAACATTCTGGCAGCATCGGCTACCATTTCGGGTGTCATGGTATAAGGAAGATTCATAGGTAAAAATGTAATATCAATATTTTCCAGTGTTTTCATCTCCGGGATATTTTCTGTATCGCCGGCTACATATACTTTCTTATTGTCAAACCGGATAACATACCCGTTTCCTTCTCCCTTAATATGGTATGGATCTCCGTTTTCACGTTTATGTTTTATATTATATGCAGGGACAGCGGAAATTTCCAGCTCATTAATATTTAAAACATCCCCATTTTTCATTACAATAACATCGGTAAGATACTCGCTCATCTCTTTGCTTTTCTGGGTAAGTACAATTTTTGTATTCTCTTTTTTCAGCAGTTCAATCGCATTCTGATCCAGATGGTCACCATGATGGTGGGTTATTAGTATTAAATCTGCTTTAGGATAACTTTCATAATCGCCCATCCTGGACACCGGATCAACATGAATCACGTTCCCGTTATATTCAAAGAAGATAGAACCATGCTGAACAAACTGGATTTTTAATTCGGCTTTATCGGTTGTAAAGACATCGGTCTGTAAATCTTGTGCATTCCCCATCATTAGTGTAAAAATAAGGGTAAAGATTGATAATATTATTTTTTTCATAAAGTATATTTTTTTATTGATTGATAAAGGTATTGAATAATATATATACAATCAAGCTAAAATAAAAAACATCGTTCTATTTAAGAACAGATGTTTTTTCATAAAGTTCATTATTAATTATAGAGTTTATACTCCAAACCGATACGATAATTTAATTAAGAAAACATTTTGGGGATGAATGTTGAACAGGCCATCAAAATCGTCGATAAATGAAAAGTGTCCAACAGAAGTTGATCCTGTTTTATTCTGTGTCCAAACAAGGTATAGCAAAGATCCTGGTTTATACTCCCATCTGATTACCAGATTCGATCTGAATTGCCTAAAATTAAAATCATAATCATTTTCATAATCTTCGGTCGAAAAGCTGACATCCGTGCTATATCGATCACTGAAACGATCAGCTTTAGGATCGGTAATATATTTGGGTTCTGAATAATCTACAGCGCTAATAAAAGGAGAACCGTAATACTGAATGGTTAAATCGGGAGTGATACTGTAATCAATTCGTAAGGTAAAATCAGTGGTAATCTGATTTAGTTTAGTGAATATATATCTGCTTTCATTATTATATTCTTCGGTATTAATATATTGTAATTCTATTTCTGAAACAGAGAAATCTGGCATAAATGAAATGCGCAATGCATCAAGAGGCCTATAGATTATGTCTGCACCATAATTTTGATGTTGTCTTGAATTCTCGAATCCAAAATTGTTGCTTACATTAATATGCAGCTGAATTTTTTTTCTCCCGTCAGTACCCATATTAACCCAATAACTAAAGTTTCCGGGTGTTTTAATGGACGGTCCACCTCTTAGCATATCATTCTGAAGGCTTTCTCCTTCGAAGCTTGTTCCACCACCCAGTGACCAATGATTGGTAAACTGCATAAACATATTAATATTTGCTCCATAAAAATTGCTGTTTGCTCCAAAATCCCAGCCAGACCATTGATTCAGGCCAATATTCATAACCCTGAAAATACTAAAGGGCTCAGTAAAACGATATCCTGCCCAAAACACCTGAAAAATAGCATCAGAGTGGTGCAAGAAGCCAACATCATTGGTCTCAAATTTTGGCGATCGCCATGTTGTCCAAAATAACCATTGCCATTTGCTCCCTTGTTTTCCAAACTGGACTGTTCCGGCATGGCCTGTTAATGATGTTAATGAAGAATCGAAAGTATTATAGTCATTATCGGGGCGTTGAAAATAACGACGCGAAGATTCCTGCTGGTATATCATGGCCGTAGAATCGCCTTTGATATGGCTCATTGCATATTTTAGTTTCAGATAATAGGTTTTGTCTTTCCAGTATTGGGTATAATCAATACCTCCTGTATATGCCTCTGAGTTTAAATAATTCAGATGTTCATCTTTGTTATCAATAAAGCGATTGGTGGATGTAAACATACCTCCAACTATTGAATTATTATCGTTAAAATCTTTTTGAATACGGCCAATAAAATAGTTGGTTAATGGCTCCACTGTTTCTGTTGACTTTACTCCTTGTCGCGAAACTTCGGCATTTTCTTCTGCTGTAACACTTTCAATTATTCCTATCGAAAGTCCGTCTTTAGTTTTTCCGGTAACTTTTAATGCCCCCAGTATTTTTGTATTTTCAGGCACATCTGCATATTCGTTGTTGTCACTATCCACATCAGGATAATATTGTGGCCCCCGCCCAATTCTTCTGGAATAAAAAAGATTATCGAGTGCAAATGAGTTTCCTCCTTCAGAAAACTGGAAATTTGTAATATTACGTCCTTCGATGAAAAATGGCCTTTTCTCTTCAAAATAAGTTTCAAACGCTGAAAGGTTTACCACAGAAGGGTCTGCTTCTACCTGCCCAAAATCCGGATTGATGGTAAAATCTAATGTAAAATCGTTGGTTATTCCAATTTTCCCATCTAAACCAATTCCATACCCCAGTTCTCTTCCTTTAGAAAAAGGATTTTCTTCATCTTCGCTATAAGTTTCCAGTTTAGTTAAAATATAGGGTGATATTTCTACCTGACGTTTGGGCTTAATGCCTTTAATCCCATGGAGCTCACCAAAATTATGTACCCACCCCGATGCATCCTGTGGTATATATTGCCAGCTGGAGCGTTCTTCGTTTCTGAAAAAGCGCCTGTTTACCTGTAATCCCCATACCTGAAATTCTTTATTATTACTAAACCGGAGTTGAGTATAAGGAATTTTCATTTCTGCTACCCACCCTAAACTGTCGATACTTGTTTTTAAGTACCAAATTGGATCCCAGGTTTTGTCCCAATTACCGCCATTGTTCGTAATGGCCTCGTCGCTTTTTACTCCTGAAACAGAAGCTGTAAATGAAAATGCCGTTTGTTTATCGAAATAACTGTCTATATTTATCTCTACCCAGTCGCCATCAAAGCCATCACGACGTGACATGCGCTCAACTATTTTTTCCGGCTCGGTATCAAAAGCCCTTATTAAAACATAAAGGTTATTATCATCATAAACCATTTTAAATGCTGTTTCCTGCGATGGTTTAGCACCATCGTTAGGTTGACGTTGTGTAAAATCTCCCGTCCATTCAACCAGATCCCATGCACTATCATTAATTAATCCGTCAATGTTTGGAGCTTCACCGGTTATCCTTTTGGTATGGTAAATTTTCTTCTCAATATTTTCGTTTTGAGCAAAAGGCACAGAAGGAAATAATAAGAAAGATATAATCAAAACAATGATATTTCTTTTCATAAATAGTTAATTAAATCATAAAAGTCAGAGCAAAGACGTTAATTATTCCTAAATGTTGTTTTGGATCAAAAATATAGCTTCCCAAATACATCTATCAAATAATATGCCCCAGGTTATAAAAAATTATTAATTAAAGCATTGTGTTAAATTGTAAAAATCGATACATAAAAAAGATGTTCTTTTCTGAACATCCTTTGTACGCATACGAACATTCAAGTATTAAAACAGTTTTTTCCCAACACTGTATGCATCGCCAATTTTCTCACCAATTTTACGATACTGCTTAACGCCTGAAATATAAATCAACGGATTAAAAGCATCGATATCAATAGAGCCGGGATTATCTTTATCTTTTAATTTATCGGTATCGATATGGGTTTGAACAATTTCGCCGATAAAATGATTCGTTGCCCCCACCATTTTAGATTCTACAAGTTTACATTCAATATTAAGCGGGCATTCTTTTATAAGGGGTGATTGAATAATTCTGGAGGGCATTTTCGTTAAGTCTGTTTTCTCAAACTTGTCGATATCTTTACCCGAGGTAATACCACAAAAATCACTTTCAACCATAATGTCTGCGGTAGCAATATTCACGGTAAAATTTTTGTTCTTTTGAATGACTTCTCCGGAATATCCTTTTTGTCCTACAGAAACCCCTAATGTTGGTGGTTTGCTTGTAAGCAGGGTAACCCATGCAATGGTTACAATATTTGCATTTTCCATCGTTCCGGTTACAACCAATGTAGTGGGTAAAGGGAATAGAATCCGCTGTGGTCCGAATGTAGTTTTCATATCAACTTTTTTTAGATTTAGCCGAAAGTTACAAAACAATTTATTGAACGTAATAACAAACCTGGTGGATTATAAAAATCCTGCTTTTACTTATAATTTTTAAACGTTGATGGTGATTAAAAACGAATTTTCTTTTATCTTTATTTCTCGAAGTAATTTAAAATACAGTAATTATGGTAAAAAGAGATAAAGCAATTCAGGACATTGTAGGCATGGACGATCTTGAGGCCGTCATAAAAAAGTGTAAAGTTTGCCGTGTGGGTATGGTTGATGGGGACAGCCCGTATGTTTTAGCGATGAATTTTGGTTACGAAGACCAAACCATCTGGCTACATTGTGCCAAAGAAGGAAAAAAAGTTGATATCCTGAAACGAAATAACAAAGTTTGCCTTGAGTTTGATACCGACCATAAAATATTTGCACGTCATGAACATGTAGCCTGCTCATGGCGATATGCCTATCGCGGAGTACTTGTGCACGGGCATGCACTTTTTGTTGAAGACTACGAAGAAAAGATGAAAGGACTAAATATCCTGATGAAGAATTTCTCCGACCGCGAGTTTGAATATTCCAAACCAGCCGTAAACAATATTTTCGTTATAAAAATACCGGTAGAATCTATCACCGGCCGTTCCTTTGAATATTTTTAGAAATACATTTATGAAAAAAATTGCAAACCCTTATAGCAAGATTACCGGATACAACTGCTTTGGCTGTTCGCCCAAAAATAAACAAGGCCTGCAAATGGATTTTTATGAAGAGGGAGAATGGATCATTTGCCCGTGGAAACCAAAACCTCAGTTTCACGGGTATGGCAATATCTTACACGGGGGAATACAAACCACCATGCTGGATGAAATTTCTGCCTGGGTGATTAATATAAAAATGGAAACCGCGGGTTTAACGGCTAATATCGATGTAAAATTTAAGAAAGCAGTACATACCAGCGAAAAACCAATAACTATTCGTGCTAAATTGCAGGAAAAAACTAAAAAAATTGCCTCAATTTATGCCGAGTTGCTTAACGATAAGAATGAAGTATGTACCATTGCTGAAGTAAAATATTACATCTTTTCGCAAGATGTAGCGCGTGAAAAATTGTATTATCCGGGAATTGAAGCTTTTTATGAGTAAATTTTGAACCACCAGGCAGCATAGAGCGGTCAGGAAAATTGTTGTTTAACTTTCGAAAAAATGATCGTTTAAAAAGGTATAGCAAAATGACGGCTTACGGCATCCGTAAAGCCGTTTTCGCAGTTGCTCTTACATACCGGAAAAATAGCTTTTAATTCATCAGGCCCATTAGATACGATATATTTTTCACGGGTATATTCCAACATATCAATATCATTAAAATCATTACCCACACTCATTGTATTTTGTGGGTTAATTTTTAAGTGCTTACACAACCATTCCACACCATGACCTTTTGAAACAGTATTAGGAAAGATTTCCATCCAGATAGAATCTCCATCCAGTGGTGATGTGGTACGAATAATTTTTATATCATCGAATTTTTGCTTTATCTGCTCAAAAAGAGACACATCGTTTGGAAATACAGCAATTATCTGGCAGGCATTTTTATAGGTTTCGGTTTTGGGATTAAGAGCCAATGCAAAATCCTGATACAATAGTAACCTACGCTCGAAATCGGGATTATGATTCCCGGAAAAGTGATAAACAAATTTATGATTTTCAGGAATCACCTCATGTATCATAAAATCAACCGAATGATTGATTAATATTTGGGCAATTTGTTTTACTTCAAAATCAGGCAGATACTGTGAATGCATGAGTTTTTTCTCCTTCCAGTCGTAAACACCTGCCCCCGAGGAAAAGATAATATAATCGACAGGAAATTTTTCTTTAATAACCTTTGACAGCGAAAAAAAATTTCTTCCCGTAGCAATAACCCTAACAATTCTATTTTCACCCAACCAGTAAAGGGTTCTCATATTCTCTAAACTTACCTTTGCTCTATTATTTAGTAATGTACCATCTAGGTCAGTGACAACCATTTTGCGAAAATTTTTCATCTTATCCCAACATTTAAAAATCTATGGCAACAACATTAAACCAGGTTTTTGCATCTTCTCTGTAAGTCATCGACGAATCAAACTTCCATTTCCATTTTGTTTCGGCCAGCTTGCTTTTAGGCAAATCTACAAAGATTAACGGGTTTACACCAAGTAACTGGTCGTTTTCATCATACAGCTCTTCCTCATATTCTGTTATCAAACAACTTTTTTCTTTAGGTAAAATGTTTAGATGCGATTCCTGCACCTGCATTGCAAACTGCTGCAATTCCCCATCGGCATATAATTTAGAAGATTTCATATAATCGGTAAGCAAAATATTTAATTGGGTCATCACATTGAGTGAAACCACAAAATCTACTGATGCAGGTAATGAATAAGAAAACAATTCACCAGCTGTCAATAGTGTTTTCGTTTTATCTTTTTTATCGGTTTTTATGGTATTAAAAACATAATCAATTAACCCGCCGGTAATGTCTGCTTTT
>DATFIZ010000154.1:0-11308 GCA_035269575.1 Bacteroidales bacterium | reverse complement strand
GCGGTCTGGACGAGACTCGAACTCGCGACCCCATGCGTGACAGGCATGTATTCTAACCAACTGAACTACCAGACCGTTTATTTTTTAGAACTTATTGGCTTTATTTTGTAAGCCTTTTGTTTAATTGCGTTGCAAAAATAGCGTATATTTTTTATCAACCAAAAGTTTTGCTAAGAATTTTTAAAAAAAATGTAATTTTTTTATTGGGGGTCATAATTTTCAAAAATACTGAAATTTACACCTCCATATTTTCTTTGTTCTTTAAATCCTTTTTGTCTCGAAAAGTTTGTCTTATCTCCGTGTTCAACAATTAACCAGCCATTTTTCTTAAGCATATCATGTTTAAATATAAAAGCAGGGATTGATTCTATCTCTTTTAGATCATAGGGGGGATCGGCAAAAACAATATCAAATGATTCATTACATGATTTAATAAATCGAAAAACATCTGTTTTTATGCTTTTTATCTGCTTAAATTCATAGTCATCAATCGTTTTTTTGATAAAGGCCTGATGTTTAAAATTTTTTTCAATAGAGATGACTTTCATGCTTCCCCGGGAAGCAAATTCGTAAGAGATACTTCCTGTACCTGAAAATAAGTCTAATACCGTTACTTCCGAAAAATCAAAGTTGTTATTTAAAATATTAAATAAATTTTCTTTGGCAAAATCGGTTGTAGGTCTTGCTCTGAAATTCTTAGGTGGCTTTATTATTCTGCCCTTATATGTGCCGCTTACTATTCGCAATGGATTAAATTAAATAAATTAGTATAGGTATGATAGGGTATTTTGTTAAAGGTATAGCTATAGGTAAAATCTTCCGGCCGATGATCGAATTTCAGGGTTTTGATAAATTTTTTAAGCATTTGATATTGTTCTGAATCTTTTTGTATTAAACCACTTAAGAAAATTTCGATATTTTTTACATCCAGATGGTTTTGTTCTAAAGCATACAGTATAAAATAAGCCATTTCTGCGGCTGTCTTAATTTTAAAGTTGTTATAGAATTCTATTTGTCCGTTTTTGGAAATCACAAACTCAAAAAAACCATTTTGAACATTCACAAACCCTTTGGTATGTTCAGCGTGGTGTTTTTGAATGATATGATTAATAAATGGTATTTGTTGATTATAAAATTTTATCTTCGAAAATTTTTTAACAAAAAGGTTGCCAACAAGATTGGGAACAACAAAAGCACTTATACTATCATTGTATTTTAAGGGATGGTAATGTATTTCATCTAAATTATCAAGATGATGGGTAAGCTCAAGCAAAGGTTTAAGTTTTGACTGATCAAATAAACTATCAGGGATAAGTGTATTTTTTCTGGATAACCACATCAACTTAACTTCTTTAAAAGAATTTTTGAGTAGCTTATGATTATCTAACAAGATTTCCAACTCATCCAGATAGTCTTCAAAAAGCTGGTTAGGCTTAAAGTTATAATGCTCAAGTACAATATATTTATTTCTTACAGGGTCGAGTATGCAAAAAGAAAGTCCATTCAGGTCGGCCTGAATGGACAAGTAATATGATTGAGTTAAGTTTATATCTAATGTTTCATCAACAAAAGCAACGTTTTGCATATATTAATTTTCTTATTCCCAGTTACCTGCATTATTGTTTGGCTGATTAATATCACCCACTTTTACGCCCGGGAAATTATTGGCATTTTTCATTCTTTCGTTCAGGTTAATGATTAGCTGCCTGTCTAAACCATGTAATAATACATCATTATGAACTTTGGCTTCAAAAACATTAACTTTAGTATTGGAAACGTCAACTTTAGAGGTAGCCAGTTCAATACTATCATTTTTTGTAAAAGGAACTTTCCATAAATTTTTTGCCGGAAAGTTATCGCTAAATAATGTATCTTTAATGGCAATTCTGATGGTATCCCTTTTAATTAAACCTTCCTGAACGGCAATTGCTTCTGTCCATCCTTGTTCTAAAAGCTCGTCAGATAAACTACCTTCGGCTTTTACAACCTTCATCGAATCGTTTTCGATAAAGTTGATTAACGTATCAAAACTTCCTGTAAAATGTCCGTATTCGTCTTTGTAAGCAAGTTCGGCAGTTCGAATATCTTTCATTTTTTGAATAGTTGCCTCATATCTTTTATCTTTTTCCTTGTTAAAGCGAATAGGAGTTTGAATACTATCCCAAATTAAGTATGCTAAAACTACAATAGCAATTGCTAATAAGATTTGAATTACTTTTTTCATTTTGATCGGTTTTATTTTATATGTTTGTCTGCAAATTTAAAAGAAAAAATTAAATATTAAATCTTAAATTCAGATAATTTAACGTAAAATGTTAAAGGATCATATTAAAAATAAAATATTAGATGAGTTAATATTGAACCCTACGAAAGGGCAGGCTGATTTAATTGATAAACTGGCTGCTTTTATTTTGTCCGATGATCCGAATGCCATATTTTTAGTAAAAGGGTATGCAGGTACAGGGAAAACAACTATAATTAGCGCACTGGTTAAGGCTTTTCGTGATTTTAAAATTAAATCTATGTTACTTGCACCCACAGGCAGAGCTGCTAAGGTTTTATCCTCTTATGCAAATAAAAGTGCTTATACCATTCATAAAAAAATATACCGACAAAAATCTTCGAAAGATGGGTTTGGCGTATTCGCTTTAGATACGAATCTGCATTCACAAACATTTTTTATT
This sequence comes from Bacteroidales bacterium, assembly GCA_035269575.1. Taxonomy (GTDB): domain Bacteria; phylum Bacteroidota; class Bacteroidia; order Bacteroidales; family UBA12077; genus UBA12077. The sequence continues at coordinate 8,624 of DATFIZ010000154.1, read as the reverse complement.
GTCGACGAAGCCTCCATGATTTCAAATACTTTTACCGATGTATCAGTTTTTGGTTCGGGGAGGTTGCTCGATGATTTAATCCACTATGTGTATAATCAGAAAAACTGTAAACTGATACTTATTGGCGATACGGCTCAATTACCACCCGTTGGAATTGATATTAGCCCTGCTTTGGATAAAAAGCAGTTAGTTTCTTTTCATTTAAATGTTATCGAGTATCAATTATCCGAGGTTGTTCGTCAGGTTGAAGATTCGGGAGTGCTTTTAAATGCTACCAAAATACGTAATTTAATTCTAAAAGAAAATTATCAGTTTCCAAAGTTTGAATTAAATCATTTGGACGATATTCAGCCGGTGACGGGGAATGAATTGATTGAAATAATCACTGATTCGTACGATAAATATAGCATTGAAGATTCCATTATTATTACCCGATCGAATAAAAGAGCAAACCAGTACAATAAAGGGATTAGGAATCAGATTTTATGGTATGAAGAAGAAATTGCTGTAGGAGACTTAATCATGGTGGTAAAAAATAATTATTATTGGCTGGAAGATAATGATAAAGTTGACTTTATTGCGAATGGAGATATTGGCAAAATTGTTCAGATTAAGAAATATGATGAACGTTATGGTTTCCGTTTTGCTGATATTGTCTTACAGTTAATAGATTATGATAACCTGGAAATCGATTGCAAAATCATCCTTGACACACTGGATATTAATGCTGCATCATTGTCCTCAGAAGACAATAAGAGGTTATTCTACAGTGTTTTAGAAGATTATCAACATTTAAAAACTAAAAAACAACAATATCAATCGGTAAAAGAAGACGATTTTTTTAATGCGTTGCAAGTTAAGTTTTCGTATGCCATTACTTGTCATAAAGCACAGGGTGGTCAATGGAAAAGTGTTTTTATTGATCATGGCTATTTGCAGGCCGAGATGCTAAATAAAGAATATTTAAGGTGGCTTTACACAGCTTTTACCCGTCCGGTAGAAAAATTATACCTGGTTAATTTTCACAAACAATTTTTTTATGATGAGGATTTATAATCCTTTGTTTATGGTAGCCTTTTCCATACATGAGTCTGATTCTACTTGAATCGTAATGTGATCAATTCCAAAATCTTTATGTAAAATATTTTCCAGTTCAAGCCTAACCTGGTCTGCTTCTTCAATTTTTAAGTTGTTTTTTAATTCTGCGTGACATTGGAAATGAATAATATTATCACTTAATCTCCACGAATGGATGTGATGTACATTTTTTATTTCCGGATGATTTTCCAGTTGTTTTTTTATTTTAGGAATATCTATATTCCCGGGACTTGCCTGCATCAGAATTTCTATTGTTTCTTTAATGATTCCCCAGGTTCCGCGAATAATGAATAGACCAATAATTACAGTAAGCAAAGGATCTATCCAGGTAATGTTATAAAAATAAATTAAAACAGAGCCAATAATTACTCCCACCGATGAAAAGGTATCCCCTAAAAGATGGAGGTAAGCCGCTTTTACATTTAAACTATGCGATGAGTCTTTGTGTAATAAAAAGACTGAAATTAAGTTACCAGCCAGGCCAATAGTAGCTACAATAAACATTAGTTTGCTGCCAATAGGCTCGGGATTGAGAAAACGCTGGTATGCTTCGTAAAATAGATATAAAGAAATTGCTATTAGAACTACCGCATTAAAAAGGGCAGCAAGGATCTCTATTCTTTTATATCCAAACGTTTTCTTTTCGTTTGATTTTTTATTGCCTGCTAACATGGCAATATAGCTAATAGCTAAGGCCAGCGTATCACTTAAATTATGGACAGCATCGGAGATTAAAGCCAGGCTGTTGGATAAAATTCCTCCAATAAATTCTGCTACGGTAATAACAGCATTAAGAAAAACACTGATAAAAAGATTTCTCTTTTTAGGATCAATATTTTGATGACTGTGTGCCATAGGCTATAAACGGATGAGCATCTTATAAGTTCATAATTTTTAATTTTCCCGGATTAGATCGTAAGCTAAATTTCAAAACGGCTCTACTTTCAGTCAGTCTCTAAACTATTCTCCAATAATCTTTAGTAAAATTCTTTTTTTTCGTTTACCATCAAATTCGCCGTAAAAGATTTGTTCCCACGGCCCAAAATCAAGTTTTCCTTCAGTTATAGCAACTACCACCTCGCGTCCCATGATGGTGCGTTTTAAGTGAGCATCTGCATTATCTTCAGCGTAATTGTGTTTGTACTGGTCGTGCGGTTTTTCCGGCGCTAACTTTTCAAGCCATTTTTCAAAATCTTCGTGCAACCCACTTTCATCATCATTAATAAAAACCGAACTGGTAATATGCATCGAATTAACCAATACCAATCCTTCTTTTACTCCACTCTTTTTTAATACCTGTTCAACTACAGGGGTAATGTTTATTAATTCTCTTCTTCTGTTGGTATTAAACCATACTTCTTCTCGATACGATTTCATAAGTTATATTTTTTCTAAATTCAACTTAAAACTCCTAACTCAGAACTGAGAACTGAGAACTGAGAACTGAGAACTCTATACTAACTATCAATCCTTAAATCTTGAATAATAGCATCAATCTTTTCATCCAGCAGTTTATTCATTTTCTCAAAATCCTCTTTTCTTTCCAGCTTTTCGTTTACACTGAAATAGAATTTAATTTTTGGTTCCGTTCCTGAGGGTCTGATAGATATTTTTGAGCCGTCTTTTAGAATAAACTGCAATACATTTGATTTAGGTAATGATATTACATAGCGTAGATGACTTAGCTGATCGAATGTTTTTTGTTTCAAAAAATCATGAATTAACATTACATTGGAATGATTGATGGTCTGAGGCGGATTGTTTCTAAAGTTATCCATCATCTTATGAATTTCTTCTTCGCCGGCTTTTCCTTTTTTCACGATTGATATTAATTTCTCTTTATAAAATCCGAACGTTACATAAATATCAATCAACTCTTCGTAAAGTGTTTTTCCCTTATTTTTTGCCCAGGCTGCTGTTTCAGCAAGAAGCGCACATGATATTACTGCATCTTTATCACGCACAAATTCACCGGCCAGGTAACCATAACTCTCTTCACCGCCGCCAATAAACTGTTTTACTTTTTCGTTTTGTTGAATGATATCGGCAATATATTTAAATCCGGTTAATACATCGTAATTCTGGACATCATATTTTTCAGCTATCTCTGCTAGTATTTCTGAGGTAACAATGGTTTTTACAATATATTCTCTTCCTTTTAATTTCCCCTTTTCTTTCCATTGGGTGATTAAGTAATGGACAAGTAAGGCTGCTGCCTGATTTCCATTCAGGAGTATAAAATCACCTTCTAGATTTTTAACGGCAATGCCTACTCTGTCACCATCAGGATCGGTTCCCATCACAATATCGGCATCAACTGCTTTAGCTTTCTTTAATGCTAATTCCATCGCTGCCGGATCTTCAGGGTTAGGCGATTTTACGGTAGGGAAATTTCCATCGGGAGTAATTTGTTCTTCAACAATATTGATATGCTTAAAACCAAATGCTTCTAGTGCTCTAGGAACCAAATCGACAGCTGTGCCATGAATGGGTGTAAATACAATTTTCAGGTTTTTTTGTGTTTTAATTACATCCGGATTAAGTGATAGTTGTTTGATTTGTTTAATATATTCATTATCGATTTTATCTCCAATTTCTATCACATGAGTTAATTCATGGTCGAACCGGATTTCATCAATGCTTTTAATTTTTTGAACTTCGGCAATGATATTTTTATCGTGCGGACTGATAATCTGGCCGCCATCTTCCCAGTATACTTTATAACCATTATATTCTTTAGGATTATGCGATGCCGTAATAACAATTCCACTTTGGCATTTTAGGTAACGAATAGCGAATGATAATTCGGGTGTGGGTCTTAATTTATCAAAAAGATAAACCTTGATTCCGTTTGCTGAAAATACACTGGCTGTCTTTTCGGCAAAAAGGCGGCTGTTGTTTCTGGAGTCGTAAGCTATGGCAACTTTAATTTCTTTTTTACCGGCAAATTGCTGTTTAAGGTAATTGCTTAAGCCTTGTGTAGCCATTCCAATAGTATAAATATTTACTCTGTTGGTTCCTACACCCATAATTCCACGCAATCCACCGGTCCCAAATTCCAGATCTTTATAAAACGATTCAGTCAATTCATTTTGATCGTTTTCAATCATGGAATTAATGCGTCCTTTCGATTCATTATCGATGATATGTGAATGAAGCCATTGTTGGCTTTTTTCGTTTATTTTTTGTCTTAAATCGTTAGTTGGCATAGTATTTAATATTTTAGAACTGCAAAATATAATGATTTCAATTTATAAAATTTATATATTATTCTTTTTAGATTTCCATAAAGAAATCATTGAGGCTATCCTGCCAGTGAGGAATATCTATATTGTATACCGATTTTATCCTGGTTTTGTTCAATACACTATAAAATGGTCTTTTGGCAGGTGTTGGATAATCTTTGGTTTCTATGGGGTTGATTTTACATTTCGAATAAGATTTTAATGCAATAGCTCTTGCAAAATCGTACCAGCTGCAAACTCCCTCATTAGAGTAATGGTAAATGGCGGGTTTGAAATTATTATTGATAACCGAGTGTTCTATAATTTTAAAGATAGCAAAAGCTAAATCTCTGGCATAGGTTGGTGTTCCAATTTGATCAAAAACTACATTTAGTTCTTCCCTTTGATTGCATAATGTATGTATGGTTTTTGCAAAATTTTTCCCAAATGAAGAATATAACCATGAGGTACGTATGACAATTGTTTCGGGATAATTTAAGGCAATTTTTTCTCCTTCCAGTTTAGACTGACCATATACAGAATCAGGACTTTCCGGCATTTCTTCGGTGTATGGGATATGTGAGTGACCATTGAAAACATAATCGGTAGAGATATGAATAAATTTTATATGGAAAGGGGCAATAGCTTGTACAATATGTTCTACACATCTGGCATTTATTTCGTAGGCTTTTTCCGCCTCTTTTTCCGCTAAATCAACATTTGTATATGCCGCACAATTTATTGCATAATCAATTTTATTATCCTGAAAAAACTTTTTTAAAAAAACACTGTTCGATATATCAAGCGTATCAATATCTGTAAAGATAAAATTAGCCGTTTTATTGCCAATCTGGGTATATTTTTTATTTAACTCTTTAAGCTCGCTGCCCAATTGTCCGTTGGCTCCTGTAACCAAAATATTAATCATAACAATACATTTAATAATAGAAATTTTTTTCTGCTTCTTTAAGCGGTGGTAGAACTTTGTCTTTAGATGAGAGTATGGATGCCGGGGAGGCAATTTTCCAATCAATTTTCAGCTCCGGATCATTATATTTAATACCTCTTTCTGAATCTTTATGATAATACTGGTCTGTTTTGTAAAGTACAATAGCCCTGGGACTTAATACTGAAAATCCGTGAGCAAAACCTTTGGGTATAAAAAGCTGTGTCTTATTTTCTTCGGAAAGCTCAATACCAAAATATTTACCGAAGGTGGGTGAATTTTCTCTTATATCTAAGGCAACATCATAGATTTTTCCTTGTATTACTCTTACTAGTTTAGCTTGTGCATAAGGTGCTAACTGGTAATGTAAACCTCTTATGGTTCCATATTCAGATAATGACTGATTATCCTGTACAAATTCAACATCTCCGATTAAGTTTTTGATGGTTTCCTTATTATAGCTTTCAAAAAAATAGCCTCTGGAATCTTCAAAAACTTTAGGTTTTATAATTTTTAATCCTTGAATATTTGTATCTTTTCCTTCCATATGAATTATTCGTTAGCTATTTTTAATAAGTATTCACCGTATTGATTATTTCTTAAATCTTCGCTAAGTTTAATTAACTGTTGTTTATCAATGAATCCTGTTTTGTAAGCAATTTCTTCTAAACAAGCAATTTTTAGTCCTTGTCTTTGTTCAATGGTTGCAATATAATTCGAAGCCTGTAAAAGACTTTCATGGGTACCTGTATCAAGCCAGGCAAAACCACGTCCCAGCAATTCCACTTTTAACCTGTTTTCATGTAAATACATGCGGTTTAGGTCGGTAATTTCCAGTTCACCACGTTTACTTGGTTTAAGACTTTTGGCTTTTTGTATTACATCGTTTGAGTAGAAATACAATCCGGTGACGGCATAATTAGATTTTGGTTTTTCAGGTTTTTCCTCAAGGCTAAGTACTTTCCCTGAATTATCGAATTCAGCAACGCCATAACGATGCGGGTTGTTTACATAATATCCAAAAACGATAGCCCCATCTTTTAATTTGGCTGTTTGTGTAAGAATGTTACTAAAGCCATAACCGTAAAAGATATTATCTCCCAGAATCAGGCAAACATTATCTTTACCAATAAATTGCTCCCCAATGATAAAAGCCTGAGCTAATCCATCCGGAGATGGTTGAATTTCATAAGATAACCTTATTCCTATCTGGCTTCCGTCACCTAAAAGATCTTTGTATAACTGGATGTCTTTTGGAGTGGAGATAATTAAAATTTCTCGAATTCCGGCCAGCATTAAAACCGAAAGAGGGTAATAAATCATCGGTTTATCGTATATAGGGATGATTTGTTTTGAAATGCTTTTGGTAATGGGATATAGCCGTGTACCGGCACCTCCAGCCAATATTATTCCTTTCATAAGTTTAATTCTTTTTTATAGTATTCGATGGTTTTTATTAATCCGTCATTTAAATCCGTTTTTGGTTCCCAGTTATTTAATATTTTTTTGGCCAGCGATATATCCGGTTGCCTTTGAACAGGATCATTCTCCGGAAGAGGGAGATAGCTGATTTTAGATTTTGACCCGGTTAAATCAATAATTTTTTGTGCCAGTTCAAGCATGGTATATTCTTTAGGATTACCAATATTAACCGGTCCTTTTATATTATCATCGGTATTCATGAGCCTTATTAATGCCTCAATTAAATCGTCGACAAACTGGAAACTCCGGGTTTGCTTTCCATCTCCAAAGATGGTAATGTTTTCGTTTTTTAATGCCTGTACAATAAAATTTGAAACTACACGGCCGTCATTCATGCTCATTCTGGTACCATAAGTATTAAAAATTCTTGCTATCTTAATACGTACATTATTTTGTTGTTGGTAATTAATAAAAAGTGATTCGGCGCATCTTTTGCCTTCATCATAACAGGATCGAGGGCCAATAGGGTTGCAGTTCCCCCAGTAATCTTCAGTTTGTGGATGTATTTCCGGGTCGCCATAAACTTCACTGGTTGAGGCCTGTAATATCTTTGCTTTTATTCGTTTCGCCAGCCCCAGCATATTAATCGAACCCATTACTGATGTTTTGATGGTTTTTATGGCATTATACTGGTAGTGTATGGGCGAAGCAGGACAAGCCAAATTATAAATTTCATCTACTTCAATATAATAAGGCATAGTTATATCATGCCGGACCAACTCGAAAAAAGGATTATCCATTAGGTGAATTACATTTTCTTTGGATCCGGTAAAGAAATTATCTAAACAAATTACTTCATTACCATCAGTTAATAATTTTTCACATAAATGAGACCCTATAAAACCGGCACCTCCGGTAACTAATATTTTTTTCATTTATTAATCAGCTAAAATTTTGGTGTTTGAATAATTTAATCCAAATAATTAAAATGTAAATATAATAAAAGCTGATGCAATTTATGGCTGTAGGTTATCATTTTTATTTTTTGAATATTTTTTTCAGCGGACTAATTATTTATTTAGTGTACATAAGATATTTAAAAATATTCATTATATTGTGGACTATATAATATGAGATGTAACGATAGGTTTTATTGAATATTGGTTATTGAGCAGGAATAAAAAGATTAATTATAAATATTTGTTATGTGGAAGAATTTTAATGTTTTAGCATATTTGATGGGTATCGTTATTTTTTAGTATCTTTATTTTTAATTAATTAAATAAAAATTATACTTTTGCACTCTGTTAAACTATAATATAATGTCTAATTTACTAAAATTATTTAACACAATTTAAATGGTAGAAAAAGAAGAGAACAAAGCTGTAGAACAACAAGAGAATGTAGAACAGCAGGAAAATGCGCAAGTTGAAAAAACTGCAAAAGAAGAAACAAAACAAACAGAGAAGCCTGAGAAAAAGGATGAAGAATCTGTGCTGGATTTTGCTACTCCCACCGATGAATTTGACTGGGATAATATTGTAGAAGAAAGAAAATCGTACGACAAATCAGATCGTGAAGAGTATGAAAAAATGTACGATCAAACATTATCCACCATTACTGAAAATGAGGTAATTGATGGTACTGTTGTTTCAATGACAAAACGAGAAGTTGTAATCAATATTGGTTACAAATCAGAAGGCGTAGTTAGTTTAAACGAATTTCGTTACAATCCCGATTTAAAAGTTGGTGATAAAGTTGAAGTTTATGTAGAAAGTCAGGAAGACAAAGACGGTCAGTTAGTGCTTTCGCATAAAAAAGCAAGAGCATTACGTTCTTGGGACAGAGTAAACGAAGCGCTTGAAAAAGATGAAATTATTCAGGGTTACATTAAGTGTCGTACCAAAGGAGGTATGATCGTTGACGTATTTGGT
>DATFIZ010000153.1:0-2061 GCA_035269575.1 Bacteroidales bacterium | reverse complement strand
TTTTAAATGATTTCAAGTTTAACAAAAATAACTAAAAATTGCTACCGTATTTTATTTTAAAAATAAATGTTCTGTATTCCAGCTTTTCAATAAGTCAGCGGCTGACTAATGAATTAAATCCAACTTCAAATAAAACAACAGTTATTTTTAACAGGCATTTTATCCGCCAGCCAGCTTAAAAAGAATAAATCTCATAGAGCTAATCAAAAACCTTATGATGAATAAAAACGATTATTAAAAATAAAGCACTACCTTTGCCCAAATTTATGATCAACAATTTACTGCATTAGAACTTTCCTCCCAAAGACAAAAGCTTGTAAACTTGTCGAACTAAGCGAAGCGAGTAACAGAACAAAATTTAATACTACAACATACAAAATTATTTATGCCATTTAATTCATTAAACATTATTAAGCCCGTTTTAGAGGCTATAAAAGAAGAAGGTTATACAATTCCAACACCCATACAGGAACAATCTATACCCATCATATTACAAGGTTCAGATTTGCTGGGATGCGCACAAACAGGAACAGGAAAAACAGCTGCATTTGCTATTCCTATTCTGCAATTATTAAGTGCAGATAATAGCTATGGTAAGAAAAGAAAAATAAGAAGCTTAATTGTAACTCCAACACGTGAGTTAGCATTACAGATCGGAGAGAGTTTTAAAGCCTATGGCAGGCATACGGATTTAAAGAGTGCGGTGATTTTTGGGGGTGTAAATCAAAATAAGCAAACGTCTTCATTACAAGGTGGAGTGGATATTGTGGTTGCAACTCCGGGGCGTTTGTTAGATCTGATGAACCAGGGATTTATTAGTTTGCACGATGTGGAGATTTTTGTGCTGGACGAGGCTGACCGGATGCTTGATATGGGATTTATTCATGATGTGAAAAGAATGATTCAGGTTCTTCCAAAGAAAAGACAATCCCTGTTCTTCTCGGCAACCATGCCGCCGGCAATTGTTAAATTAGCTGGTTCTATATTGTATAACCCAAAGAAAGTTTCCGTAAGTCCTGAATCTTTAACGGTCGATATTATTAAACAATCGGTTTATTTCGTCGATAAAGGAAATAAAAATGCTTTATTAGCGGATATATTAAATAACGAAGATATTAAAACTGCTTTGGTTTTTACAAGGACAAAGTATGGCGCTGATAAGGTTGCTAAAATGCTGAATAAGAAAAATGTTAAGTCAGAAGCCATACATGGCGATAAGTCACAAAATGCACGTCAAAGAGCGTTACGTAATTTTAAGGAACAAACAACGCGTGTTTTGGTTGCGACTGATATTGCGGCACGTGGAATTGATATTGATGAACTGGAATTTGTGATCAATTACGAAGTTCCTAATATTGCCGAAACCTATGTTCATCGAATTGGAAGAACAGGAAGAGCAGGTGCTAAAGGAACTGCCATTTCGTTTTGTGATGCCACAGAGAAAGCGTATTTAAAAGAAATTGAAAAATTGATTGCTAAAAAAATACCGGTGATTGAAGATCATTCTTATCCGTTAATGGATCATAATGCTGTAAAGGCTTCTAAGCAACCCCGGACAAAAAGAAATGCAGGTTACTCAAGACCTAAATCGGCAGTTGCACGAAAACAAAAAGCGAAAAAGTGGTATGCCAAATCAAAACTATCGAGATAATGTTTTTTTATGGATTTTATGATCTGCAAATCATTTGAAAGTTTAATATTACCTTTGCCAAAAAATAATGGTTCATGAACTCGTTTGAAAATTTTAATTTGTCAAAACCTTTGAATAATGCAGTCATTGATTTAGGATTTGATAGACCAACACCTATACAAAGCAAAGCTTTTCCGGTAATTCTTTCTGGGAAAGATATGGTCGGAATTGCGCAAACAGGGACCGGGAAAACGTTTGCTTATTTAATGCCTTTATTGCATGAGTTAAAATTTTCGAAACAACTTAATCCAAGAATCTTAATACTGGTTCCAACCCGCGAGTTGGTTTTGCAGCTGGTTGAAAATATTCAGCGGTTAACAACCTACATGAATATTCGATCATTAGGTGTTTACGGTGGAACAAATATTAAT
>DATFIZ010000152.1:0-13367 GCA_035269575.1 Bacteroidales bacterium | reverse complement strand
CCTTTATTGATTTCAATGGATTGAATATCCATTGTTAAATTCTGCATACCGGAGGTACTGATAATAAAGGGGAACTTGATGCCATCCACCTCTTTGTAGTCTGCAAAAGTTTGTACCTGTGTAAATTCGCCCTGTGGGGTTTGCACGGTCGTTTTGGTTTGCAGCTTTAATCCTGTTTCGGTATCAAAGTAATCAAAGGATTTATTTCCGTTGGGAGTGTTTACTTCTACTTTATAAGCATCTTTGCCGTTTACTTTTTCAATGCCTTTTAACGACGTTTCAACTCCCAGTTCGTCGTATTTTAGCTCCTGGTTCATGGTCGCCTGGTATTTCATCTGCTTAAGCTGGTCTCCCTGAAGTTCCTGTGAACCCTGAGGACCGGAAATACTTCCTTTTTCCCCGTCAAATACCTGCTTGCTCATCACATTCCCATTCATCAGCATCTCCATTTTAAATTTGTTGGGTGCTTTTTTGTAGGTAACGATATTCAGGGTCATTCCACTCATGCTGGTTGTTGCTTCCTGTTTCATATCCCGGATATTTTCCAGCTTTTCTTTTCCGCCGATGGCTTCAAAATACCTATCATATACTTTTTCTGCCGTCAGGTCAGCATCCATTTCTGTGGCTTCCTCTACCGGGTTACCATAATCATCAACAAGCAAAATCTTTCCGTCAGCACTGTATTCTTTTAATTCTTCCATCAGCTTTTCTTTGTCACCTACTACTAAGATATAGCTGTGTTGTGGAAGAATATATTTTTCGGCCATTTCCTGCACCTGGTTCACCGAAACAGCATTCAGGTTTTTCAGGTAGTTGGCATAATAATCTTTTGGAAGGTTGTAGCGTTCAGCATTTAGGGCAAAACTGGCAATCGTTTGCGGGCGTTCCAAAGAACGGGCAAACGAACCGGTTCGCACATTTTTTACAAGGTTTAAATGCTCTTCCGAAACTTTTTCGTCCCGCATGCGGCGCATTTCGATAAGGAACTGGTTAACTGCATCAGGAGTAACATCGGTACCTACTTCTGCACTGGCATTGAAATAACCCACCAACTCGTCGGTACTGATAGAGCTTCTGGCTCCGTAAGTATATCCTTTGTCTTCGCGAAGGTTTTGCATCAGGCGGCCGGAGAATACTCCTCCACCTAAAATATCGTTGGTTAAACGAACAGGAATTACATCCTCATGCGCGGGAGTAAGTTTCAGAGGATACGTAACATTAATGACAGACTGCACGGCTCCATCCTGGTGTACCAGCACTACTTTGGTTTTTTCAGGGGCTTCAGGTACTTCATATTCATGGCTGGGAACTTCGCCTTTTTCCCAGCTTCCGAAATGGTTTTCTGCTTTTTCTCTGGCTTCTTTCAGGTTGATATCACCCACGATGACCAAATAAGAAGTGTTAGGTTTATAATAGGTGTTATAATAGCTTACACAATGATCGCGTGTAATATTTTCCACCTTTTCTTCTGTTTGGATTTCTCCATAAGGGTGATTGTCGCCGTAGCGGATACGCTGAGCCACTCTTGAAGCAATAGAGGATGGACGGGTTTTGGAGGCTGCCAGCCCGGAGATGGTACGTTTTTTATTTTTTTCCAGTTCATCTTCCGGAAATATTGGATTTATCAGCACATCCGACATTAACTCCAGCAATTCGTCGCTGTGTTTTGTAAGGGATGATGCATAAATACCATTGCCATAAGTAGACAGGTTTCCGCCAATGAAATCAATTTGTTCATCAATTTCCTGTTTGGTTTTATTTTGGGTCCCGGAGCGTAACAGGCTACCGGTCATGCTTACGTAACCTACGGCATCCTTTTCCATTACCGGATCAACATCAACAGATAGCTGAAAGGAGATCCGTGGAATTTTGTGGTTTTCAACCACAATTACTTTAAGTCCGTTATCGAGAGTAAATGACTGATGTTCACCAATGGTTATTTCGGGCGCGGGTCCGGCTTCAGGGCGGACGCTGCGATCAAGTTGTGCGACTGCTTCGTTTCCCACAAACAGGGTGAGAAGCAATATGAATAAAACGGATATTTTATTTTTCATGATTAATTATTCTTTTGCTGGGTTTTTATTTTTTTTGTGATTCGGGTAAATAGTAAAGAACTACGCGATTATCTTTATTAAAATATTTTTGGGCCACACGCTGGATGTCTTCCTTGGTTACTTCCATGTACTTATCCAGTTCGGTGTTAATCAGATTCGCATCGTTAAAATAGGTGTAGTTGGTTGCCAGTGTACTTGCCCGGCGGGCAATAGTACTCTTACCATTGATAAAATTGCTTTCAAAGGTATTTTTTAATTTTTGCAATTCACGGTCAGAGATTAGCTCTGTGTGGGTTTCTTCAATGACTGCATTCATGGCATCCTCCAGCTTTTTACTGTCAACGCCCATATTAGGAAGGGCAAAAACAAGCGCCAGTCCCGGATCTTCTAATGGCATAGGAATTGCCATAACCTGCAATGCCAGTTGTTTTTCATCTACCAGCTTTTTGTTCAAACGAGAACTTTCACCTCCTGAAAGCAGGTTGTTTAACATTTCCAATGCATAATAATCTTTTGTTCCCATAGCGGGAATACGGTAGGCCTGAATCACTGCAGGCAGCTGGATGTTATCCCAAACGGTATCGCGAACTTCTCCTGCAAGGGGTGGTTCCACAACCTGAGGTCGATAAATCTCTCCGTTATTTGCCGGAATATCGCCAAAATATTTTTTCACCAGTTTTTTCGCTTCTTTAGGCTGGATATCTCCGGCCACAATGAGTACTGCATTGTTAGGTACATAGAATTCGTCGTAAAAATGTTTAAATTCTTCTCTTTTGGCAGCCATGATGTGATCAGCATCTCCAATAGTGGTCCAGCGGTAAGGGTGCTTATGGAAGGCTTTGTCAAAAGACTGGATCATAATGTCTCCATAAGGCTGGTTATCATAACTTTGTTTCTTTTCTTCCACCACCACTTTTTTCTGGGTAGCCACACCTATAGAATCTACTCTTGCATGGAGCATTCGTTCAGACTCTAACCATAGACCCAGTTCCAGTTGGTTTGAAGGCAGGAGTTCATAATAGTAGGTACGATCCTGCGAAGTATTGGCATTGAGAGTTCCTCCGGCTTTTTCTACGATTTCGGAATATTCTCCCCGCTCAATATTTTTTGTTCCTTCAAACATAAGATGTTCAAAAAAGTGGGCAAACCCCGTTCTGTCAGGGTTTTCGTTTTTCGACCCCACATGATACATAACAGATACCGAAACCACCGGTACCGAGTGATCCTCATGCAGGATCACATGTAAACCGTTGTCCAAATCGAATTCCTCAAATTCGATGGTCCCGGATTGTGCAAAGGCAGTTATGCCTGCAGTGATTAATACTGCGCTTAAAAATAAATTTTTGAATTTCATAGTTTTTAAATTAAATAATTGTTTTAGATGGGTTAATAAATTATATTTTATTTTGATCTTGTTGGTCTTCCGGGATATAGTCTAGTATATCTCCGGGTTTACAATCAAGAACTTCACATATAGCCTCAAGGGTTGAAAACCGTACTGCTTTTGCTTTTCCACTCTTTAAAATGGATAAATTGGCAATCGTAATATTTACTTTTTCCGAGAGTTCGGTTAACGACATGTTCCGTTTAATAAGTATATTATTTAAGTTCGTGATGATGGGCATAATTTATTATCTTAAATCGTTAGTTCCTGCTCTTTTTTTATCTCGGATCCGATACGGTAAATTTCTGCAACGACCAAAACAATTAACGCCCAAAACAAATCAACAGAGGCATCCAAATTTAGCCGGATATTAAAAGTCTGCTCAAAAGCAACAATTTTTTTCAACCACAAAAATTTAACAAAAAGCGGATAACTGATTTTTAATATTGCAGAAATAAACATGGCAAGAGCAATTTTTCGTATTCGCCAGGTATTTTTTTGATGAAAGGGATTCTCATCTTTTAAAGAAATACGAATAGAACGAAATATTTTCCATAACTGATAAATGATATAAAAAGCAATGATTAATATAAAAATAAAATACAGGTAATTAATAAAGCCGGCTACACCATAAGGATTATCTACATTAAAGGAAAAATAGGCTTCATCAATTAAAATATTATAAGAGGAACCATTTTTTAATTCTATGGTAGCTTCTTCCATAATTTCAACGGGAACATCAATAACCGGGAAAAAGGGTTTAAAATCCGGCTTAAAAAGGGTAAGGAAAAACAATATGATTGAAAAGATGATAGACAATATACCAATGCCTAAAAACACAGACAGCAAAGTATATATAAAACCAATGATTTTTTTATTTTTTACTTTTTGATTTTTCGTCATCGTTGAATAAATTATTGGATTAACAAAGTAAATGTTTTTTATTGAAAAACAATAAAAAAAAAGATTAAGTTCAAAAACAACCTTAAATTTAATGCAAAAAAAAGCGAAACGAATTAATAAATTAAAAAAGTTTTGCAAATCAATGAAGTTTTATTTAACTTTTCCAATCAATTATTAATTAAAACGCCGTTGTGTATAAACCGTTAGAATTATGGAAAAAGATACTTTGCTGGTACCCTGGGATTTTACAGAAGTAGCTGAAAATGCTTTAGTACATGCTGTGAAAATTTCGAAGCACATTAACAATCGAATCAAATTAATCCATGTCGTTAAATCATTAAAAAAGGGCGAAGAAGCCCTGAATGAGCTAAATAAAGACATTGAACGATTAAAAGAAAAATATGATGCGCCTCTTGAACCCTTGGTTTTAGAAGGTAGTTTGTTTCATGTTATTTCCGACTATGCTTCTGAGAACAATGTAAGCATGGTTGTTATGGGCACACATGGTATTAAGGGGATGCAAAAATTTACCGGAAGTTATGCTTTAAAAGTCATTGTAGGTTCAAAAACACCTTTTATTGTCGTTCAGGGGCCTCCCTCCAAAAAAGAAATATTTAAAGATATTGTTTTCCCGCTGGACTATCGCTCAGAAGCAAAACAGAAACTTCAATGGGCATTGTTTTTAGTAAAGAACTTTGATGTTAAAATCAATATTATTGTACCAACCATTAAAGATAAGTCATTACATTCCAAATTATTGGCGAATATACATTTTGCCGAAAAGATTTTGGATAAATACGACTGTGACTACGAGTTGCACAAAATTGAAGGAAATAATTCTGCCGAAGAATCCATTGCTTTTGCTCAAAAAGTAGATGCAGATATGATATTAATTATGACGACCAAAGGAATTGGTTTAACCGATTATGTATTAGGTGCACAGGAACAATATATTATTGCCAACGCGGCGAAAATTCCTGTAATGGTTGTTAACCCAAGAACCGACCTTAGCCGCTACGGAAGCTTCAGTGCAACAGGCGGATAGAAATTATTTTACCGAACGAAAGAAGAAAGCAGGGTTTTATAACCTTGCTTTTTTACATTTATTTCATCAAAAAAATATATTTTTGCCACTCATTTTTAAAAAATATAGCCATGTCGTTTTTAACAAAAGAGAAATTCTTATCGAAAGAATGGTTCTATAATTATTCATTAATAGCTATTGGATCGTTTATTCTGGCTGCAGGATTTGTGTATTTTATCGACCCGCACAAAATTGTTCCCGGAGGGGTTTATGGTATCGGGATCGTTGTAAAAAATATTACCAGCGAAATAATGGGAGAGGGCATTAAAATCCCCTTTATTAAAGAGCCGATTTTTAGCGATGGACTTGGTATTGGGTTTGTTGGTTTAATGTTAAATATACCACTAACCATTTTAGGGATTAAAATATTAGGACCCAGGTTTGGCGTAAAAACGGTGGTAGGTTTTGTCCTTTCATCTTTCTTTATTGATTTTTTAGATGAAGCTTTTGACGGAGCACTGGTAGATGATGTATTGTTGTCTTGTATTTTTGGAGGGGTGTTGATTGGATTTGGTTTAGGCCTTATATTTAAATCTAAAGCGACCTCCGGAGGCTCAGATATCATTGCCATGATTGCCGCAAAACATACTCAAATGTCGTTGGGGTTTTTGCTGATAATTGTGGATTCTGTCATTGTATTTTTGGGGCTTATCGTTTTTAAGGACTGGAAAATACCCCTTTATTCGTGGATTGTAATTTATATCACCGGAAAGGTTATTGATGCTACCATGCAGGGCGTGAGTTACGATAAAGCGCTGTTTATTATATCCGATAAATACGAAGAAATTCGAAATAAAATCATCTATGATTTAAACCGCGGAGGTACCTTAATTAATGGGGTTGGAATGTATAAAGGAATTGACAAAAAAATTATTTTCACGAATGTCAACCGTCGCGAACTGGCGATAATTCAAGATTTTATTAAAGACATTGATCCTGCAGCATTTATGACTGTAATTGATGCAAATGAAGTAATAGGAAACGGGTTTAAACCCATTCGGGAGGTGGTAGCCTGAAAAGAGGCTGTCCAAAAAGTATTTGTGGAACCCTGCTTGCAGCAGGCAGGTTCATGATTCCTTTGTGTGACCCAGTCTGCCGGCATGGCAGGGAAGGCGCAAAGTTTCGCTAAGCAAACGAATAATCAATTTACCATTTTTAAATACTTTTTGGACAGCTCCTTTTGTTCATTATCACTTAATATGGCTTAAATTAATAAAGTCGATATAATTTGAATGATGATCACCAAATATTTCCACCGATTCGCCAATAATTTTATAGGTACTTTTTTCTCCCGCAATTCGGCTAAATAAAATTTCATATTCATGACCTTTCTCATCAATCATCAGGATATGCGATAAATTGTCATGAATATCAGCCGCTAATTTTTCGTGGCAAACAGGACAGAAAAAATCATATTTCTCTCCTTCACTAATTTTGAAATTTTCGTTTTTAATGACCGAATAATTACCAAGTTCAGGATTCATTAAAATTAATCCCGAGTCGTTATGGTTTGTTTCGGCAGAAAGAATGATGTATTCTCCTACATTTAAGTAGCTTTTGCAATGGGGACAAATAAATCATTTTTCATGAAAACACCTCCTGGTTATTTTGGGTTAATAGTTTGAGTATAACTTATTATACGTTTGTGATTCGATATGGTTGTCTGTTTTTTATATAATTTATTCGATGAATATATTCTAATAAAAGTAAGAAAAAAATGGATGGTTTTCCATTTTATTGTTAATTTGGTTGTTGATTTGACATTTTCTGGTTATGGATAAGAACGATAGTGCTTAACATACCCGATAAGTCAAAAAAATAAAGGATATTGTTTAATTAAATAAAAAAGGATATGAAAAAATTAATTGTACTGATTCTGGTATTTGCTATTCTTGGATTAATTTTCGGATATTTATTTTTTGGAAAAATTGGTGGAGAATATCTTGACCTTAAATTTTTATTTCAGTCGCCAGAAAACCCTTTAGAAAGCTTTGGCCGAAAAGTTGCCGGGATAGAAGAGATGAAACAAAATATCTTTATCTCCGGAGGTGTTGGTGCGGTTATCGGAATTATTCTGTACTTTATCCGTAAGAAATAGTCCATTTTTTTCGGTTATGTTTATTTTTTATCGCAGATAATTTTTTGGGTAAAAGTGGTTTTGTCCTTAAAAAAAGGGGTGCAGAGCTTGTTTGTCGATATTTTATTTTAGCGGGGCAGGCTATTGGAAATGATTTTTTTTGTTGCTAAATTTATTGTTGATAGAATTATAGTATTTACTTAATGGATAACCGATGAAAAAATTATTTTTTACGGCAGGATTTATCATCATTTTCTGCTATTTTTCTTTAGCCCAGGAATGTACGTTTTATTATCCCCAAACCGAAGGTGCTAAACTTGAATATACCAGTTATGATGGCAAGGACAAAGTTACAGGCAGCAGTGTACAAACCATCAAAAATGTAGTGAATGAGGCAGGAACCAATTCTGCCACCATTGAGGTTCAGGTGTTTGACAAAAAAGGAAAAGACATTGGAACCAAGGCATATGAGGTAAAATGTGAAAACGGGGTATATTCCGTTGACATGAAAAGTTTTATGGACCCAGCAACAATGGCTGCTTACGAGGAGATGGAGGTGAAAGTAAACAGCAATAACCTTCAAATTCCATCCCACCTGGAAGCGGGAGATGTTTTAGATGACGGGAAGCTCGAAATAACCGTTTACAGCGAAGGGATGAGACTTATGGGTATGAGTACCGAAATTACCCAGCGGAAAGTAGAAGGGAAAGAACAAATAACCACGGATGCTGGAGCGTTCGATTGTTATAAAATTACCTATACCATTACGACCAAAACAATGTTCAGTGTTAGGGTAGAGGCTGCCGAATGGATTGCTGAAAATGTAGGTACCGTCAAAAATGAGACCTATTCAAGAGGTAAATCTATAGGATATTCCTTATTGACAGGGATAGAAAAATAAATTGATTTTCAAAATCTCAGATAACGAGCGGTCTTAAAAAGGTAGATGAACGATTGACTTTCAACAATATCCTTAAAAGGAAACAAAAGGACAAAAGTTGTTGAAGTCTAAAAAATATCTTTTGGAGACCGTTTTTTTTAATTTTTCAAAATCTTCTCACTTTTAACGGTTTGTCCGTCTTTATTTTTGATTACAATAAAGTAAACACCGGATTCTAAATGACTCACATCAATTTGTTTTTGGGTGGTGGTAAGCATTAACTCTCCCACGGTAGAGTAAATTTCTACCGTAAAGTGTTTCTGAGCCTCTACATGTAAAACCTGGTTTGCCGGATTGGGATAGATCCTTATTTTTTCGTTTATATCAACGTCGGGTACGTTTGTTGTATTTTGGGGATCATAAACAGCATTGACAAACTCGGGGTGATCGACAAAAGGATTTCGGTTATTCTGGTACGAATAGACGACATCGTTGCGGTTACGTTCAAATTCGTCTACCGGATCTTCTTCGTTCCACTGAATTAATGTAGAGAGCTTACCAAAAAGTGGTGTGCCGGTACTTGTTCCGGTGTAATCTACCAGCTCCAGGTCGGGGTCTCCGGAAGCATCTCCTTCGTACCGGGTAGCCATATAAAACATCATGCGTGCTACATCGCCTTTAACGGCATCGCGGGGTTCCCAGGTGGTTGAGGTGCTGCGGCAATCGGTCGCTTCACGGTGCAGCTCACCTCCATCATCGAAGTCTTTCGTTCCGCGGGATGAATTAACCGAAATATCGCACGGACGTAAATGGTGTGCATCGCGATAAGCATCCTGCCATTCGTCTGGAAAGCCATGCGATTTTGCCCAGACATGTTCTCTCGACCAGCCATTCCCATTATCATACTCTTCTCCGGGAAGTCCTCCTTCGACGGACCAACCCGTATAGATTAAAATTACATTATCTGAATTGTCCGGATCACGATCTGACTCTTTTAAAATATCCCAGGTATCGGTACTGCTGCTTGTATAAGGATAATCGGTGTGGTTTTTTATGATTTGATGTAACGCGGCTTTTAAATCTTCGCCCTGCAACCCCTCGGCACTGTCATAATATCCGTCAGGAATTTGTGCATAGCATAAAAAAGAGGCCATAATAAACATTATGGTGAAGAATTTTTTCATCATACAATGGTTTAGGTTCGGTTATTTCATAATAATCGGTACAAAGTTTTTGTTTTTTTATCAATCAACCCGAGCAAAGAAGTTTTTTTTGACGAATGAAAAACTATCTTCCTGACTGACAAGGCCTTAGTAAAGGCCGTTTTATCCGAAAGATTTAAACCCTGATTTTTTTAAAATTGGGGGATAGCAAAATTTTTAGGTCAATTAAATAGCCCTTGTATAAACAATTTATTAGTTTTAAAGTGTTTTTTAAAATGAAGGAAAGATGAACGTTTCACAATATGTTTCAAAGTTTGTTAACGGAACCAATCAAACGCTGTTTTTAACCGGCAAAGCGGGTACCGGT
Source organism: Bacteroidales bacterium (assembly GCA_035269575.1). Taxonomy (GTDB): domain Bacteria; phylum Bacteroidota; class Bacteroidia; order Bacteroidales; family UBA12077; genus UBA12077. The sequence continues at coordinate 3,455 of DATFIZ010000152.1, read as the reverse complement.
AAAACCACCTTGTTGAAACAGATTGTAGATACGACCCACAAAAAAACCGTAATTGCCGCACCCACCGGAATAGCAGCCATTAATGCCGGCGGGGTTACCTTACATTCTCTTTTTCATTTGCCCTTTGGGTCATATATTCCGGATGCTCAGATTCCTGATGGCGTAAACTTATCTTTTCAGTTAACCACACCCTCTTCGCTTATTCGAAATCTGAAAATGAACAGCCAAAAGAAAGCGTTAATCCGCGAAATGGAGTTGTTGATTATTGATGAGGTAAGTATGCTACGTGCCGATATGATGGATGCTATCGATAAAATTTTACGTTATGTAAGGCGTAACCAAAAACCTTTTGGAGGGTTACAGATCTTGTTTATCGGCGATTTATGGCAATTACCTCCTGTCGTGAAAAAGGAAGAGTGGGCTGTTTTAAAAACCTATTATGAAAACATTTTCTTTTTTAATGCCCGCGTTTTTAAGCAAACCGATTTAGTGTACCTGGAGCTGGAAAAAATATTTCGTCAATCCGACCCTGAATTTATTGATTTATTAAATCATTTTAGGCTGAATGAGGTTACTGCAGAAGATTTGAAACGATTAAACCAACACTATAAGCCGAATTTTGATTTGCTTGAAAATGAGGGATATATTTATCTTACCACCCATAACCACAAAGCTGATAAGGTGAATAAAAAAGCGCTGGATAAGTTGCCGGGAAAAACGTTTCGGTTTAAAGCCGAAGTGGAGGGCGACTTTAGCGAACACTCTTTTCCGGTAGATCCGGTACTTGAGCTTAAGGAGGGAGCGCAGGTGATGTTTATTAAAAACGATTATTCGGGCAATCAGGCATATTTTAACGGCAAGATTGGTAAGGTGGAGCATGTTGATGCCGAACATATCGAAGTGGGCTTTTTAGACGGTTCCCCTTCGGCTATGGTGGAACCCTATACCTGGGAAAATAAAAAATTTGCCCTCCATACGGAAACCAAAGAAATTCAGGAAAGAATAATGGGTACTTTCATACACTACCCGATCAAACTTGCCTGGGCGATTACCATTCATAAAAGTCAGGGTCTTACCTTTGACAAAGCCATGATTGATATTTCGCAGGTATTTGCCGGAGGACAAACATATGTTGCATTATCGAGACTGACTTCATTAAAGGGGCTGGTGCTGGCACAACCTGTACGTTGGGATGGCCCCGGGGCAGACCGGCAGCTGTTTGATTTTGCCCAAACCAAAATTTCCGACCGGGAAATTAATCATAAATATCAGCATGCTTCGAAAGCGTATGTAAACGAAGAGGTGTCGCAGGCATTTGCTTTTAACGGGCTGGTATATGAACTGCAGCAGCATATCGAAACTTACGATAAAGATGCGGTAAAATCTGCCAAACAAAAACACCTGGACTGGGCTCGTGGATTATTACAAAAAACGAAGGAAAAGCATGGGGTTTCCGAAAAATTTCAAAACCAGCTGAAACATATTATCCATTCCGGAAGCGAGAATTATTTAGTCAACCTGAAAGAAAGGGTTTCGGCAGCCAAAGCGTATTTTTTACCCTGGCTAAATGAGCAGCAGGAAGATATCGGGATGCACATGGACAAGGTCCGGCGTGCCAAAGGAGTAAAGAAATATCTAAAAGAGTTAAAAGCATTGCAAGGCGTATTTTACGTCCGCACCATTCATGTCTGCAGGGCAGAAGCTTTATGCGAAGCTGTTTTATCCAACAGTGAGCTGGATAAAAACGCATTACAACAAATCACCCAATCGGTTAAAAAACCGGAAAATAAGGAGGGTGTCAAAGGGACTGAAAAGGGTATCCCAAAAGGAGAAAAGAAAATTAAAACCGAGGAGGTTACCTTTGAAATGTATCAGGATAAAAAAACGCCCGAAGAAATAGCCCTTGAACGGGGGTTGACGGTTCGGACCATTGAAGGGCATCTGGCAAAATGTGTAGGACAGGGGAAGATAGATATTTCCGAACTGCTGATACCCGAAAAGGTTGAAATAATTACCGACGCTTTTGAAACGTTTGATACGCTTCGCTTAAACCCCATTAAACAATATTTGGGGGATGATTACTCTTATTCGGAAATTAAGTATGTGATGGAATGGATCAAGCGAACCCGAAATATTAAGGAGTAGCAACCTCAACCTTTCTTTTCCTGAGACTTTCCTCTCAGCCATTTCAACCAGGAACAAGATTCGATCCGCCGGCTGTTTAACAGGTATTATTACTTCAAACGTTGTTTTACTGTATAAACCCGCCGGCAAATCGAATCCCTGGTGGTTGCCATGCAAATGCATGTACTGATGAACAATTCTACATCATCATCATCATCATCAACCTCCCGGTGAGAGCGTTCAACCCCTTTCTCTTAAGTTTTTAGCCTGTTTTATTTCATACAAACGTTTATTTCAAATCAAAACGGTCGAGGTTCATTACCTTATCCCAGGCTGCAACAAAGTCTTTGACAAACTTCTCTTTCGCATCTTCACTGGCATAAACTTCGGACAGCGCTCTAAGTTCTGAGTTGGAGCCAAATATCAGGTCAACACGAGAGGCCGTCCATTTCAAATCGCCCGAATTGCGGTCATGCCCTTCGAAAAAGTCTTCGTTTTTCGTTTTGGGTTTCCATTCTGTGCTCATATCCAGAAGATTTACAAAGAAATCATTGGAGAGCACTTCGGGCTGGTTGGTAAATATACCATGTTTTGATCCATCCCAGTTAGCATTTAGCGCTCGCATACCGCCCACAAGAACGGTCATTTCGGGGGGTGTGAGTGTCAGCAACTGAGCTTTATCAACCAGCATCTCTTCGGTGCATTGGCTAAAGTGCTTTTTATGGTAGTTGCGAAAACCATCTGTTTCCGGCTCCAGCACTTCAAACGATTCACTATCCGTCTGTTCTTCAGAGGCATCCATCCGGCCGGGTGTAAAAGGAACGGTAATATCAAACCCGGCATCTTTGGCCGCTTTTTCAACACCTGCACATCCTGCCAGGACAATCAGGTCAGCCAGCGATACTTTTTTGTCACCGGACTGTGCACTGTTAAAGTCCTCCTGTATACTTTCAAGGGTTTTTAATACCTTACTGAGTTGTTCAGGGTTATTCACTTCCCACTCTTTTTGTGGCGCCAGTCGAATGCGTGCACCGTTGGCACCACCCCGGTAGTCTGATCCACGGAAAGTGGAAGCAGAAGCCCATGCTGTGGTTACCAGCTGTGAAACAGATAGACCGGAATCCAACACGTTGGCTTTTAATGTGGTGATATCTTTTTTATCGATCAATGGATGATTCACTGCAGGGATCGGATCCTGCCATATTAAATCTTCCTCAGGAACTTCCGGACCGAGATAACGGGATTTAGGTCCCATATCGCGATGTACCAGCTTAAACCATGCCCGGGCAAAGGCATCGGCAAATTCATCCGGATTTTCATAGAAGTGCCTG
>DATFIZ010000151.1:0-3199 GCA_035269575.1 Bacteroidales bacterium | reverse complement strand
TTCATAGTAATATGTTTTAAAAAGTTTGTAATTCTATAAAAAAATTTCGGAAATTAAAAACATTGTATGTATTTTTATATCCTTTTTCTTTACACTAAACCTGTAAAAAACGAGTTGAAAATAAGCTTTATAGACATATAGTATAAAAACAATAAAAATTCAAAAATAATCGTATGAAACAATTAGCACTACTTTTTTCTCTTTTTCTGTTTCTTACCCTCTCTGCAGTAGCCCAAACGGGCTCCATCAAAGGGGTAGTTATTGATAACAGAAATACAAAACCTCTAAGCGAGGTGAACATACTGGTTAAAGGAACCAACCTGGAGGATCTTTCCCGATCAAACGGAGAGTTTTTAATTAACCATGTACCCGTAGGTGAAGGATTTCTTGTTTTTTCATTAGAAAATTACGAAACAAAAGAAATACCATACATCCTGAAAGAAGACGAACTGTTAGATATTGGTACAATGACCTTAAAATATGCGCCTGACTATGAAGAAGATAAAGACGAATTACCCATGGTCGTTTTAGATGCAGGTGACTTTGAAGATAATGAAGTTGATCAGGGCATTGGAGGGCTGCTGCATTCATCCGATGACATATTTGCATCCACAGCAGCTTATACTTTTGGATCAGCACGTTTCGATATCAGAGGATTTGGATCAGAAAACTCTACCGTTTTTTTCAATGGTATTGAGATGAATAACATGGAAACCGGCCGTCCTTATTGGTCAGATTGGGGAGGTTTAAACGATGCCACCCGAAACGAAGAACTTTTTTACGGGATGGATAATAATCAATATTCACTGACAACATTAGGGAGTGGTTCTAATATTATTACCAGGGCATCAGAATATAGTCCGGGAATAAAAACTTCTTACATGAATACCAACAGATATTACAATAACCGGATTATGGCTACTGCTTCAACCGGATTAATGGATAATAACTGGGCATTCACTATCTCGGGTTCACGACGATGGTCGCAGGAGGGATATATTGAAGGAACTTACTACGATGCCAATGCCATTCTTTTTGCAGCAGAAAAAATTATCAACGACGACCATTCAGTTTCTTTAACGGCATTTGTTACCCCTAACAAAAGAGGAAAGCAAATCGGTTCAACACAAGATGCATACGATTATCTTGATAATAACTATTACAATGCAAACTGGGGATACCAGGACGGTGAAAAAAGAAATTCAAGAATATCCAACACCTTTAAACCATTTATTGAGTTAAATCACTACTGGAATTTTAGTGATAAACTCGAAATAAATACCGCAGTAGCCTATTCGTTCGGAAGAGACGGAAATACAAGATTAACCTGGTACGATGCTGCCGACCCAAGGCCTAATTATTACCGATACCTGCCCTATTATAACCGGGATGTAGAAAATTACTCCTGGGATAATCATCAGGTAGATTGGGACTTCTTCTATTTTGCCAACCGAAAAAACCTGTATACACAAGAAAACGTAGACGGAATTGAAGGGAACGATGTTGAATTTAACCGGGCAAAATATATGGTAGAAGATGAACGGATTGATCATAACAAAATAATTGCAAATACATATGCAACATACGATTTAAACGATGAAATCAGTTTAACCGGAAGCATTAATTATACCTGGTACAAAGGGCAGCATTTTAAATTAGTGGATGATTTATTAGGTGCCGACTACTGGGTGGATATTGACCACTTTGCCGAAAGAGATTTCGCTGATCCGTTTAAAGCTCAAAGCGATCTGGAGAATCCCAATAGATTAGTTAAGGAAGGCGACCTTTTTGGATACGATTATGATGCCCATATCCAAAAGGTTGGAGGATTTGTTAAAGGAGATTATTCCATGGGAAAAATGGATGCATACCTTGGCTTAAATTTATCGAACACAAGCTTTTTCCGTTCAGGAAATATGCGCAACGGGAAATTCCCGGATAACTCAGCAGGAGATGCAGAAAAGCAATCTTTCTTTAATTACGGATTATCCGGCGGGGCAACCTACAAATTAACCGGACGGCATATTTTTACCGGTAATGCTACCTATATGACACGTGCTCCGTTTTTTGAAAATGCTTATGTTTCACCAAGAACCAGAAACGTTGAAGTAGACGGATTAACCAGCGAGAAAATCTTTTCTACAGATCTCAATTATATTGTCCGGATGCCTAACCTGCGAGGTAGAATATCGGGATATTATACTACTTTTAAAGACCAGATTGATGTGATGAGTTTCTATCATGACGATTACAATAGTTTTGTGAACTACTCCATGACAGGGATTGATAAAAAACACTTTGGAACAGAAATTGGCCTTGAATATGATATTACATCTACACTAAGTGTTCAGGGTGTTGCAGCCATAGGTCAGTACACCTACGACTCAAGGCCAAGCGTTACCATTACAAGAGATAATAACGCCGAAACCCTGGGGGAAACACAAACCGTATATGTTAAAAACTTTTATGTAGACGGAACACCTCAACAGGCTTACTCTGTTGGTTTAAGCTATAATTCGCCTAAATACTGGTGGGTTGAAGTAAATGCCAGCTATTTTGATGATATTTATTTAAGTTTCAATCCTGCACGAAGAACAACCAATGCAATCGAAGGTTTAGAACCCAATTCACCGCTTGGTGCAGCAAAAATAAAAGAAATAACACAACAGGAAAAATTAGCCAGTCAATATACCGTTGATCTCTCCGGAGGAAAATCATGGAAATTTGGAGATTACTATTTAAGCCTGTATGCCAATGTGTCCAATGTACTCGATAACCAGGAATTCATTACCGGAGGGTATGAACAACTAAGATTTGATTACGAAAACCAGGATGTAAATAAATTTTCACCCGTTTACTATTACATGTGGGGCAGAACCTATATGCTCATTTTAACCTTTAGATTTTAATAACCGAACCAATGAAAACAATAAAACACAATATCATGAAAAAAATAAACAATAAACCCGTAATTCTTACATTATTATTTTCCTTGACATTAATAATGTTTTCGTGTGTTGATGATGAATTTGACACCCCTCCGCCCAGAACCATTCCCGAAGGCGATCCGATTACTATTCAGGAGGTTAAAGACCTTTTTGATGCTGAGGGAGATTATGTATTTACCGCCGATAAATCCATTTATGCAGTGGTAACTATGGATGATAAGAGTGGAAATATATACCGAACAGCATACATC
>DATFIZ010000150.1:0-4803 GCA_035269575.1 Bacteroidales bacterium | reverse complement strand
AACCAAAATATTAATCAACGAAACCCGTTTTGGGAAGGATGAATTCAAACAACCTGAGGATCATCCGGTATTAACACGAAAAGAGTTTCGTGAAATTCCATTTTTAAAGTCCTTACACGCTAAGGCCTATAAACAGATAGGTACTTCCGGACACGGGAATCATTTTGTAGATATAGGGACTTTAGAAATAAAGGATGCAAAAAATGAGTGGAATCTACCTGCCGGTATTTATTTTGCCGTACTCTCCCACTCCGGCTCTCGCGGCATAGGCGCTGAAATTGCCAGGCATTATACGCGTATTGCCAAAGATATTTGCCAGCTGCCCAAAGGGGCAACCAACCTTTCGTGGTTGAAACTCGATACACAGGAAGGACTGGAATACTGGCAGTCAATGAATCTGGCAGGTGACTATTCTGCCGCTAACCACGAACAAATTCACCAAAGAATATCTGCCGCTTTAGGCGAAAAACCATTGTTTAAAGTTGAAAATCACCACAATTTTGCCTGGAAAGAAAAAATGGAAGATGGCAGCGAAGTGATTGTTCACCGCAAAGGAGCTACACCTGCTCAAAAAAGTTTGACGGGTATTATTCCGGGTTCTATGGCCAGCCCGGCTTTTATTGTCCGAGGGAAAGGAGATGTTGATTCGATAAATTCGGCAGCACATGGTGCCGGAAGAGTTTTATCGAGGAAAGCGGCTAAACAAAAAATCTCGAAAAAGGAAATGCAACAATTTCTAAACCACTTAAATATTACGTTAATTGGAGGCAATACTGACGAAGATCCTCATGTATATAAAGATATCCATCAGGTAATGGAACATCAGCAAGATTTAGTAGAAATATTAGCTAAATTTAATCCAAAAATTGTGCGAATGGCTAAATAAGAAATTTTCACAGGAAGATGTGAAAATTTCTTAGAAAAATTATTTTTTCATATGAACAGCAAAAAATACAATGATAAGATTAACAATTCAGTGCATCTAATTCCTGATTTAAAGTTTCCCGCATTTGAGGAGTTAGTGCCGGACAATCACTATCCAGATAATCCTCAATAGCGTTTTTTAAGGTGACACATTTGTCCACATTATCCGGATCTTGAACATAAGCTGTATGTGCTTCGGTATAATCAGATAAAAGCTGAACACAATCCACAGGATTTTTTACATCATCAGAACAAGAGGTTGTTCCAACAGATAATGAAAACAAAGTTAAAACCAGAATAGCAAATACTTTTTTCATAATTTCAGGGTTTTAGTTTAACTAATTAAATTTACAAAAAAATCAGATATTAACTACCAGGGACTTAAAAATTTATTGCATCAGTATGGCTAATTATTCAACTTTGAACCACAGTTTGAGCAAAAATTATCCTTTTCTGCATGAATTACTTTATTACAGTTCGCACATCTCTTTTCTTCTTTAGGATTCGATTGTCTGACAAATTCAGCCGAAAAAATACCGGTAGGCACAGCTATAATCGAATATCCAATAATCATTATAATAGATGATATAAACTGTCCCAAAGGAGTTTGTGGGGAAATATCCCCATATCCTACCGTAGTTATGGTTACAATAGCCCAGTAAATACTTCGGGGAATGCTGTCAAACCCGCTGGCTTCTCCTTCTACAACATACATTAGGGCACCAATGACGACAACAATATTTAAAATGGCAAATAAAAAAATACTAATTTTCTTAATACTTGCTTTAAGTGCGAGCACAATTATTTCTCCCTGACTTAAATAATAATTTAACTTAAAGATTCTGAAAACCCGCAATAATCTTAAAATACGTATGGCCATTAAATAATGTGTGCCGACAAACAGTAAACTAAAATAAGTGGGAATAATAGATAAAAAATCGATAATTCCCAGTGTACTAAATATATATTTTATTTTTTCCCGGGAAACCCAAATACGAATTATATATTCAATGGTAAAAAGGATAGTAAAAAACCATTCCGCGAAAGAAAGAATATCACCATAGTTTGCTCTTGCCGGTTTTATACTTTCGACTATAACGGTAAGCACACTCAATAAAATAGCCCATAAAAGGATAACATCAAATAATTTTCCAGATTTTGTATCCGTTTCAAAAATAATATGAAAAAGATTGTTTTTAATTTTTCCCATTTTAAATTCTTTAATACTAATTTATAAAATTACAAAATACTGTAATAACCAATAAATAATTATTAATCTTCTTTTAAACTTCTCTTTTTTTATAAGTCTAAAACATAATCATTTTTTATTACATTTACGGCTTATAAATATTTTTGAACACTATTCGATATGAAAAAAATAGCATTACACTGGCAAATCTTAATCGCATTTATCCTGGCCATTTTTTTTGGAATTTTTCTTAAAGAGTATGTGAATTATGTAGCCTGGATGGGCGACATATTCCTTCGCATGCTTAAAATGATTGTTATTCCTTTAGTTTTAAGTTCGGTTATTTCGGGGATAGTGAATATTGGCAGTGAGGGCAGTTTCGGAAAACTTGGATTAAAAACGATAGCCTATTATATAACGACTAGTTCTCTTGCTATTATTGTCGGATTATTGATGGTAAATATTATACAACCCGGAGTTGGCATGGATATTACATCTATTGCTATTGATGAATCTATCAGCATTGACAGACCAAGCATGGGTGATATTTTCATTCAGATTGTACCGGAAAACATATTCTATGCATTGGCAAACAATGATTTCCTGGCCGTTATTTTCTTTGCCATAGTAGCCGGTATATTTATCAGTAAAATTGATAAAAAAAGCAATATCATTCTGGCTGATTTCTTCAATGCCTTCTTTGAACTGTTTATGAAAATTACCATGTTCATTATCAAACTTGCTCCTTACGGAATTTTCGGTTTAATTGTTAAAGTGGTAGCTGAACAGAAAGATTTTGGCAATATGGTTGCCAGTCTGGGAACATTTATGGTAACTGTAATTGGCGGGATTTTAATCCATTCGTTAATAACATTGCCTTTACTTACCCGGTTTATCGGAAAGGCAAAACCATTTAAACATTTAAGCAATGTAAAAACCACGCTTATTACCGCTTTTTCTACAGCATCATCAGCAGCTTCGCTACCCCTTAACATGAAAGAAACAAATGAAAAGTCAGGGGTATCGCATAAAATAACAAATTTCACATTACCCATTGGAACAACAATAAACATGGATGGCACAGCTATTTATATTGCAGCAGTGGTAATGTTTATTGCACAGGCCAAAGGGGTGGATATGGGATTAAAAGAGCAGATACTGATATTAATTACTGCCTTAATGTCAAGTATTGGTACCGCAGGGGTCCCCATGGCCAGTTTGGTTATTATTACCATTATTTTAGAAGTGCTAGGCTTACCGCTTGAGTTGATGGCTTTAATTCTTCCGGTAGACCGAATATTAGACATGTTCAGAACCACTACCAATGTATGGGGCGATAGTTGTGGCGCAGTTATTATTGCAAAATCTGAAGGAGAAGTACTCAATGTTTAATTTAAAGTAAGGTAATTCGCAAGTGACTTAGTTACTTTTGAATTCCTTATTCATACTTCACGCTTAGCGTTAAGTATTTATTGGTTAAAATTTTATATTCAATCCTGATATTTAGGGGATAATATATTATCTTAGCTTGTCAACCTTAATCATTTAGTCATGCGAAAGTCGAAACTCAGCCTAAGTGCAATTACCTTTACGCTACTTCTTATCCTTTGGCCAATATTTTCCTTTATTTCGTTGCCAACAGGAATCAGTTTTACCGATCAGCTCAACTCAATACAGCAAAATAAGGGATTATATATCTCCAACTTTGCCATTGCCTTTTTAATTGCTCCTGCCCTGGTTTTTATGCTTTACGAACTGTATAAAAAAATAACAGGCAATCAATGGAATATAACCGCTAAAATTGGGTTTATCCTTTATGGCTTATATATTTTAGTCGTAAATATTTCCTATGGCTCTCAATTTTTATATCTCCCTTTTATAATCGACACAAAACCCGAAAGTATTGTACTAAACTGGTACTTTTATAATGGCCATTCAATGGTTATTTTAATCAATCAAACCGGATATTTACTATGGGGTATAGCCACTTTATTAATCTTTTCACGGTATATTTTCAAAAGTAGTTTAGCATTTTTTATCGTAAAAATACTTACGCTTGCTGCCCTAACTCAGCTTGTAGCAACCTTTGGCTTATATCTTAACCAGCCAAACCTTAGTGTATTAACCTTTTATAGTGGTATTCTATTCATTCCGACAGGAATTTTAATCATTATTTATAGTTATTTAAAGAATAAAACAACGGCCAATGAAAGTCATTAAAGTTAAATATATTATTGCTGTAAGTCTGCTATTCATGCTTTCAGGCTGTTATTACGACCATCTTATGCTCATTCCTGATTATTCTCAAGGAATCTATACCAACCAGGGAACCATTATTTTTTATTATTCCTTGCAAGCGGGTCATCCACCTAAAGGAATTAGCCGTTTCCCGGATGGAGGAACCCATAAAGCCGTTTACAAAAATTTTAGTTTGTATGAATTTGATACTATCAGTAAAAGAATCCATAAAATTCATGATTTTGGGAAAATGACCAGTAGTGCATGGCATCCTCATCTATCCCTTGAAAACCATAAATTGTTGTTTAATATTATTCCGGTCATGGGCCGTCAATGGCTAAACGAACCGGATACTGTAACAGAAAAATACAACAATCCGCGCATAGGTTTTTATCTTTATGATTTAAAAACAAAAGATCTTAAGAAACTACATTTTGATGGATACGACCCAA
>DATFIZ010000149.1:0-44929 GCA_035269575.1 Bacteroidales bacterium | reverse complement strand
TGGTTTTGTGTGGTTCGTCTCAACAAATGATGCAAAAAATGGTTATCGACCATAGTTCGCCATTATATGGACGAGCCGATGAAATTATAAAAATAGCACCGATGAGTGTTTATTGGTTAAAACAAGCATTAAATTGTTCTTATGCAGAAGCCATTGAAGAGTATAGCGTTTTTGGGGGTGTACCCAGATATTGGGAGATTAGAAATGAAGCCGCAACATTGAAAGAAGCTATTACTCGTCAGATTTTTAATATTCACGGTGTACTGCACGAAGAACCCCAGCGGTTATTTCTTGATGATACCCGGGATGCTGTGCAAATGCATACACTTATTTCGGTTATTGCCACAGGTGCTCATCGATTGAGCGAAATATCCTCACGCCTTGGTAAACCGGCCACACAACTCAACCGGCCATTACAAAAATTAATTGAACTGGGTTATATTAAAAGGGAAATCCCATGGAATTTATCAATTCGTAATACCAAAAAAACACTATATAAAATTAACGACCCCTTTATACATTTTTATTATCACTATGTTATTCCGCATAAAACTACACTTGAACTGGGATATATCGATCAAATTTATCGAAATGTATTTCAAAAAACGTTTCCCGAGTTTTGTTCAGAAGCATGGGAAGAGATGTGCAGAAGAGCTATTCCCGGTTTGTTTGAAAAAAACATTTTTGAACCGGGTTCCAGGTGGTGGGGTACTGGTATCAACAAACAGCCCATAGAAATTGATATTGTAGCACAATCTTTTGATAAAAAAAAGATTCTCATTGGTGAAGCCAAATGGTCATCCAACAGGAATATCCCGGCAGTGATAAGGCAGCTTGAACAAAGAGCTGGAGAACTTCCGTTTACTCAAGGTAAAAAGGTAATTCTATCACTTTTCCTAAAAGAAAAACCACAAAAAGACATTTTGTCAAATGTTCTGGTATTTACTCCCGAAGATATTGTCAAAGCGAATGTTTAAATAAACCGGTTGTTTCGTTTGAACCTTTAATTTTTGTCATGCGTCATCACGCTCCCCTCTCACTCCAGTGTCATCGCGCGCCTTTTCTCCCGTGTCATCGCGAGTACTTTCCTTTCTCATATGTCATTGCGAGCAACGCGAAGCCTGCCTGCCATGCCATCCGATAGCTATACGGGACGGCAGGTAAACCAGCCACGGCTGGTGAACCAGCCACGGCTGGTAAACCGGCAGGCAGGAAAGTCAAGACAAAACCCATAATCGCCATGTGACCACGATTCATTATAAAAGAAACTATACCCTAAATCTTTTTTGAAATAGATACTACTATTGAAAAAAGGATAGATTATCAAAATTCCCCGCCTGCCGGACGGGCAGGGTTCATTTCGGTTGATTTTGGTTCTTTTATCAAGAAAAGAACAAATAGAATAATTTTATTGACTATAATTTAATTATCAGCAATAACTATAAATAGCAGTATTTCTATTTCCCATCAAAAATATTTAGTAATCCAACTTTATTGTCAACACCAATTTAGGTGAAAACTCTTTGGTTATAATGCATTAATATATAGAGTTTTTTACAACTTTTTCAACAATAACCTACGGATATTAGGAGTTATCGGGATCCCTCGCAATAACCCTGGTTGTTTTTTGTAATGACCCTTGTGATTTAATGTATCCAAATACACTTTTTTCTGCTTTTAATTGTAATCAATTACAATTTTTATGTATATATTTGTGTAATTCATCACAATAAAATACATGGAATCTCTTTTTGAATATAGCAAGCAGCGTATTACGCGTACAAAAACTGAATTTACCAGGAGTATTTATACAACTATTAACTGGAATTGCCAATTAGTTGAAATTAATGGTTCAAGGGGCGTTGGAAAAACAACACTCATGTTACAACGAGCCCGGGAATTAACCAAAAAAAACCAGGTTAAAGTACTTTATATATCCCTGGATGATCCCTGGTTTTATAATCATACCATCATTGATACTGCAGATTACTTTACAAAATATGGAGGAGAATTTCTGTTCTTAGATGAAGTACATAAATATCCGGCTAAATATCCAAAACATGATTGGTCGGCAGAAATAAAAGTAATTTACGACAGATATCCTGACCTTAAACTTGTTTACTCAGGTTCTTCGGTTCTTCAGTTATTTAAAGGACACGGAGATCTAAGCCGTCGTAAATGTAGCTATAATCTGCCGGGTCTGTCTTTTCGCGAATACATTAACTGGATTAAAAAAACCAGCATCAAGGAACATACACTTGCCCAACTACTAAATAATCATGAGGAAATAGCAGGTGAAATTACAAATAATATAAAAATATTACCCCTGTTTAATGATTATCTTAAACATGGTTATTATCCTTACTACAAAGAAGCTCCTGACCAGTTTTGTACTCGCTTAAGAGATACCATAAATGTAATTTTAGAACAAGATTTACCCACAGTAGCATCTTTTTCTAATGAAAATCATGTAAAACTCAAAAAATTATTAGCAATTCTTTCCGAATCTGTACCTTTTACACCCAACTTAACAAATTTGCGCTCAGCGCTTTTTATTACTGATCAACGTACCTTATTAAACTATCTGCATGCATTGGAAAAAGCAGAGTTACTTTGTACGCTGGATAAGAATGCAAAAGGAATAAAAAAATTGCAAAAACCATCTAAAATTTATATGAATAATACAAACCTTCTAAATTGCTTATATTTCAATAAACCTAACATCGGAACACTTAGAGAAACATTTTTCTTTAATCAAATCAGAACTAAACATCAGGTTAACTATTGTGATCATGGCGATTTTCTGATAGATTCGACCTTTACGTTCGAAATAGGAGGGAAAAACAAATCAAATAATCAAATACAGGAAATTAGAAATGCCTACCGTGCAATAGATGATATTGAAACGGGCTTTGGAAATAAAATACCTTTGTGGTTATTTGGATTACTATACTGATCAATAAATCTTTTTCCCTGGTGCGTCATCGCGATCCCTTTCCTTTCTCCAGTGCCATTGCGTTCCCCATCTCACTCCAGTGTCATTGCGAACGCCCCTCTTATGCGTCATTGCGAGCGTAGCGACGCAATCTTTATTTTTCCCGGTACTCTTTAAAGATTGCCTGCCTGCCGGATTTATCCGCCTGAGGAGGACAGGCAGGCTTCGGTCGTCCCGATAGCTATCGGGATCCTCGCAATGACACTTGTAGTTTATTTTAGTACTCCCCGGAATGACACTTGTTTTTTTTGTAATGACGCTTGTTATTTTAAAATCTGTGTTCATCCGCGTTTCGCATAGCGAATCTGTTAAATCTGCTTTCTATTGATGGTTTGGGATTTAATTATATGCAATTTTGCAATGCGATTGCACATTTGCATAAAAACAATTAAATAAACCTTACAATTTTGAAATCTGATTCCATTTTTTCTTTAACCCGTCAGGCCGATTTGAATGAACAGGTGAATATGTTTTCATTTTTTGCTACTTTTTTGCTAAAAAAACGGACAAACATGGATTTAGACTCCATATTTTTCCTATATTTGTTGTATGATTAAAAGAATTGCATCAAAAAGACTAAAGCATTTATTTTCAATGTTTAAAGTTGTTGCTGTTACCGGACCGCGTCAATCTGGTAAAACAACCCTGGTAAAATCAGTATTCCCCGATAAACCGTATATTACATTAGAGAATCCTGATAACAGACAGTTTGCTATCGATGATCCACGAGGATTTTTAAACCAATTTTCTACAGGTGCCATTTTAGATGAAATACAGCGAACTCCTTTATTATTTTCATATTTGCAGGAAATTGTAGATAATAATGCCCAACCCGGACAATTTATATTAACCGGATCAAACAACTTTTTATTAAACGAACAGATTACTCAGTCTCTGGCCGGCAGAGTAGGATATTTGAATCTTTTCCCTTTTAGTTTAAAAGAGATAACAGCATATAATCTATCCTACAACGAAAATGATTTTATTTTAAACGGTTTTTATCCTCCTGTATACGATCAGAAAATAGAGATCCGGGAATGGATACCCGGTTATATCAGGACCTACATCGAAAGAGATGTACGACAACTAAAAAATATTTCTGATCTTTTGATTTTTGAAAAATTTATGCGTTTGCTTGCAGGGCGAACCGGACAAGAAGTGAATTATACTTCGCTATCCGTTGAAGTAGGTGTAGATGTAAAAACAATACAATCGTGGTTAAGTGTTTTGGTAAGTAGTTACATTGTTTTTTTACTTCCTCCTTTTTATAAAAATTATAATAAAACCATTGTTAAACGTCCGAAGCTCTATTTTTATGATACTGCCCTGGCATCATCACTACTTGGTATTCGTAAAATTGAACATCTTACATTACATCCTCTAAAAGGATCTTTATTCGAATGCCTGGTTGTTTCTGAACTCATTAAACAAAAAAATAACCTGGGGATTAATGATTCTTTATACTTCTGGAGAGATAAAACAGGTCGCGAAATCGATTTAATTATTGATAAAACCAATCATTTTATTCCAGTTGAGATAAAATCAGGTAAAACAGTTCACAATGAATTTTTTAGACATTTGCGTTACTGGCTCAAACTTACCGGAGAAAAGAACGGTAAGATTATTTATGCTGGTGACGACAATCAAAAACGTTCTGAAGGTATTGAAATAATAAGCTGGAAAAGTTTACCTGAATTTGATAGCTTTGTTTAGCTTTTTATTTAGGTAGAAGAATATTTTTCGTTTGGTTTGTCGAAAACTATCCCGCAAGCGTTCAAATCATGAAAGAAAACCGGGATTATCAGTGTAATTTTAAATAAATCAAGAACCTAAAGACCACATAAAGCTTTTTAATAACAAGGGTTTTGCTTTGACGAAGCCCTTTTTCTTTTGTGTCATCACGATCCCCTTCCTCAATACTACTGTGTCATCGCGATCCCATTCCTCTGTACCGCTGTGTCATCGCGAGTGCAGCGAAGCCTGCCTGCCGGATTTATCCGCCTGAGGAGGACAGGCAGGCAATCTTTTCTTCTTCCAGTGTCATTGTGTTCCCCCTCTCCAGTGTCATTCCGATCCTTTTCTCATGCGTCATTGCGAGCCATACTCATCAACACTCCAGTGTCATTCCGAACGAAGTGAAGGAATCTTTATTTTTCCCAGGACTCTTTAAAGATTAGCTTCGCTGAGCTCATTGATTACGCAATTTCGGTTCCTTCGTCGTTCCTCCCCGGAATGACACTTGTTTTTTTTGTAAAGACACTTGTTTTTTTGCAATGACACTTGTAATTAATTTCGCAAAGACTGCTGTATTTTTTTTAGGAGAAATCTCTATCTTTAGCTCAAATTTTTTACGATATGACAAAAAAAGTACTTTTACTGCTGGCACAGGGGTTTGAAGAATACGAAGCCAGTGTTTTTACCGATGTTATGGGGTGGAGCCGCGCCGAAGGACTCGAAGGGGTTGACCTGCTAACCGCCGGGATAAGGAAACAGATCAAGGGCACCTGGAACCTGGTGGTAGAGCCCCAGGCGCAACTAAAAGATATCCGTTTAGATGATTTTGATGCCCTGGCGATTCCCGGAGGCTTTGAAGAGACCGGTTTTTACGAGGATGCCTATGCAGAACAGTTTCAGGATGTTATCCGCCAATTTAACGAAGCGGGCAAAACTATTGCCGCTATTTGTGTAGCCGCTTTGCCCGTAGCCAAAGCGGGTGTGCTCAAAGACCGGAACGCCACAACATATGATCTGAGTGACGGGCACCGCAGGAAACAGCTGGCAGCAATGGGTGCTATCGTTAACGACCGCCGTATCGTGAAAGATGATAATATTATCACCTCCATCGGGCCGGCTACTGCTCCGGAAGTGGCTTTTATGCTTTTGGAGATGCTCACATCCGCTGAAAATGTGCAAGCCGTAAAGCATCACATGCGCTTTATATAATTCGTCGGGGTACACAAAAAAGCAGCATAAACATTGGTCAACCCAACAGAACGTTCGGTCAAAAAAATGTAAAATCCTGTTCAAAAGTCATGGTTAAAACGGCTTGTTCCTGTTATCTTCATGGCATTAAAATGAACCATCTTACAAAATTATGACCATGAAGAAAACCATTCTTACACTTATTAGTTTTTTGTTCTTTTTACCGTTAACAGCTGTTAGTCAGCAGGAAAACGGAGCAAACACCGACAGTCTTCAGCAAATCATTCAAACCACGAATGACGAGGTACAAAAATTCGAAGCCCTCCTGGAGCTTCATAAAGCCCTGAAAGCGGAGGAACCCCAAAAAGCAGAAGCGTATGCCGGCGAAGCACTGGAGCTTGCTCAAAAAATGGGCGATGAGCTTAGGGAAGCAAGGGTTATGAAAGAAACCAGCAAAGCACTCCTGGCCAGCTACCGGTTTGAAAAGTTTGATTCTGTTGTTCATACCCTCATCCCGGTTTTTGAACGCCATAATGAATCCAACCTGCTGGCCGATTGTTACAATAACCTGGGTACAAGCCATTTTTACAGGGGGAATGTAGTCAAAGCAGAAGAATATTATCACCTGTCCCTGGAACATATTGATCCTAATTCGTGGGAGTGGGCATCTACACGCCTGAATACCGTTTTTCTGATGCAAACGCAGGGCAGGGATTCAGAGGCTTTGCCCATATTACTGAAACTGACCAAAAGGTTTAAAGCGCTGGATGACGAATATAACTATGCGCAATGCCTCGTTACGCTGGCATCGGTATATGAAAATCAGGGAGATTATGAAAAATCGAGGGAATATAACCTGCAATATATTGAAAAATGCAAAGCCATAGGTTTTACTGATGGTCCAGCCGGTGCATACCATAACCTGGCGAACCTGGCCTCCAAACAGGGAAACCATCAGGAAGCCCTGGAGTATGCCCTTAAGGCCGTAGAAGGGTTCAGTAAGCCACAAACCGTATGGAACAAAGCATCATCCATGTTAACACTGGGGATCATTTATCATCAGTTAGGGTTACTGGATAAGGCGCTGCAAACCAATAAAGAAGTGTTGACCATCAGTGAGGAAAAAGGAATTACCAGCTTTCTTTCGGAGGTGTATAATAATAACAGCAATATTTACCTGGAGAAGGGTGCCTACAAAACGGCTTTGGCATGGGGTAAAAAATCCCTGCAGGAAGCTGAAAAAAACCGGGAGATTGACATGATACAGGATGCCAGCTATAACCTTTACGAAGGCAGCAAAGCATTGGGAAGAACCGAAGATGCGCTGGCTTACCATGAGCTGCACCATCAGTATAAAGACAGCATACAGGAAGAACAAAACAGCAAGGCAATCCGGGATTTGAAAGAGAACTTCGAGATTACCATCAGGGAATATGAAAATCAGCAGTTAAAACAGGAAAATCAGCTGAATGAGCTGGAAATAGAACAGCAAAACACCAAATTATGGGTAATAGCCATTATCCTGTTACTGGTGAGTACCGTTGTTCTGATACTTATTCTGCTCAACAAAAAGTTACGCACCAAAAACCGGATCATTTCAGAACAGCGGGGTGAGCTGCAGAAAGCCAACCGGTTAAAAGACAATATGTTTTCGATCATTGCCCACGATTTACGCGGCCCGGTAGGAACACTCAGGGGATTGCTTGAATTCCTGGATGTCGATGCCGCCAGGGAGGATAAAGAAAGTTATGAGGAGGTGCTGGAAACCGTAAAACACTCTGCTTCTTCCACCTATGCATTGTTGGAAAACCTGCTTACCTGGGCCCGGCAGCAAAAGAATGAAATCAGCTTCGAACCTAAACCAGCCAACCTTACGGAACTGGTACACGAGATTATGCAGCTGAAGCAACCCGCTGCCGAGAGTAAAAAGATTCAGTTAAAGCATACCCTCTCTAATGAGCTGGTCGTTACATTTGATAAAAATATGATCCACCTGGTGATTCGCAATTTGGTGGACAATGCGATTAAATTTACACCCGAAGGGGGAAAAGTAGATATCGCGGGAGAGATAAATGAAGAAAAAGTGCAGATTGCGGTTGCCGATTCCGGTGTGGGTATTAGCGAAGAAGTAAGGACAAAATTGTTTGACAAGTACCAGCTTTACAGTTCAAAAGGCACCAGAAACGAACGTGGCTCGGGGTTGGGACTCAAGCTGTGCCATGAATTTGTTCAGAAACACTCGGGTAGTATCCGCGTTGAAAGCGAAACAGGGAAGGGGAGTAAATTTATATTTACGCTGCCCCGCAATTAAAAGATTTTACCCGGTATTGATGTTTTTTATTTTCAGCAACTTCCCCTTCAGGGGTTCGGGGCAAAAGTTGCTGAAAATATGAATATCTTCCTTTGGGGACAGCCGCTGGCCCTCGCTTGCTTAAAATAAATTTACTTATTCCACCCCCTCGATCCCCCTCGTAGGGGGACAATATGGTGCAAATGCCCTGCTTTTGTCCTCCCTCGAGGGAGGTGGTCGCAGACCGGAGGGTGAAAAACCTAAATTTCTCTTCTCCACCCCCTCGATCCCCCTCGTAGGGGGACAAAATAGTGCAAATGCCCTGCTTTTGTCCTCCCTTGAGGGAGGTGGTCGCAGACCGGAGGGTGATAAATCTAATTTTTCTCTTTTCCACCCCCTTGATCCCCCTGATAGGGGGACAGAATGGTGCAAAAACCCTACTTTTGTCCTCCCTTGAGGGAGGTGGTCAAAGACCGGAGGGTGAAAAACCTAAATTTTCTTTTTTCCACCCCCTTGATCCCCCTCGTAGGGGGACAAAATGGTGCAAAAACCCTACTTTTGTCCTCCCTTGAGGGAGGTGGTCACAGACCGGAGGGTGAAAAACCTAAATTTTCTCTTTTCCACCCCCTCGATCCCCCTCGTAGGGGGACAGAATGGTGCCAATACCCACAAAAAAAAGGAGCACCCTTCAGCGCTCCTCCTGATAAAATATTTTTTATAGATTTAGAACCATCCCGATTCTTCAATCTCAAACGAAGTAACGCCAATCTCATGGCCGTCGGCAAAGATATATACATCGTAACTGCCCGGGATGAGTGTTCCGTTATTATCCCAGTAAATGGTCACATCGATTTTATCGTTCATATAATCTACCGGTCGCCGGGCCGAGTAAATAATCTCCTGCCCCTGGTATTCGAATAAGTTATTTTCCGACTTTGCCAGGATATAATCATCCGGGCCGGCTATCCGTACATAAAAAGTACGCTCTCCCGGTTCGGCAAGCACATTCTCTTTGATGGAGAAATCAATCTGTATCTTTTCTATCTTATTGATACGGTTATTCTCTTTTCCCCTTCGGTTGAGTGGTGTGGCCCGCAGATTCTCGGTACGTAATACGCTGGCCATCTCCACTTTCCCTGATAAATCTTCGTTCTGCTCTTCCAGCTCGTTTTTGGTTGATACCACCTCGTTAAAATCGTTTTTAACCTTTATATTTTCGGCTACCAGCTGCTGGTTAAGGGTATTTAACGAGTCAATCTGATGCACATAGCTTTTGGCTACCTTACGTAAGGTTCCCAGTTCACTTTGTAGTTGCCTTATTTTGGCATAGTTGGTTGCTTTTACGGATTTTATCTCCGCCAGCAAATCATCAATCTTTTCCTGCTCATCAATCAGCTGAGCATTTAACGTATCGTTGTCTGTCATTAACGAGTCATACTCGTTGCGCAGACTGAGTAAACTGGTTTGTAAAGAGTCCTTTTCAGCCGTTAAGGCGGTTTCTATGGTATGGGTCTTCTGCATTTGGTTGATATACAAAAAGGTAACTACCCCTAAAACGATAGCCAGCAACCACACGATAACGTGTAAACTTTTGTTGTCCTTCTTGGGTGGCGGCGATGGCTGCTTATTCTCTTTTTGCTGGTTATGGTCCTGGTTCTGATTTTTGTTTTGGTCTTCCATTTTTATGTTAATTTGTTGGGTTTTTGAATTTGATGAACAAAGGTATATTATATTTTTAATTTCTACAATATCCCTATTCCATAATTTCTGTCATCGATTGTAAATAGTATCCTCCCCGGATGACCACCTTTTGATTCAAAAGCATCGGGTCGGGGTCGATAATTTCGTACCACCCGTCTTTTGTTAGTCCTTTACGAACAGGGACTTTAAGGTATCGGTTGTCCTTCTCCACAAATACGATCGATCCATCCTCCCGGTCAAAGACAGCCTCTCCGGGCAGCGCATACACCTTTTTTTCGGCCGTTAAAAGCTGCGCTTCAACAAACATCCCTGCTTTCAATGTCCGCCGGCTGTTGTCTATGGTGGCAAAAACAGGCACCCTTTTATCTTCTCCGTCAATTTTGTTGCCGATACGTTCTACGGTTGTTTCATAAACCTGGTCGCTGTTCAGGGTCTGAAAAGTGACGGGCTGTCCATAGTCCACTTTTCCCACCTCTTTTTCTAAAACGTTGAGCACCACATTTAATTGTTGGTCGTTCACAATTTCTACCATCGGTGTTCCCTCACCGATATACATCCCGGCATTGCCATGGATGGATGTGATGGTCCCGCTAACGGGAGCGGAAACCACAAAAGCCTGCTTCAGCTCGCCCTGCTCAATTTGGGCTACATCAACCCCTAAAAGCACCAGTTGTGCCTTTAACGATTTATATTTTGCTTCGGCCGACAGGTAGTCGGCTTTGGCCTGCTGCATGGTTTTTATCGAGGCTGCATTTTCTACCGTCAGCTCACCCTGCCGCTTATACTCCTCATAATAATAATCCTTGCGCGCTTTGGTTTCCAGGTACTGCTGTTGTAACTCAAAAAATGAGGGGTGTTGAAGCGTTACCAGCACCTCTCCCTGCGTAACCTTTTTTCCTGTACGGGAATGGATCTTCTGGATAAAACCGCCAATAGACGGCGACACACTGGCCTTATCCTGCGGGTGGACCGATAATCGGCCGGTACAAAAAATGATATCCGCCAGGGTGCGTTGTTCTATGGTTCCTGTTTGTATTCCTGCCCGCTCTTTTTGCGCTGTAGTGAGCGCAACGCCCTCCTGTTTTTCGGAGGGTTGTTCAGCATTCCCGGTCTCTTCGTTTTGGCCCTGGTTGCTACAGGCTGATAATAGTACGGACAGGATAACTATTAATAAATTTTTCATCGTTTGATTCATTTTATTCGGTATAAAATTCAAGTTTTATTGCGGTCTCATTATATTGATAAAGCGTATTAAGGTATGCCAGGTTAATTTCCTGTGCTGTTTTGATGCTTTGGATAAATTCCATGTAATCGATTTCTTCTTTTTCAAATTTTGTGCGCGCCGTGTGTCTTAATATCTCCGCTTTTTTTAGTGCACTTTCGTGATAATAAAGCAGATCATTCTGTAGCTGGTCCAGCTGCAGTATCAGGTTCTCAATCTCCTTTTCCAGATTAAACTGCTGATATTCAAGCGTGTTTTGTGCTTTCTGGGCTTCTATTTTTGCCTGCTGCACCTGTGCATTTTGGGGCATAAACCACAGCGGCATCCTTAGTCCTATGCTCCACCCCGAAAAGCCTTCCACCCCGTCGATTTGCTGGTTAAAATATCCGGCAGTGATTTCGGGGAAGTAGCGTGAGCGCTCGATGTTATATCTGGCATTTTCAATCCGGTACAGGCTTTCGTAATATTCCAGTAATACCGAGCTGCTGAAACGTTGCCCCGGGTTGCCGGCCGGAGGCAGCGCATAGATCTGCAGACTGTCATTTTTGGGCAGCAGGTTCCCGTCGGTATGCATGATTTGTTTTACCTTATTTTCGGCAATAATAAGCTGCTCGGTGATTTTCAGCAGCTCGTTTTTGGTGGATGCATACTCCGTTTCGGCCATGGTTTGCTCCAGCAGGTTCGACTCGCCCAGCTCATATTTTAGCCTGGCTATGCGGACAAACTCCCGGTAAAGGTCTGCCTGCTGCTGCTTGATCTTTTGCCGGTTAATCAGGAGTATCCACCGGTACCAGGCAATCTTGATCTCGGCGGTAATATTTTTTTCTGCGATTTGCAGCTCTTTCTCCGACAGGTTGATGTTTCCTTTGACCAGCTTGCCGGATTGAAAGTGCGTAAGCAACGAGCCGAAATTCTGTTGAATATCAAAAGAATAGTCGATGAGCTCCGAGTTTAACTGTCCTTTCTGATACGAAAACTCGGTAGGCCGGATATTGATGATGCCCTGTTTTTGTTTTTTGGCGGAGGTTACCGACAGCCGGGCATTTTTTATCGCCGGGTTATTTTCTAATGCCTGCTCAACAGCCTGGGTGATAGTCATTTTTTGAATGTCGTTAGCATCTTCCGTTTCCTGCGAAAAACCGCTAAGGGTTCCCGTCAACAAGAAAATCAGTAACAGTGAAGCCCCTTTCTTAAACGAAAAAATCTTTTTTATCGGGGTGGAAGAGTTAAAATAGTAAAACAGGATAGGTAACAGGATCATCGTCAGCATGGTAGAGGTTACCAGTCCGCCAATAACCACGGTTGCCAGTGGACGTTGTACTTCGGCACCTGCCGAAGTGGAGATTGCCATAGGCAGAAACCCTACAGCGGTAGATACTGCCGTAAGCATTACCGGACGCAACCGCCCATGTGTGGCTTTCAAAATCAGCTCCCGCATATCGTTCATTCCTCCCTGTTTCAGCTCTTTTAAGTATTCAATTAGAATAATCCCGTTGAGTACAGCCACCCCAAAAAGGGCAATAAAGCCTATGCCGGCCGAAACACTAAAAGGCATTCCCCGCAGCCACAGTAATATTACCCCGCCAACCATAGACAGGGGCACGGCGGTAAAAATCATCACCGCATCTTTGAGTGATTTAAAGGCAAAGTGCAGGAAGATAAAGATAAGTAAAAGGGATACGGGTACTGCCAGCTTTAAGCGGTTCATGGCATTTTCCAGGTTTTCAAACTGCCCTCCATACTGGATATAATAGCCGGGATTTAACGTTATATGATGGTTTACACGGGTTTGAATATCCTGAATCACCGATTCCAGATCCCTGTTTCGCACATTTACACTTACGGCCATCATACGATGTGCATTTTCTCTGGATATTTTTGCCGGTCCGTACGTATAGTCAATATCCGCAAATTCAGCCAGCGGCATCTGCTGTCCTCCCCGAATAGGAATACCCATTTGGCGGATATGTTCGATATCTGTGCGATAGCCCTCTTTAAAACGGATAACCAGGTCGAAGCGTTTCTCTCCTTCAAAAACATTGCCCGCTGTCAATCCGCCAAAAGCACCGGAAAGCTGCCGGTTAATATCTTCGATATTCAGTCCATAAGCAGCCATCTTGGAACGGTCGTATACAATTTTTATCTGGGGAAGGCCGGCGGTTTTTTCCAGCACAATATCCGCAGCTCCGGGAACATCTTCGATGACCGATTTTATTTCAGCGGCTTTCTGGTTGAGATAATCCATGTCTTCACCAAAGATCTTTATGGCAATATCGGCACGTACACCGGTAATAAGCTCATTAAAACGCATCTCTATGGGTTGGGTAAACTCATAATCAACACCCGGGATAACCATTAATGCTTCTTTAAACTGGTTGGCCAGCTCTTCTTTGCTGTTTGCCGACTGCCAGGTGTCGGGAGGATGCAGCGTAATAATCATGTCGATCTCTTCCATCGACATGGGGTCGGTAGGTACTTCGGCAGCACCTATGCGGCAAACAATCTGGTCTACCTCAGGGAAATTTTCAATTAAAATATTTTCCATCTCAGTGGTCAGCTCAATGGTTTTGCTCAACGAGGTACCGGTTTTTAATACCGGCTGAATCACAAAATCACCCTCATCGAGGGTAGGGACAAACTCACCACCCATGCGGGAGAAAATAATGCCTGTAATGATAAGCGAGGCAATAGCCATGCCAATAAATAACTGCTTGTTGGCGTAGGCGAACTTAATGACCGGATCGTACGATCGGTGGGCCATCTTCATGATCCATCCGGCAATACTTTTTTTCTTTTCTTTCTCGGGCTTTAAAAACAGGGAGGCAGCCACAGGAACCCAGGTAAGTCCCAGAATCATCGCGCCGATAATGGCAAAGCTGAACGTAAGGGCCATGGGCCTGAACATCTTCCCTTCAACACCCGTGAGGGTAAGTACCGGGATAAGCACGACCAGAATGATGATCTGCCCGAAAATAGCTGAGTTAATCATCTTGGAGGCTCCCTCATAGGATATTTTGTTCAGTAGTAACGTTTTTTGTTTCCCTGAGGCTAATTCGTACTCCGCTTTTTGCCTGGTAACCCTCAGAGCAATATATTCGACAATAATCACAGCGCCGTCGATAATAATCCCAAAGTCGAGTGCTCCCAGGCTCATCAGGTTGGCATCAATATCCAGAAGATACATCATCGAGATGGTAAAAAGTAACGAGAGCGGAATAATGGATGAGATAATCAGTGCTGAGCGGATGTTTCCCAGGATTAAGATGACAGAAAGCATAACAATAATACATCCCAGCAAAAGGTTTTCCACGATGGTTAAGGATGTTCTGGAAATCAGCTCGCTTCTTTCAACGATCGGGTTAATAAATATGCCTTCGGGCAGATTTTGCTGTACCTCCTCAACCCGTTCTTTCACAGCATTAATGACCAGCTTTGAGTCGGCATCTTTAAGCATCATGATCTGACCCATCACCTTTTCACCCTCGCCGTTGGCGGTAATGGCTCCGTAGCGGTTGGCATGCCCTAGTTTTACCTCGGCAATATCGCGAACAAGGATGGGTTGGCCGTTGATGTTTTTTACCACAACAGAACCAATATCCTCAAGATCCTCAACCATCCCTTCACCACGGATAAAAAAGCTCTGGTTATTTTTTTCGATGTATGATCCGCCGGCAATGTTATTGTTTTTACTTACCGCTTCATAAATATCGAGTAAGGTGAGATTAATATTTTTCAGCTCGTTCGGGTTGATGGCTATTTCGTACTCTTTTAAAAAACCACCCCACGTGTTCACCTCCACCACGCCGGGAATGCCCGACAGCTGGCGCTTTACCATCCAGTCCTGGATGGTGCGCAGCTCCATCGCTGAATATTTGTTTTCGTACCCTTCTTCAACATCTAAAATATACTGGTAAATTTCACCTAAACCTGTAGTAATAGGTCCCATCTCGGGGGTTCCAAAGGCCTCGGGGATGTTGGCAGAAGCCGCTTTAATCTTTTCCGAGATAAGCTGACGGGGAAGATAGGTACCCAGGCTTTCCTCAAAGACAATGGTAACTACCGATAATCCAAATTTTGAAACCGACCGTATTTCAATGACCCCCGGCAAATTGGCCATCTCAAGCTCTACCGGATGGGTGATAAACTGCTCCACATCCTGGGTAGACAGGCTGGTAGAAACGGTGATGACCTGTACCTGGTTGTTCGTGATGTCGGGAACGGCACCTACCGGGATTTTATATACCGAATATATTCCAAAGGCCGTAAGAGTGAGGGTGAAAAGAATAACGATGAGCTTATTCTTGATGCTGAAATCTATAATTTGATTAATCATATGGTGCGAATTATCAGAAAAAGAATGTTTATAGAGTAATAAAATTACATAAATTTTTTGACAAACAAAGCGATGCTTTAAGAAATCAAATGTTTTTGATTTTCAGCAACCCCCTTTCAGGGTTTCGGGTAACCATTGCTGAAAAACCTAATTTTTCTTTTTTCCACCCCCTAAATCCCCCTGCCAGGGCGACAAAATAGTGCAAATGCCCTGCTTTTATCCTCCCCTGCCATTCGGCTTTGCTCCGCACGCTGCCGCACGCTGCCGCTGAAGCTTTAGCGCAAGCGTCTGAAGCTTTAGCGTAAGCGTCTGAAGCTTTGCGAAAGCGATGCAGGTAAACTTGAGGGAGGTGTCCGCAGGACAGAGGGTGAAAAAACTAATCTTTCTTATTCCACCCCCTCTCCCGATAGCTATTGGGACCCTCGTAGGGGGACAAAATGGTGCCCATGCACTATGGAGTAAAAACAAACCATTGTTCTTTTCTGAAGTCATACGTTTATTTTAGTGACCCTGGGTAATAACTTTTGGTCGTTACGCTAAATAAATGGGTTGACAGGCACTAAAAACATAATAAAACGCAATTAAAACCACATTTTATTATATTTATTTGTGATTTAAAACTGTTTTTTATATGTTTGTTGTAAAAATTAACCGATGAGATGATAACCAGAGAACTGGAACATATGATACAACCCTGTCTTTTTAAAAATAAAGCCATATTGATTTATGGCGCACGGCAGGTAGGTAAAACAACCCTTGTACATTCATTGGTAAGAAAACATAAAAATCAAACGCTGTTTTTAAATGGAGATGATGCCGATGTACGGGAGATTTTAACACATGTGAGTAGCACTAAATTAAAACCTGTCATAGGGCAATATAAAATAGTAGTGGTGGACGAAGCTCAACGCATCCCGGAAACAGGACTGGCACTAAAAATTATTCACGATAATTTTCCCGGTATTCAACTCATCGCAACAGGTTCATCGTCATTTGAACTGGCCAATAAAATAAATGAGCCTTTGACCGGACGCAAACTGGAGTTCAACTTATTTCCTGTTTCTTTTAACGAAATGGTTCAATACCATGGATTTCTTACAGAAAAAAGGCTTATTGAACATCGCATGGTTTATGGCTCTTATCCGGATATTATTTTAAATTCCGGTATGGAGAATAAACTTTTAAGATCTTTAGCTTCCAGTTATTTATATAAGGATTTATTGATGCTGGAACACATACAAAAACCTGTATTACTGGAGAAAATACTAAAAGCACTGGCATTACAAATCGGAAATGAAGTATCCTATAATGAATTAGCTAAATTAGTTGATTCTGACCGGGGTACGGTAGAGAAATATATTGATTTATTAGAAAAAGCATTCATTATTTTTCGACTGCACGGTTTAAACAAAAATGTTCGGAACGAAATCAAAAAAGGGAAGAAAATATATTTTTATGATAATGGTATACGAAATGCTATCATTGGTAATTTCCTTCCCCTAAATTCGCGGACAGATGTGGGAGCTTTATGGGAAAATTTTATCATTTCCGAAAGATTAAAATACAATCATAACAAGGATATTGATTTTAAAGATTATTTTTGGAGAACCACCCAACAACAGGAAATAGATTATATTGAAGAAATTGACTCTGAACTTTCAGCGTTTGAATTTAAGTGGAATCCAAATAAAAAAGGACTTCTTTCCAAAACATTTTCAAAAGCATATCCGGTAAAAAATTTTGATACGATTTCGCCGGAAAATATAGAAACCTTTTTAATGAATGAATAATGGATTCCACCCCCTTAATCCCCCTGCCATTCGGCTTTGCTCCGCACGCTGCCGCACGCTGCCGCTGAAGCTTTAGCGCAAGCGTCTGAAGCTTTAGCGTAAGCGTCTGAAGCTTTGCGAAAGCGATGCAGGTAAACCTGGTAGGGGGACAAAATGGTGCAAAAACACTATTTTTATTCTCCCCTGCCATTTAGTATGCATGCTTGAGGGAGAAAACAAGAGGGTGAAAATATGAATCAATCTTTTTTTGCGTCTTGATGGTTCCCCAAAAACGTACCGTTCCTTCAGGGCATATTGTATACTTCCCCCGGCGTGTCGTTAAGGCACCCCGGGATTCTCATACTATGCCGGTTGGAGCTTGTAGCTTCGGTACAACAAATAAAATCCGATGATGACAAACGGAATGCTTAGCCATTGCCCCATATTTAAAGACATCGTTTGTTCAAAATCTACCTGCACCTCTTTGATAAACTCGATCAAAAAGCGAACACTAAAAAGCAAAATCAGAAACAAACTAAAAATCAGTCCCTGCCGTACTTTTGTTCCTTTTTTACGGTAGATGCTATAAAGGAGTATAAATATCAGTAAGTAGGATAGAGCCTCATATATTTGTGTAGGATGTTTGGGCAACACCTCCCCGTTGCGGACAAAAATAAATCCCCAGGGTAAGGAGGTTTCAATACCGTAAATTTCAGAGTTCATTAAGTTGCCCATGCGGATAAAAAAGCCGGCCAGTGCAACCACAATAACGATACGATCCAAAATCCACAGGTAGGGCTTTTTGTTCTTCCGGGCAAAATAATACAAAGCAATAAGGATACCTATGGCTGCGCCATGACTTGCTAATCCGCCACGCCAGATTTTTATAATCTCGATGGGATTCTGCAGATAGTAGGCAGGATCATAAAAGAGACAATGCCCCAGCCTGGCGCCAACGACCGTGCCAACAGCAACATAAACGGTAAGCTTATCCAGCAGCTCAACGCTTAGTCCCTCCTTTTTAAAGATTTTTTGCATGATAAGATATCCGAAAAAGAAGGATGCAGCAAAAAGCACCCCGTAATAACGTATAGATAATCCCCAAAAGCCTATAATCTCAGGGTCAACGTCCCAGTGAATATAATTAAGTATCATAAATTTTGTTTTTATAAATTACAAAGGTATAAAAAATATTCAGGCTCAGGATATATTTATTATATCTAATTAATAGTAAAATCTCCTCAATTCGCTTAGCGAGTGTAACATTATGCAGGGCAACACCCTGGTTTACCGGGGTGAATTGATGATATTTTTTCAGAAAGCAGATTATTTCTTTGTCAGGCGATTCGTTTACGGATTGGCCTTGTCCGGCAAGCCGAAAAACAAGTACCGTGAGCGTGAAGAAAAATCTGCTGTTTGAACCGAGCGTTTTGTGCGAGCTCGCCGAAGGTAACCACTGACCTTAGGGAAGTGCAAGATCAGATTTTTCAGCTCACATCGCGAAGTTTTTCGGGTGAGGCGGGCGCAGCCTTGAATTTCTTTGCGTACTTTCTTGTTTCAGGACAAGAAAGTATGTGGGGTTTGGGGCAAAGCCCCCTGGAATAATAAATTGTTCGATGAAAAAAAATCAAGTTTTCAGAATAAATGCAATATTTATAGCCATATACCTGCAGGATCGCAAGTTTTTTCCCGAAAACCCGACTGGCGGGTCAAAACCGCCTGGTGGATGTGCCAATATGTAGGAAACATTCTGTTTTACCGGAGTGAATGGATGAAATCATTAAATGTTCAATCAGCAACAGAATAAAACCATCAAATTTGTACGGACATGACTATTTATTGAAATAAACTTTTTAAGTTTGTAACCGCGATATTTTTACGATGGAATTATGAAAATGAAATACTTACAACACCTCATACTTTTTTTTCTTCTTTTATGGATAACTGCGTGCGCAAGGGTTGTTGCACCTACGGGAGGTCCGAAAGATATCGAACCGCCGGATGTAGTATCAACCCAGCCACCCAAATTTACTACCAATTTTAAAAGTGATTTGATAAAGATTCAGTTTGATGAATTTATTCAGCTTAAAAATCTGAATCAGAATTTAATTGTTTCCCCTCCGGTTGAAGAAAAACCAAATATTGTCGTTAAAGGAAAATCATTGCATATTGAAATTCTTTCCGAACTAAGAGATTCAACAACCTATAATATCTATATGGGCAACTCGTTACAGGATTATACCGAAGGCAATCCCATTGAGAATTTTCAGTATGTATTTTCTACCGGCAAATATATCGACTCCATGTCTGTTCAGGGAACAGTGCTGAACGCATTTAACCTTTTACCCGAAGAAGATGTCCTGGTCATGCTGTATAGTGAGCGGTCTGATTCGATACCCATGAAAGATATTCCTGAATATATCTCCAAAACAGATGACCAGGGGTTTTTTCAAATTAACAATATCCGCAACGAAGCGTTTAAGCTTTTTGTCCTGCGGGATGTTAACCAAAACTATCTTTACGATGTTCCGGATGAGGAGATTGCTTTTTCCGACTCGCTGGTATCCTTCCGGCGGGTTACGGAAAGTTTTGCCGATACGGTTTTTGTGCATGACTCTTTACTGGATGATCCGGGTAAAATGGTTGTTGACAGTATCTGGGTATCTTCGAAGGAATCAGCCGATGGCACTCCGGATTCCGGTTCTCCCGGCATTGCAAAAGACAGCCTGGTTGTGGTAAAGCACAGACCCATTGATACCATTGTTACGGGTGTCCGCTCGTTTTATACGATACCTCAATATTTCCTGATGTTATTTAGCGAAGATAAAGCATTGCAGTATCTGTCCGACTATAAAAGAGAAGATAAACGCCGTATAACCTTAACATTTAACAAGCCGCTGAAGGATAGTGTGGTTATTGAGCTTGCCGACACAACCTCCGCGGCTGAATGGTATATACAGGAAATTAATCCGGCAAAGGATGTGATATATTACTGGTTAACGGATACTGCTCTTTATAATCAAAACCGGTTAAATTTATACGTAACCTACCCGAAAGAAGCATCCAAAGACGAATACCACCGGACAACCGATACCCTCACTTTTCGTTACTTTGAAGAGGAGAAAGATAAAGATACGGATTCGGATGAGACACTGGGCATAAGCATGAATGTACAAAACAAATCTACATTTGACCTGAACCAGCAGGTTAAAATCCAGTTTAAAACACCGGTACAGTCGGTGGACAGCTCTAAAATAGCGCTGTATATCAAAGAGGATACCCTGGAAAAGGCGGTAGATGTCCAACTGGAAAAAGACAGTCTTCTGTTCAGGCAATATAATCTTTTAAATGTCCTCGAAGAGAATGCTGATTACCGGTTAGCAATCTATCCCCGGGCGTTTACAGACATTTATGGTGCGGTAAACGATACGGTAATGATATCGTTTAAGACCCCAGAATTAGATTATTACGGTAAAATTTTAGCCAATATTACCGGTATTGATTCTACGTTTCAGGCCATAGCACAAATTATTATTCCCGGTAAGGATAAAGAAGAAGTGCTTCGTGAGAAGATTGTACCTTTAGACCAAACCGTTGAATTTGCCTTTTTGCCTCCCAAAGATTTTATCTTTAAAGTCATTGCCGATACGAACTTTAACGGAAAATGGGATACGGGCGAATACCTGGAACACCGGCAGCCTGAAGAGGTTTTTTATTACGAAAATTCGATTAACGTTCGTTCAAACTGGGATATTGAAATTAATATGCCCCTAAATAAATAATAGGTTATGTCTGTATTATTAGAGTTTGCCATGTTTCCAACCGATAAGGGAGACAGTGTTAGCCGGTATGTTGGCGAGGTTATTCAAATGATTAAAGAAAGTGGGGTAAGCTATAAACTTACAGCCATGGGTACTATCATTGAAACCGAAACCATGGACCAGGCACTGGCTATTATTAACCAGTCGTACAAAGTGCTGGAGCCACATTCTAACCGGGTTTATGCTTCCGTTAAGCTGGATATCCGTAAAGGAAAAATGAACCGGCTGGAAGAAAAAGTAAAATCTGTTGAATCAAAAATTGGAAAAGTTGACCAGTAGAAGATAATAGATTATCTTTGAGAAATGTTTCAAAAAGTGAAACATATTCTCCTTTTTTTTGTTAAAAGAAAATATACTATATTGTCCTTATTTTATTAATATTGATCCTAGCTTTATGCTTAAACGTTTTAGCATACTTTTTGTTTTTTTGGTTGGTTTTTCAGCAACCACGGTGTCTCAGGAGCTAAAAAAAATTCCTTTAACACGGGTAGAGAAAAAGTTTCCCGCGAAGGAAATGGTTAAAGACCAGGGAGATAAAATTATTCTTTACGAAGATGTGGATGAGTTTTTTATCCGGCAGAAAAAAACAAAAGACGGGTATTATCAGCAACTGTCTGCTCCCGGTTTAACAAGGTCTTTTGATAAAGGAAATCCTGACCTGCCGCTAATCTCCAGGTTAATAGAGATTCCCTCGGATGCAAAAGTATCGGTACGGGTATTACGTTATGATGAAGAACAGGTCGCATTAAACGGGCACCGGCAGCAACAAAAGATTATCCCTGCACAACCCTCGGTAAGTAAAAGTACCGACCCCAAAGATGTTCCATTTTATAAAAATAAGGCACGATATAATACCAACCGCTTTTATAAAAAAGAGATTGTTCGGTTTAAAGATAACGGGCATTTGCGAAACAGGCACCTGGGATATATCGAGATATCCCCTTTTCAGTATAACCCGGTATCCAACACCCTAAACGTATTAAGAAATATTGAAATAGAAATTACGTTTTCAAAAAAGGGGAAACGTTCAGACAGTGAGTTAAAAAGATTACAATCACCTTATTTTAACCAGCTGGATTTAAAAACAATGAACACCGTTTCTGCAACAGAAACGAAAGAGCTGGTAACCGATCCGGTTAAGTACGTCATTGTTTCCGATCCGATGTTTGAGGAAACATTACAGCCGTTTATTGAGTGGAAAACACAAAAGGGATACCATGTAATTACCGCTTATACCGACAATCCTGCTGTTGGCACAACTACTTCATCCATTAAAAACTACCTGAAGGATCAGTATGATAATCCTGCCGATGGAGTAGCACCTACTTTTGTTCTTCTGGTTGGTGATATCGAACAGATTCCTCCCTTCGACGGAACGGATGGTAAAAATCATGTTACCGATTTGTATTTCTGCGAATATACCGGCGATAATTACCCCGATGTTTTTTACGGGCGTTTTTCAGCGACTACGGTTGCCGAGCTGCAACCGCAAATAGATAAAACCCTGATGGTTGAAAAATACCTGATGCCCAATCCTTCGTACCTTGATAATGTGGTGTTGGTAGCCGGAGTTGATGGTGATCATGCCCCAACCCAGGGAAACGGGTCCATAAACTACCTGAATGATAATTATACCAACGGAACCAACGGAATAAATTCGTATTACTATTTATATCAGGATGATAGTGGGGTGATGAGCTCAGATGATCCGGCTGCATCGCAGTCTATAAAAGACTATATTAGTCAGGGTGTTAGCTTTTCCAACTATACAGCACATTGCAGCGATAAAGGATGGGGTGATCCTTCGTTTTCTAACAGCGATGTGGCACTGATGACCAATGAAAATATGTATCCCCTGATGATTGGGAACTGCTGCGAATCCAGCCGGTTTGAAAGAACCTGTTTTGGCGAAACGTTATTACGGGCAGAAAATAAGGGTGCTGTGGGCTATATTGGCGGATCAAACAGTACCTTCTGGGATGAGGATTACTGGTGGGCTGTTGGTTCAGGTACCGTAAAAGTTGATCCTTCATACGAAGAAACCGGAATGGGTGCTTATGATCGTTACTTTCATCTAAACGGAGAAGCAAAAGAAGAGTGGTATATTACCCAGGGGCAGATATCTGTTGCCGGAAACATGGCGGTGGAAGCATCAACTTCTGCCAGAAAAAAATATTACTGGGAGATCTATCATTTAATGGGCGACCCGTCGCTGACCCCATTCATTAGCGTACCCGAAATACAGGTTACAAGCTATAATCCTCAGGTTTTTATCGGCACAAACAGCTATACGGTTAATGCGGAGGAAAATTCGTATGTTGCCGTTTCGCGTGATGGCATATTGCTCGATGCAAAACGGGTAGACGAAGCCCGGCAGGTAACCCTTACTTATGACACCCTTACAACTGTAGGTGTTTTAGATCTTGTGATCACCAAACAGAACAAGCAACCGGTGATTGAAGAAATAGATATCGTTCCCTCCACTACCCCTTTTGTTGCGCTTGATAAATACCTTATTCACGATACCCATGGAAACGGAAACCGCCTGATCGACTATGGCGAAGAAATTACCCTGGATATGCAGGTGAAAAATTTTTCCGATACCTACGATGCATTTCATGTTACAGGTAAACTCATCTCTGCGGATACCAATGTGGTTTTTGTCGATTCGATGGAAAATTATGGAGACATTCCACATGCCGATTCTGTATTTGTAAATGCTGCCTATACGGTTCAGTTTAAAAACCGGATAGACGACAAACAGATGGTTGAGTTTGAATTAATCATGGAAGGCGAAGATTCTGAAGGGGTCCCCTATGAATGGATATCCAAAATAAATATGGTCGTTCATGCTCCGGAAATAAAAATTTCCGATTTAATCATTGATGACCATGAAGGGAATGGTGATGGACTTATCGATCCCGGCGAAAATGTTCACTTAAAACTGGTGGTACAAAACTCGGGGAGCAGCGCTGTGGAAAACCTGAGCGTTCATGCCCATCAGCTAACCGAGTTAAGTTCGTTAACCCTGGTTGATACCGCGTTTTATAACCGGGCCATCAATGCTGCGGGTAATGATACCCTTGCCTTCAGGGCGCACTTAGCATCCTGGGAAAAGCCAGGCCAAATCATTGAAGTTGCATTTTCTGTGCAGGATGATAATTATGCGTATTTTACCGATTCGGTATCCAAAGAAATTGTTTTGGGTGAAATTCCGGAGTATTCTATACATACTTATGATACGGTTTTTGTGGGTACCAAAGCTTTCTTTTACGACTCCGGAGGGAAAGATAACAATTATGGAAATAACGAAAATCATACCCTCATTTTTTATCCCGAAAATCCCAGGGGTAAACTGACGGTCGATTTTAACCGCCTGGAAATTGAACCGAATGGGGAAGGATGTTGGGATTATCTGTCATTATATGATGGAGATTCTACAAATAGTGCTCACCTTATAGGTAATTACTGTAATTCAAATTTACCATCCTTTTTTGAAGCTTCCAATGATAAAGGGGCTTTAGGCTTTACCTTTTCTTCCGATGGTTCGGTTGTCTTTCCCGGATGGGAGGCTGTGATTGAAAATACAGGACACCTCGTTCAGTTTATGGTTAAAAATAACAGTGGCGATTTACTGGAAAATGCCCTGGTTGCATTCGAAGGAGAGAACCGGTATACCAACTCAGCAGGTATGGTGACCTTTAACTATATTCCTCCCGGAGAAAATTTACCCTCCGTAATCAAAAAGACAGGTTATAGCAATCTTTCCCATCCTGTTACTATCGAGTCTGATACAACGTTACAGGTTACCATGACCGAAGGAGAACCAACAACACAAGTAACGTTTGAGGTGTTTGCGGAAAGAAACCCTGTAGAGGGCGCACAGGTAGTTTTTAATAACGATACCCTTTATACCACGATCAGCGGGGAAGTTGTTTTTAACCATGTTCCGCAAGCCACGAACATGAAATATGAAATAACAAAAGAACATTATCACCCATTTATTGATAGCATGGATGTTGCTCTTGAAGATATTATCCGGGAGGTTCTTCTGGATCCGTTCATTTACCGGGTAACCTTTGTGGTTACGGATGGTAACGAGCCCATTCATGAAGCAACGATTATACATGATGCCGAAAACAAGTATACCGATAGTTACGGAGAGTTTGTTTTTGAGCTGCCCTATGCTTTGGATCAGGAGTTTATCATTAAAAAAGAAGCATTTGATGATTGTGATACCATAATTGATATTGATAGCGAGAAATCGGTAATGGTTGTCCTTAAATTAGCCTCTGGTATAGGAGATCCCATAAACCGGGAAGTGAAAGTTTATCCCAACCCTACCCGGAGATGGTTAAATATTGAGATGCACAATACGGAAAGCACTCATTTTTCAATAACCATTTATGATGTTCTGGGTAAGTTGATTTTTGCGGATGAGTTAGACGGAGTTCAGAATATTCGTAAAACCATCGATCTTTCAGAACACCCTAAGGGTTTATACTTTTTAAATATCAAGAGTAACCGGGGCGAGAATATCAGTAAACGGATTTTAATTCAATAAAAGAATCAAAACACCTTAACCCGCCCTCTCCTGGTGGCGGTTTTTTTTGTGGATAATTTTTCAGAACTTTAGCTTGTAAAAGGATAAAGAATGGATAAAGAAAAAAAACGTCTTCTTTACAGCTTTGTTTTTCCCGGCTTATTTTTAGTGCTCATTTGGCTTGTTAAGATTGTTGAGGTAACCCTTCATCTTGATTTTACTTTTCTGGGTATCTTTCCCCTGCGCACCAAAGGATTAATAGGCATTGTTACGGCTCCGCTTGTTCATTCCGACTTTGGGCATCTGGCAGCCAACAGCCTTCCTGTATTGATTTTAGGAACCGGATTGTTTTATTTCTATCACAAAATTGCGGGGAAGGTATTTTTTTTAATCTATTTTATTTCAAATATATGGATCTGGTTTGGTGCACGGTATGCTTATCATATCGGAGCCAGTGGATTAATCTATGGCATGGCATCCTTTTTGTTCTTTAGTGGGGTAATCCGGAAAAATGTCAAACTAATGGCTATCTCTCTGCTGGTTGTTTTTCTTTACGGGAGTTTGGTTTGGGGCCTTTTGCCCATTCAGCCCCATGTTTCCTGGGAGTCACATCTTATGGGCTCTGTCGCCGGATTGGTCCTTGCTTTTTACTATCGCGACAGAGGGCCTAAAAGAAAAATCTATAGCTGGGAGTTCGAAGAGGAAGAGGAAGAAGAAGAAGATGATGAGCATGCATACTGGAATATAAATTATCATTATAAAGAAAACGAAGATGAAAAGGAGAAACCGTAACCGGATACTGTTGGTGGTAACTTCCGTTTTTCTTTTGGGAGCCTGTAAAATGGAAGCCCAGAATAAACCATTTACCCAAACCGGACAGGCCAGCTTTTATGCCGATAAGTTTGAAGGACGAAAAACGGCCAATGGAGAAATCTATTATCATATAAGAAAAACGGCAGCGCACCCCGATTTGCCTTTTGGCAGTGTGGTTAAAGTTACCCGTCTTGATAATAATAAATTTGTGGTGGTTCGGATTAATGACCGTGGTCCCTTTGTTGCAAACCGGATTATTGATCTGTCGAAATCGGCTGCCGAAGAATTGGGGTTTGTTGACCAGGGCCTCGCCCGCGTTAAGATTGAGCTTATTGCCTCGACCGATGAGCTGCCCGGAAAAGATGCTGAAAAAGAAACACCGGAAAAATCGGGTTACTATAAGGTGAATGCCCAAAAAACATCCCCCACAGGGTATGGGGTTCAAATAGGTAGTTTTAGAGCCAATGAAAATCTTTTACAATCTGCTGAACACCTGCAAACAAAATATCACAAGCCGGTGTATGTCGAGATAGCTGAAGCTGACGGACAAAAACTATTCCGGGTGATTGTGGGCGGTTTCCCGACCCGGAATGAGGCCCGGAAGTTTAATGCCGTTTTAGCAAAAGATTTCCCGGATTGTTTTGTGGTTACCTTTAAAGAATAACTACCCCTGCGTCCTGAAAGCTCCTCCTATATGCAGTTCTTTCGGATTGATGCTTAGTACCGGAATATTCGCCTTGTTGAGCATTTGTTGCGCATAGCTGCCCATCACAAAGTTCGATACATCCTGCGATTGTTCGGTCATGATGGAAATGAGATCAGCCTTTACGCCCCGGGCATAATCAATAACGATATCGGTTAAGTTGGAACCTATTAATGAAGCTGTAACGACTTTTAATCCTTTACTTTCAATATATTCACAAACCTGGTTGGAGTATCCTTTTAATTTTTTGGTTATCTCATCGGTTTGTAAGGAGGTTACGGTAACCACATGAATTTCAGCATTAAACCATTGGGCCAGCTCAACGGTAAAGGGTACCTTTTGTCTGGTATCGGCGGTTATGTCGAGCGGCAACACCACTTTTTTTATTCTTTTGGGGATTTTATTTCCTCTAATGGTAATGACCGGTTTGTTGGTGGCTGATATGATTTTAAAGGCATTGCTGCCGATGAAAAACTTTTCGAAACCGGATGCTCCATGGGTGGAGGCAACAATTAAAGAATCGTTAAAGGCATTGGCCTGGGCTACGATTTCACGGTAGATTCGTCCGGTTCGGATTACATATTTAAGATTTATCCCGGGAGGTAAATGGGGTTGATAGGTTTCCTGGATTTGTTCAAATTGTTTTTTTGCAAACCGGAGCTCTTCCTCTCTGGTGCCGGGATTGTAATCATTGCTCTTCTTTCGTACATATACCATTCGTATTTCACATTCCTTCTTTTTTGAAAAGAGCATGGCTAGTTCGAGACCCTTTAAAGCCTCTTGGGAAAAGTCTATGGGTACTATAAGGTGATACATGTTGATATAATATTTAGTTATGTACTAAAGTAAAGATATTTTTTGATATTCGAAAGCTTTTTCTACGCAGGAGGTATTTAAATAGTGAAATTTTTTTAATATATTTGATACAATCAGTTTGTTTTTGGTTTATTTAAGACTTAAGCATGCCCGCAAACAGGGATTAAAACTCACCTTAATCGAACATTTTTATGTCGCAAAAAATGAAGAAAACGCCCGATAGCGAAGCTCATCTTATAAGCAATAAAAAGTATTTTGATGTGGACGGTCTTGTTTTTTGGCCCGCAGCTGTCCTTATTGTATTTTTTATAGTCATTACACTGGTTGTTGGTGAACCTATGGACAAAGTATTTGCTTCTGTCCAGGAAAGTATTTCAACCGTGGGAGGTTGGTTTTTTGTTCTTTCGGTAAATGCCTTTTTGTTTTTTGTCCTGTATATTGCTTTTAGTAAATATGGGAAAATACGATTAGGAGGACCTCAGTCAAAACCGGAATTTTCAACCGGAGCATGGTTTGCGATGCTTTTTAGTGCCGGTATGGGAATCGGTATTCTATTCTGGAGTGTAGGCGAGCCTATTAATCATTTTATTAATCCACCGAATGCAGATCCTCGCACGATACAAGCCGCTCGTGAGTCTATGGAAATAACTTTTTTACACTGGGGACTTCATGCATGGGGGATATATGCACTGGTGGGTATGTCGCTGGCCTTTTTCACATTTAATAAAAAATTACCGTTAACCATTAGTTCGGTTTTTTATCCCTTGTTAGGAGAGAAAGTCCATGGACCCTGGGGTAAGGTGATAAATATATTAGCGGTTGTAGCTACCCTATTCGGACTGGCAACGTCGCTGGGAATGGGTGTACAACAGGTTAGTGCCGGACTGGCTCATCTGTTTAACCTGCCCGATACTCTTACAGCCCAGGTTTTATTGATTACGGTGATTACTTTTGCTGCAACAGGATCTGTAATTGCCGGATTAAGCGGTGGAGTAAAAAAGTTAAGTCAGTTAAACATGATCCTGGGGGCCATATTTTTGGTGTTTATGATTATCGTGGGACCTACCCTGTTTATCTTCGATTCTTTTATCCAGAACGTTGGAGGATACGTTCAAAACTTTTTTGAGCTTTCGTTTTGGACAGAAACCTATAAGCAGTCTGCCTGGCAAAGCGACTGGACCGTATTTTACTGGGCCTGGTGGATTAGCTGGTCGCCTTTTGTGGGGATGTTTATTGCCCGTATATCGCGGGGGCGTACGCTGAAAGAGTTTGTGCTGGGGGTGCTGATTGTGCCTTCGCTGCTTACTTTCTTATGGCTCTCTACCTTCGGTGGAAGTGCTATATTTTTGGAGTTAAATTCATTGGCTGATGTTGCAACGGCAGTTACCGATAATATTGCCACATCGTTATATGTGTTGTTAGAGCAGTTTCCAATATCTTGGGTTACCTCTACCGTAGGGGTTATACTGGTTACCAGTTTCTTTGTCACATCATCCGACTCGGGCTCGTTGGTGGTTGATTCATTAACAGCCGGAGGTAAGCTCGATGCGCCGGTACCTCAGCGTATATTCTGGGCCCTTACCGAAGGAGCTGTTGCAGCCGTATTACTTATTGGTGGCGGATTGGGGGCGTTACAGACAGCAGCCATCTCTACCGGATTGCCCTTTGCCATTTTGTTAATTATTTTGATGTGGAGCCTGTTAAAAGGGCTTGATAAAGAACATCAGGGAATGATGGAGGTGAAAAATGAAGCGGAACGGAAAAAATATGTAGAAACGATTACCCGGATGCTTCAAAAAAGAGAGGAGAAAGCATCAAATAAAGATAAAAAATAATGTAGAACCAAAATTTGAAAGCGATGTATACTTTTGATCATATACTTGTTTGCCTCGATTTAAGCGAGATGGATGACGCATTAATCCGTTATGCCAATTATATTGTATCGAGATTTAAGCCCCGCTCAATCACCTTCCTGCATGTAATGAAATCATATGATATACCGCCTGAAATGCTGGATGCCTTTCCTCATCTAGATAAGCCCCTTGCTGAGGTGGTTGAAAATGAGCTAAAGGAAAAAATCGAAGACCTTTTTGTACATTCCGAACAAACCCAAATGATTGTAAAGGTTACAGAAGGAGTAACAACAGATACCATTGTAAAATATACCCGCGAACATAAGATAACTTTTACCTTAATGGGTAAAAAATTAGGTTACAAGGGGCAGGGGGGTATCGTACGTAAAGTAATCAGCATCATTCCTTCGTCTGTTTTATTGATTAGCGAAACAACCTATCCGCATCTTGAACATTTACTGGTGCGCATGGATTTTTCTAAAATGAGCAGCCAGGCGCTGAAAATGGCATTAAAGATAAAAGAAATAACCGATGCACAAATATCCTGTCATCATGCATTTAAGCTGCCGCTTACCTATTTTCCGCAAAGCTCCCCCGAAAAAGATAAAAAATTGGTTGATTATGCTGCAAAACACAGTAAGAAAGAGTTCGACAAATTTTTGAAGAAAAATAAATTACCCGGTGAAGAGATTGATTTTACCAGTTCGTTGGATCCGGAAAACAACGAAGCAGATATTTTATACCGCCATGCACTAACCAGTGAAGCAGATATTATCATTATCGGATCGAAAATAAAATCTGAGCTGGCGGATATAATTCTGGATTCAACATCCGAAAAGCTGGCAACAGCCGAGAAAAATATCCCTGTGCTTATTATCAAAGACCGTAAACAGACCATTGGTTTTTTAAAAGCACTTTTTAAATCATAAAACCAAAGCATTATGTATTATAAAATATTTACTCGTGGGCTTATCCTTTTCTTAGCGATAATATTCACTGTTTCATCGTGCAAAACGCCCCCACCCGAAGAAGAAAACAGAACCCTGCGTATCGTTTATACCGGTTGGTCGGAAAGTGTTGCGATAACCCATCTGGTTGCTGTTTTGCTTGAAGAAGAAATGGATTATTCGGTTGAACTAAAACTTGCTGATGTTGAGACTGTATACCGGGAGATTGCCGAAGGGAAAGCCGACATTTTTACCGATGCCTGGCTGCCTCAAACCCATAAATCCTATATGGAACAATATCCGGATAAAATAGTTAAAATAGGCATTACCTATCCCGAAGCAAAAATCGGGTTTGTTGTTCCGCAATACAGCCATTTAAAAACCATTGCCGATTTGGAAAATTATCCTTCTCCGGTGATTGGAATTGATCAAGGTGCCGGAGTAATGCAAAAAGCTAAATTAGCACTTACGAAGTATGCTTTTCCCAATAAGCTGATTAGTTTGTCTGAAAAACAAATGATTCAACAACTGGAAGATTCGATCAAACGCAGAAGGGAGATTGTCATTACGGGCTGGGAGCCTCACTGGATTTTTGCACGTTATGAGGTGCGATTTCTCGATGACCCGCAAAATCTTTTCGGTGTGAAAGAAAATATTTATTCCGTAGGACGTACCGGCATTCAGGAAGAACATCCTCAGGCTATTCGTTTTTTTGAGCGTATGCAACTTACCGAAAAGCAGCTTAATCAGCTGGTATATGCTATTCAATTAAGTGACGATCCAAGGCAGGGAGCCAAACAGTGGATTAAGGAGAATGAATATATTGTAAACCAGTGGGTAAAGGATTTAAAACCTAAGCGTAAAAAAATAATGTGAGATAGGTTGTTAAACATATAGGTTATCCCTGAAATTTCTTTGTTAAAAAATTAAATTATATTTAATATTGCAAAAAGTAATTTGAATATAATTTAAATTTTTTAGCTATGGCAATGAATAAAATGGGCCATCGGATTAAGAAACGGAGGGAGAGTCTAAAGATGCCTTCTTCTGATTTGGCCAAAGCCATAGGGGTAACGTCCAGTTTAATTTCTCAGATTGAAAGGGGAAAAGCATATCCTTCGATACTAAC
Organism: Bacteroidales bacterium; assembly: GCA_035269575.1. GTDB lineage: Bacteria > Bacteroidota > Bacteroidia > Bacteroidales > UBA12077 > UBA12077. The sequence continues at coordinate 13,072 of DATFIZ010000149.1, read as the reverse complement.
CCTGAAAAAAATTGCCGATGCATTGAATACAACGGTTGGGGAATTAATCGGCGAATATGAGATGCTGATAACCAACCCGCTGTTAAAAGTCGATGAGCGTAAGTATGTGAAAGAAAACAAAACCGGGGCAACGCTTTTCCTTTTGTCTCATCACGATCCCTCAAAGCATATGGATCCTTTTTTGATTCGCTTTTCCCAAAATGCTGATTCCACTGAGATTATGACAACCAAACATCCCCGACAGGAATTTTGCTATGTCCTTAAGGGTCATTTTAAGGTACAGCTAAATGATAAAACCTTTGACATAAAAGAGGCAGACAGCTTTTATTTTAATTCCAATCAGAAACATTTGTTTAAAAATACAAGCAACGAAGAGTCTCAGTTACTCTGGATTGTTAATCATAATAATTCATAAATAGTATATCCGAAAAATTTAAAAATATTTAAAATAAAAAAACGAAAATCATGACACAGCAAAGCAACACAAAAGAAGCAAAAGGGCAGGTTAAAGCTCTTCCGTCGGTTGACGAGGTATTGGCACAGCACCGGTATTCCGATGAGATTATTTCGAATATCAGACATGAAGACTTATTACCTTATGGATTGTTAAACCGTTTGCAAACCAATTATCCAAAGTACTCCGGAATTCTCCATGATTCAAAAGTGCTCTTTGGTCCGGACACAAAATCCCGGTATTCAGGGTTAAAAGGATTTAGAGAAATTGTAGAGGTATTAAAAGAAAATGGTATCGATATCGGATATATGCGCGAACGGGAGCTTTTTATTAAAATATACCGCTTTATGGCAACCCGTCATGTGTTAAATTCTATCGACTGGCACAATTTTGCCAAAGATTCGTTATTTCAGTTGGTGTTTCCACAGCCCGAGATGGTAGATCCTGATTTCAGGAAAGAATTTTTTAAACTGGACGAAAAGGATGAAGAAGCTCAGGAAGCCCTTATTCAGGAATATATTTATAAAACCAACCCTCACGATGGGAACCAGTTGTTAAATAAACCCTGGTTTGAGAACGAAGATGGCGATTTGGTCATCCTGGAAGGCAGTCAGCACAAATATCCTCAATGTCAGTTACTTTTTGATAAAACGACCCAAAGCTGTTTTGCTTTTTGTACTTATTGTTTCCGTCATGCACAGGTGCGTGGCGATGAGGATATGTTTATCCAGGAAAATGCCCAGCCGGTTGTTGATTACCTGAAAAAACATAAAGAGGTTACCGACTTGTTAATTACCGGTGGAGACGGAGCCTACATGCCTTTCGAAAGACTTGAGCAATATGTTCTTCCTTTTATTGAAGATCCTGAGTTATCTCACATTAAAACGCTAAGGATCGGTTCGCGGGTACTTTCTTATGAGCCCGAAAGACTTTTAATGGACAGCTATAATCCATACCTGAATTTGTTTAAGAGACTGGTAGATAATGGTGTTCAGGTAGCTTTTATGTCACACTTCTCCACACCGCGCGAAGTACTTAATCCTTTAACCCTTGCTGCTATCCGCAGACTAAGATCCCGTGGGGTTAACGTGAAAAGTCAAAGTCCGATGATGAACCATATCAGCTTATTTACCAATGAAAAAGGGGAAGTTGATATCGATAAATCGGCACAAAACTGGATTGACCTGGGTAATATTTTTGCGATGGTATCTGTAGGATTCCATTCTATCTATTGTGCACGACCTACAGGCGAACATCACTACTTTACGGTACCTTTGACATATATTAATAAGGTATTTAGCAAAATTTACCGTTCACTGCCATCTATTAACCGCCCGTCAAGGTATATTACCATGACTTCTTCAGCAGGTAAAATTTCTATGCTTGGCGAAGTGGAAGTAAACGGACAAAAAGCTTTTGCCCTTAAGTTCAACGAATCCAGAAATATGGAGTGGATGGATAAAGTATTCCTGGCAAAATATGATGATCAGGAGAATACCATCGCTAATCTTCCGCCTTTTGAAGGAGAGAAGCATTTCTATGAAGATGAGCTGAAAGAAATTGAGCAGAAAAAACAGGAGATTCTACAGAAAAAGATGAATAAATAAAGACAATATTGGAAATTTTATAAAACCAGTCTGCTAAATTATGATCAATAAAATAATTAATACCCCCGCTGAAGCTGTAGCCGATGTGTTTGATGGCGCTACAATTATGATTAGCGGGTTTGGTGAGGCCGGCAGCCCGATTGAATTAATTCATGCATTAATCGATCAGGGAGCCAAAGATCTTACCATCGTGAGCAACAACACCGGGAGCGGGAATGTAGGCCTTGCCTCCCTGATAGAACATAAAAGAGTAAAGAAGATGATCTGCTCTTTCCCGCGAACGGCAAATTCTACGGTCTTTCCTGAGCTTTATACCAAGGGAGAAATTGAACTTGAACTGGTACCTCAGGGGACCTTAGCCGAACGAATACGTGCAGGAGGAGCAGGAATTCCTGCTTTTTACACGCCCACCTCGGTAGATACCCCGCTGGCCGAAGGGAAAGAAACCCGTGTTTTTAATAACGAGAAATATGTGATGGAATACGGGATTAAGGCCGATTTTTCTTTTGTAAAATGCCAGTCAGCCGATAGATACGGGAACCTTGTGTACAACAAAACAGCACGCAATTTTGGGCCGGTGATGTGCACTGCAGCCAAAACAACCATTGTTCAGGCTAAAAATGTTGTTGAGCTGGGAGCGCTGGACCCCGAATGTGTGGTTACACCAGGAATATTTGTCCAAAAGGTGGTTGAAGTCAGCAACCCTGCCGATGAATCAAAACTTGTAGCAGAAAACAGGAGGTACCCATGGTAGAAAAAGAGATGATAAAAGGGTGGGATAAAAACGAGATGGCACAAAAAGCCGCATTAGATATCCCCGATGGAGCATATGTAAATCTTGGAATTGGTATGCCGGAGCTGGTAGCCGGATTTGTTCCCGAAGGACGGGAGGTGATTTATCATACCGAGAATGGTTTATTGGGTATGGGACCAACCCCCGAACCCGGGAAAGAGGATCCTGAACTAATCAATGCCGGCAAAAAAAATGTAACCGCCATTAAGGGAGCCTGTTATTTTCATCATGCCGACAGCTTTACCATGATTAGAGGTAAACATATTGATGTTTGTGTGCTGGGAGCATTACAGGTATCGCAGGAAGGTGACCTGGCCAACTGGTCAACCGGAGCTAAAGATGCTATACCTGCTGTTGGCGGTGCAATGGATCTGGTGGCAGGCGTAAAGACGATCTTTGTCATTACCAAACATATCACCAAAAATGGAGATCCCAAAATTGTAAGTAATTGTACTTATCCCCTTACCGGTAAACAAGTGGTAGACCGTATTTACACCAATTATGCCATTATTGATGTAACGGAGAATGGATTGTTTGTTAAAGAAATGGCCCCCGGAGTGGATTTTGACTTTTTGCAAAAACATACCGGAGCAAAACTGAACAGGTATTAATGCTTAAATTTTTTCTATGGATAATTCATCAGATCTTAAAATCAGCAGCGAGGAATTATATCAACAAGCGCGTAAAATAATTCCCGGCGGCGTAAGTCGTAACACGGTATTTCACAAACCTTATCCTCATTATGCCGGTTCGGCCAAAGGTTGTTATGTAACCGATTTGGAGGGAGTGCAGCGGATTGATTTTGCCAATAATATGGCATCCTTAATTCACGGACATGCACATCCGGCTATTGTAGAGGGCGTTACCCGGCAAATTCAAAACGGAACAGCCTATACACTGGCTACCGAAGCGGAAGTACGCCTGGCACAGCTCCTTTGTGACAGAACACCAACATTCGAAAAAATAAGGTTTACCAATTCGGGTACCGAAGCAGTAATGGCTATGATTAAAGCATCGAGAGCTTTTACCGGGAAACCTAAAATAGCCAAAGCCGAAGGAGCATATCACGGAACCTATGACTATGCTGAGGTTAGCCAGACAGCAAGCCCCGAAGCATGGGGTGATATGAATAACCCAAATAGTGTACCTTTAGCTAAAGGAACTCCCCGGGGTGTGCTGAACGATGTAATTATTTTTCCCTACAATGATATTGAGCGTACCCTGGCGATATTAGACCGGCAAGCCGATCAGATTGCCTGTGTGCTGATTGATCCCGTACCTCACCGGGTAGGAATGGTCCCCGCAGCAAAAGAATTTATCGAAGCGATTTATCAATGGACAAGAAAAAATAATGCGCTCATGGTTTTTGATGAGGTGATAACCTATCGCGTTACTTATTCCGGAGCACAGGAAAGTTATCCGGTAAAACCGGATTTGACGGCTTTAGGTAAAATTATCGGTGGGGGATTTCCTGTTGGTGCTTTTACCGGAAGGGCAGATATCATGAAAGTTTTAGATCCCGGTGAGAAAAAACTGTTATTCCCCCATTCGGGAACATTCTCGGCTAATCCTGTTACGATGACTGCCGGAAGAATTGCCATGGAGCTGTTTGATAAAACAGCGGTTAATGAATTAAATGCACTCACACAACAAGCCATTGCGCAAATACAGGAAGCAATTAAAATTGCTGATGTGCCGGTTTCTGTTACCGGAGCAGGCTCTATGTTCAGAGTGCATCTTAAAGCTACTCCGCCCAATACCTATCGTGAAGCATACCAGACCAAAGAGGTTAAGGCATTGCTGAATGAAATGCTGGATTACTTGTTTTATGAGGAAAACCTGATGATGATCAATACCCTGGCCTGTATGTTCTCAACAGCATTAAGGCAAAAGGAAATAGATGTTCTTTCCAATGCATTTTTAAATATGTTTAAACGATTTAAACCACAAATAGATAAAATACAGTAAGCTTTATGACAGAAGTATATATATGTGATGCCATACGAACTCCGGTAGGGAAATTTGGCGGTTCATTAGCAGCCGTACGACCGGATGATTTGGCAACCCTTGTGTTAAAAGAGATAAAAGAAAGAAATTCCGGGATTAACTGGGATGAGGTTGATGATGTAATCATGGGATGCACCAACCAGGCCGGTGAAGATAACCGCAATATTGCCCGCATGGCCCTGTTGATGGCAGGGTACGCACACACCATTTCGGGGGCAACCATTAACCGGCTGTGTGCTTCGGGCATGGAAGCTGTTGGTATTGCTGCACGGACTATCAGAGCCGGCGAAGCCGATTTAATTGTTGCCGGAGGAGTAGAAAGTATGTCACGTGCACCTTTTGTAATGGGTAAAGCAACCAAAGCTTTTTCGAGGAATACAGAGGTTTATGATACGACCATCGGATGGAGGTTTCCTAATCCCAGGCTGGATAAGCTTTATGGTACCGAGTCGATGATACAGACCGCAGAGAATATTGCTGCCGACTTTAAGATCAGTCGTGAAGATCAGGACCTTTTTGCCTTACGAAGCCAGGAAAAAGCCCATAAGGCACAAACCGAAGGATTGCTGGCCGAAGAAATTGTTTCCGTTACCATTCCACAGCGTAAAGGCGATCCTGTGGTGGTAGATACCGATGAACATCCGCGAAACACCTCGCTGGAGAAGCTGGCTAAGCTTAAGCCTGTTGTTAGTCCCGAAGGGACAGTAACGGCAGGGAATGCTTCGGGTGTAAACGATGCCGCTGCGGCACTCATTATTGCCTCTGCAGAAGCGGTAAAAAAATATAACCTGACACCGAAAGTGAAAATTCTGGGAATGACTGCTGCCGGTGTTGAACCAAGAACTATGGGTATGGGCCCGGTACCCGCTACCCAAAAATTGCTTAAACGATTGAACTTATCGCTCGATGAAATGGAGTTGATTGAGTTAAACGAGGCTTTTGCTTCTCAGTCATTAGCCTGTATGCGCGAGCTGGGGATGAAAGATGATGACCCCAGAGTCAACCCTTTGGGAGGTGCTATTGCCTTAGGACACCCGTTGGGGATGAGTGGTGCCCGGCTGGTTACAACAGCCTATTATCAGATGATACGTACCGGAGCTAAAAAAGCGCTGTGTACCATGTGTATTGGTGTGGGGCAGGGAACAGCCATCGTACTCGAAAAAGTGTAACCAATATTTTTTAAAAGAATCAACGGCTCCCATGAACTATAAAGGATAGCCGGTAATTCTGCCGGAAGGTATACCGTTAATCGGGAGTATCTTTCTTCCTCCAATCCGGATAGTTATCCTGTTTTCAGGAAAGAGATATTCTACGTGCATAATTAATGAATCGAATCTGTGTTCTATTTATTTTTTATATTTTTGTCGTCTGATAAAATGATAAAATGATCATTCATCAAGATATTCATAATCTGAAAATTAACAATCCGGTAGTAACCATTGGTGTTTTTGATGGTGTACACCAGGGGCATTTGAGTGTTTTAAATAAGCTGAAACAGACTGCTAAAGCTAAAGGTGGAGAATCGGTAGTATTAACCCTGTGGCCCCACCCCCGGATTGTTCTTAATAAAGATGTTGGTTCCTTAAGGTTGCTGAATACGATAGAGGAAAAGAAATTTTTATTATCCAAAACAAAGATTGACCATTTAATTATTATTCCTTTTACCGGAGATTTTGCCAACTTAACGGCTTGCGAATTTATTGAACAATACCTGGTTGAGAAAATTGGGGTAAAACATTTGGTGGTGGGTTATAATCATTTGTTTGGAAAAGACCGCAAAGCAGGCTATGACTTTTTGAAAGGGTGTGCCCAACAGTATGGATTTGAGATTGAAAAGCTGGATGCTAAGCTGGTGGATAGTGACCGTGTGAGCTCTACCAAGATAAGAGAATTTCTTTCTTCCGGTCATTTGGACTATGCCAACAAATACCTGGGATATGAATATTTTATTACCGGAGATGTTGTGGAAGGAAACCAAATTGGACGAAAGATAGGTTTTCCCACAGCCAACATAAAAGTTGCCGAACATTACAAACAAATTCCGGGTGACGGGGTGTATGCCGTAAGGATACAATTAAACGGGGATTTGTTTCACGGAATGTTGAATATTGGATCCAGACCAACGATTTCCCCTACAGAGGGAGAGAAAAATATTGAGGTTCATATTTTTGATTTTGACCAAAAAATTTATCATCAGCAGGTGACGGTTTCATTTGTTAAAAGAATTCGCGACGAGAAAAAATTTAACGGCCTTGACGAGCTGGCAGCACAATTAAAAGAAGATAAACAAGAAGTGCTTAAGATTTTTTATCACGCTTAGTTGAACAAAATAGAAGTTTAGTCGTATAGTTTTTAATGATGTGCAAAAAAAATTGTATTTTTGCCATCCTGAAAAAGAATTAATTATAAATATTTTATTATGGATATTGAAGGAACAATGGTTGATAGTTTACCATATAAAGTTAAGGATTTAGGTTTAGCCGAATATGGAAGAAAAGAAATTGAAATAGCAGAAAAAGAGATGCCGGGGCTTATGTCGCTTCGTGAAAAATATGGCAAAGAAAAGCCATTAAAAGGAGCACGCATTACCGGCTCGTTACATATGACTGTTCAGACCGCAGTGCTGATTGAAACATTGATTGAGTTGGGCGCTGATGTACGTTGGGCCAGTTGTAATATTTTTTCAACACAGGATCATGCTGCAGCAGCTATTGCTAAAGAAGGAATTCCTGTTTTTGCATGGAAAGGCGAAACACTGGAAGAATATTGGTGGTGTGCGAACCAGGCGTTAACTTTTCCCGAAGGAAAAGGGCCTCATTTAATTGTTGATGATGGGGGTGATGCTACCCTGATGGTACACAAAGGATATCAGGCTGAAAAGGATGCTTCGTTTTTAGATTCTAACCCATCAGCTATTGACGAGCGGGAGTTGTATAAAAACCTGAAAAAAGCATTAGCTCAGGATAATCAGAAATGGCACCGCATAAGTAAAGATTTAAAAGGGGTATCCGAAGAAACCACTACCGGAGTTCACCGCTTATATCAAATGATGCAGCGTGGCGAGCTTTTATTCCCGGCTATCAATGTAAATGATTCGGTTACGAAATCAAAATTCGACAACTTATATGGTTGCCGCGAATCACTGGCCGATGGCATTAAGCGGGCTACCGATGTGATGCTGGCAGGAAAAGTAGTGGTTGTGTGCGGGTATGGCGATGTGGGTAAAGGTTCGGCAAAATCGATGCGCTCTTACGGAGCACGGGTAATTGTTACCGAAATTGACCCGATTTGTGCATTGCAGGCCGCCATGGAAGGTTTTGAAGTAAAAACCATTGAGGAAGCACTGGACGAAGGAAATATTTTTGTTACCGCAACCGGAAATAAAGATGTGGTTACAGCCGAGCATATGTCGAAAATGAAAGATCAGGCAATTGTTTGTAATATCGGCCATTTCGATAATGAAATTCAGGTTGAACAACTGGATAATTATAAGGGAGTAGAGAAGATTAATATCAAACCACAGGTGGATAAATACGTGTTCCCCGATGGACACGCTATTTTTATGCTGGCCGAAGGACGTTTGGTGAATTTAGGTTGTGCTACAGGTCATCCCTCATTTGTGATGAGTAATTCGTTTACCAACCAAACCCTGGCACAAATTGAGCTTTGGAGAAACGATTATAAAACAGATGTTTATCGACTGCCTAAGCATTTAGATGAAGAGGTGGCACGATTACACCTTGAACAAATTGGCGTTAAACTTACGAATTTAACCGAAGAACAAGCTGAATATTTGGGTGTACCTAAAAAAGGCCCTTATAAATCAGATCATTACAGATATTAAAATCAATAGAGAATATAAATTAAGCCTGTCAGTAAATAATTGACAGGCTTTTTTATTTTCAGTAGCTAAGGTCTTTAAAAAGCACTCTTTTTTAGGATCAGATCATAAATCAATGTTCTTAATGCAAAAAAAGCAGCCATCGGGGCTGCTTAAAATATATTATTAAAAATTGATGAACCGAAAGTTTAAATAGTGTTTGCAAGAAAAGTCCCGTGTTGGATAAGAAAACTTTATTTTCAAGTCTGCCTGCCGGCAAAGGCAGGGCTTGCGAAGACAGAAAATCTAAAGTTTACGGATGTAAATGAGGAATTTTCTGACAAGTATAACGCCGAAAATGGAGTTTCCTTGCCGACACTAAATAGTCATAATCTCTTCTTCTTTAGCTTTAACTACTTTTTCTACTTTTTCGCTATGCGTATCGGTCAGTTTTTGAATTTCGTCTTCGGCTTTTTTGGCGTCATCTTCAGAAAGGCCTTCTTTTTCTAATTTTTTTATCTCTTCATTAGCATCCCGTCGTGCGCTACGTATGCTGACCCGTGCACTTTCAGCCTCGTTGTTAACCTGTTTTGCCAACGCTTTTCTTCGTTCTTCGGTTAAGGCAGGGATATTAATACGAATCATCTCACCATTGTTCATGGGCGTAAATCCCAGATTAGCATTTAAAATGGCTCTTTCAATAGGTTCTACCATCGTTTTTTCCCAGGGCTGAATCGCAATGGTTTTGGCATCGGGAGTACCAATATTGGCGACCTGGTTTAAAGGAGTAGGATTGCCATAATATTCAACGACTACCGTATCAAGCATCCTGGGACTGGCTTTTCCGGCACGCAGCGTAGCCAGTTCATTATCTAAATGATCAATGGCTTTGCCCATTTTTTCTTTGGTTTCATCAATAACAAATTGAACTTCTTCGGTCATAATAAAAAATTTTAGGGTTAGGGTATATTTATCATCAACAGGAACAAATTTATAAAAAAATAACAAACAGCGAAATGGTTCCTGTAAAAATGAATGAAATGAAATACCCTGAAGTTTTCTATAAATGACCATAAGGTCCAATGATTTCCCCGTTATTCTTTTTTATTTTTTACTATCCTTATATGAATTACCTGTTGTTCGTTTTCATCTTTTGACTCTTTGATTACTATTTCCGCCGGGTTAAAAAGATCTTTTATTTTTTCTGCTATTTTTTTTATTTCTTCCTCGCTTATCTCCTCTTCTCCGGAATAAATATCCAGTTTAACATCTGCATACTTTATCTTTTGCTTATCTTTTGCTGGTTTGTCTTTTTGTATCGTACAATCTTCCGGGTTTGATTTTTCTTCAATAACGACTACTTTACTCTTTCCTTTATCTTGAATCATAATTTTCTCAATGAGATTTACAGGAATAGTATTCAGAGAATCCGGATGGATGCTGGATTTTTTTCCTTCTTTATCGATAAAGATGATCTCACTGTTCCCTGCCTTTAACAAAGAATCGGAAACTAAGGTATTGTCGTTTTTCAACGTTATCTTCTCGATATGAATACAGGTATCTCTCGTGATTCCGTTGCTTTTAACTTTGACCACAACAATTTCTTCTTTTTCTGTTTCTTGAGCGTAGAGCATGAAAGGAAACATCAAAAGAAGACTTAAAATAATACGTAATTTTTTCATCTGTTTATAATTTTTAGTTTTATGCCACTAAATTAGCCAACGATAAGTTGATATGCTGTTAAGGTTTACTCAAAAAGCGTTAAAGAAATGTTAAAGTTTGCCCACAAATTTTAAATATCCCTATCTTTGAAGAGGAAAGACTACGATGAAATCTTTAAGAAAAAATATTAAAAGTTTTTACAGCAGTCGCTATGGCCTTCATATCCTGGTGTTGCTCATGAGCCTTTCATTGGCTGGAATAGGTGTGGTACAATGGTTATGGATAGATAGTGCCGTTAAGGTCAGGGAGGAAAAGTACGAGGAAAGAGTAAGGACTTCACTGGAAACAATTATTCAGCGACTGGACAGAAAACAACAGGTGATTTTTATCCGCAAAACGCCTGGAGAAAAAACAATAATTAATGGAGAAGTACAAGATTCCATCTCAGAAGATTTAATCAGCAGTATCATTCAACCTGCCGGGAAAATTCAGGAAAGTAAACCAACAACCCTGGATGCAGATATTAAAATCATACGCCAGAAAGAATCAAAGGACCTGAAAACAACCGAAGAAGAAAGCAATAAGCATAAAAATCAAATCAACTACTCTTCGTTGGATTCTTTCTTTGCTGACAGCAATATGCAGATTACTCATATTCATATTGAAAAGAAAGAGGATCTTCATTCCAATATGATGTTGGAATTTGAAAAACAGGATGATCCTTTGGAAAAACGCATTAATCTCCATTCGCTGGATGAACTCGTTATTCGTGAAGTTCAGGAAAAAGCGCTGGGAGATGGTTGCGAATATGCATTGTGGAATAGTAAATCAGACAGTATCCTTTTTCAGTCGGAGGGCTTTCAGCCCGGATTTATCGAAAAATCTTACCGGGCGACTCTTTTTCCCGAGGATTTTGTAGCAAAAGATGATTTTCTGTTACTTTACCTTCCGGATAAAAATAAAATTGTACTCCATTCTATGGCACTGCTTCTCTCAGGCTCGATAATTTTTACCCTGATTATTGTGGTTATATTTTTTATTACAGCCCGTTTTGCCTCTAAGCAAAAAAAATTATCACGGATTAAGAGTGATTTTATCAATAACATGACGCATGAGTTTAAAACGCCCATTGCAACCATCTCTTTGGCCACTGATGCTATAAAAAATCCGAAAGTCATTAAAGATGTAAGAAAGGTTGAAAATTTTGTGGATATTATTAAGGAAGAAAATCAACGGATGAACAAACAGGTGGAACGCACCCTGCAAATGGCTTTGCTGGAAAAAGAAGACCTTGAGTTTAAGGGTGAGTATACAGATCTCAATGCTTTAACAGCAAAAGCAATACAAAATTTTGAGCTGAAGATGAATGAAAAACGTGGCCGGCTGGTGTTCATTCAGGATATAGCAAAACCAACGACTTATGTTGATGAAGTTCACTTCTTAAATGTTGTCCACAACTTGCTTGATAATGCGGTCAAATATTCCAGCGTGCAACCAGATATCCGGGTGGAGCTTTTTTCCAGGGATGAGCAGGTTCACCTGGTTGTGCAAGATAAAGGGATTGGAATAAGGAAAGAAAATCAGCAAAAAATATTTGAAAAATTTTTTCGTGAAACGGCCGGAGATATTCATAATGTTAAAGGCTTTGGACTGGGACTTAGTTATGTGAAAGCCGTAGTGAAAGCATTTGGCGGTCAGGTTCAGCTTTCGAGTATACCCGGTAAAGGGAGTACATTTGAAATCATGCTACCTAAAATAACAGCGCACAATGGCAAGTAAGGTGAAAGTATTTTTAGTAGAAGATGACGTAAATTTTGGTTCGGTACTTCAGGATTACTTAGAGATTAACGACTATCAGGCAGACTGGTACAAGAATGGAGCGGAAGCAACAAAACATTTTCAAAAAGACAGCTACGATATTTGTATTCTGGATGTTATGCTCCCCGGTGTCGATGGTTACCATGTTGCCAAAGAAATTAAGTCGATAAGTCCCCGTATTCCCATTATTTTTCTTACGGCCAAAACGTTAAAAGAGGATGTCATCAGGGGTTATAAAACCGGGGCCGATGATTATATTACCAAACCCTTCGACTCTGAGCTTTTGCTTTATAAAATGGAAGCTATTCTTAAAAGGAAAGGTGTCCGGGAGCCCATTAACCAAAAGTATCACCTGGGAACCTACACTTTCGAAAGTGATCTGAGGATCCTCCGCCACGGTGAAACAACCATCAGGCTTTCGCCTAAGGAAAATGCTTTATTGGTGCTGCTCTTGCAACATAAAAATCATATTTTGCCCAGAGAAGATGCTTTGTTGCAAATATGGGGCAATAATGACTATTTTACAGCCCGGAGCATGGATGTTTACCTGAGTAAAATCAGAAAATACCTTAAAGCCGAACCCTCCCTGGAGATAGAAAATATTCACGGTAGCGGATTTATTTTGAGGGTTAAAGAGGAATAAACCTCTTTGTGTAATTCCGGAAAGTGCCGGTGTACATTAGCTTACCAGCGTGCCTATTTTTTCTCCTTTTACTACTTTTAGCAAATTGCCGGGGGTATTCATATCAAAAACATAAATGGGCAGGTTATTCTCTTTGCACATGGTAAAAGCAGTCATGTCCATCACTTTTAATTCGCGCTGAATAACTTCATGAAAAGAAATTTCATCGAATTTAGTGGCTGTTTTGTCCTTTTCGGGGTCGGCGGTATATACACCGTCAACACGGGTG
>DATFIZ010000148.1:0-25735 GCA_035269575.1 Bacteroidales bacterium | reverse complement strand
CATTAGTATTGCAATGATTTTGCTTTTTGCTAATCCTGAGAAAAATATGATTGTCAGCGTATTCTCCGGTCTTTATGATGTATACAACATGATAACCGGTGTTTTTGGTGACTTACTATCCTACATTCGTTTATTTGCATTAGGAATTTCCAGTGCAATTTTAGGATTGGTATTCAATCAGATTGCTGCACAATTTTTGGGTGGAAGTTTCCTGAGTTATTTGCCATTTATTATCATTTTAATCATCGGTCACGGATTAAATATATTTATGGCTTCGCTGGGAGCTTTTGTTCATCCGCTACGTTTAACATTTGTAGAATTTTATAAAAATGCCGGCTTTATGGGCGGCGGGAAGAAATATAAACCATTTTCAAAATAGAAATAAATAAAAAAATAGGAGAATAAATTTATGGACGCAAACACAGCAGTTTATTTAGCTTATGCAGGATTAGCATTTATGATTGCACTCTCAGGAATAGGAAGTGCTATTGGAGTATCAATGGGTGGTAATGCCTCAATTGGCGCATTAAAAAAAGACCCGGATAAATTTGGTAACTATATGCTTTTGGCAGCATTGCCGGGTACTCAGGGATTGTATGGCTTTGGTGGTTATTTCGTAATCGACAAGCTGTTTAATCTTGTTACACCTGAAATGTCTTTGTTTAATGGTATTGCTATTTTATCCATGGGATTGTTCTTAGGTTTTGTTGCTCTGTTTTCAGCAATGAAACAAGGTACGGTAACATCCAATGGTATTGCTGCAATTGGTGGCGGTAACGATGTATTTGGTAATACACTTATTTTAGCTGTATTCCCTGAGTTGTACGCTATTATTGCTTTTGCTGCTACTTTCTTAATTAGTGCAGGATTAGGGGCATAAAATAGGAAACAATAAATATTTTTTTACGTAATAAGAGCAGTACAAATTTGTACTGCTTTTTTTATTTTTTTAATTCAGTCATACTTTTATGATTTATTCATTAAATTTGTAAATACCCAATTCTTTTTGTATGAATAGAATCCTTGTAAATACAATATTCTCTTTACTTTTTATAGTTTTTGTTTCTGACAACCTATTTGCATCAGATAATCTGTCTAAAGCAGATACTGTTTCGAATACAGAACACTCAGAACAAAAAGGATTCGACACCGGAGAGTTTATTTTTAGCCACATACAAGATGATTATGGCTGGCATCTTTTCACCTATAACCATCATCATGTATCGATCCCTTTACCGGTAATTTTGTACAGTAAAAACAGAGGATGGGTAACATTTTGGTCCGGTAAATTAGCGCACAATCATTCTTATAAAGGTTTCAAAATTGCCGATGAAGGAACATTTAAAAATAAAATTGTTGAAATAAATGATCAGGGAGAATTTGTTGCCCGGCCTTTCGATATTTCTATCACGAAGAATGTATTAGCCATTATCATCAGCTGTATCATTCTGGTATTGGTTTTTGTTTCTATAGCGAAAGCGTATCAACGGAATCCTAACCAGCCGCCCTCAGGATTACAATCATTGATGGAGCCGGTGATTCTTTTTATTCGTGATGATGTAGCCAAAGACAGTATTGGAGAAAAACATTATGAAAAATTTACGCCGGCATTGTTAACCATATTCTTTTTTATTTTGTTAAACAATTTATTAGGTCTTGTTCCGATATTTCCGGGTGGAGCAAATGTAACCGGCAATATTACGGTTACCATGGGTTTGGCTCTGGTAACCTTTATTATCACAACCTTTAACGGCAATAAAAATTACTGGGCACATATTTTTAATGCACCCGGAATCCCTTGGTGGTTGAAAGTACCTTTGCCTTTGATACCCATTATTGAACTTTTTGGGGTTATCATCAAGCCTTTTGTTTTAATGATACGTCTATTTGCCAACATCACGGCAGGGCATATTATTGTTTTAGGTTTTTTTAGTTTGATTTTTATTTTTGGAAATATCAGTGAGGTAATCGGATTAGCCGTGTCGCCTGTTTCGGTAATTTTTACGGTTTTTATGTCGTTTTTGGAATTGCTGGTAGCATTTATACAAGCATATGTTTTTACGGTTCTGTCGGCTATTTATTTTGGAATGGCTGTGGCAGAAGACCATTAAAATAGTATTTATCAATTAAAATTATAAACTTATGTCAACATTAGGAATCATTTTATTAGCTATTGAAGGTGCTGCAATATCAAAAGTAGGTGCAGCGATTGGTGCAGCTATTGCAGCCATTGCAGCTGCTTATGGTATTTCAAAAATAGGTAGTACTGCTGTAGAATCTATAGCACGGCAGCCCGAAGCAGCCGGAGATATTCGTTCGAATATGATTGTTTCGGCAGCACTTATCGAAGGGGTAGCATTTTTTGCTATCGTGGTATGTTTCCTTGTACTTTTTGTATAAAAGGATATTGGCTGCCCAAAATTGAAAACCAAGCTGATTTTTTTGGGCACACTCGTTTAATTAAAAATTTATCGTATGGAACTCATTAAACCGGATATCGGTTTGCTGTTTTGGATGATATTATCATTC
Organism: Bacteroidales bacterium; assembly: GCA_035269575.1. Classification (GTDB taxonomy): domain Bacteria; phylum Bacteroidota; class Bacteroidia; order Bacteroidales; family UBA12077; genus UBA12077. The sequence goes on along the minus strand of DATFIZ010000148.1, from coordinate 23,206 downwards.
AGTATAGTACTTTTTGTCCTGATTAAATATGCCTGGAAACCGATTTTAAAAGCCATAAAGGTACGTGAAAGATCTATTGCCAAAAGCCTTAAAGCAGCTCAAAAAGCGAAAGAAGAAATGGCAAAGATTGAGTTTGGTAATGAGAAAATTACAGCTTTAGCGAAGCTTGAACGGGAAAATATTTTGAAAGAGGCGAAAGAGGCAAAAAATCAAATTATTGAAGAGGCGAAAGAAACGGCAAAACAAGAAGCCCAGAAAATTCTTGAAGAGGCCCGCCAAAGCGTTTTCAAAGAAAAAGAAGAGGCTATGCATGAGATTAAAAATCAAATTGCCCAATTATCTGTGGGTATTGCTGAGAAATTATTACGCGAGCATCTTTCAGATGGCACAAAACAAAAGCAATTAATCAGTCAGATAGTAAAAAATATTGAGTTAAATTAATCCATTTATGTTTCACAGCCAGATCAATGTAAGGTATGCAAAATCATTGTTTCTTTTAGCCAAAGAGAAGAATTTGGTGGATGAAATAAAAAATGATATTGAGCTTATTTTTCAAGCGTTACATGAGATTCCTGAGCTTATTGTTTTGCTGGAACATCCTGTAGTAAAGATTTCGCGGAAAAGCGCTGTTTTAACCGATTTGTTTAACGAAAAGATACATGAGTATACTTCAGCTTTTTTACAGCTGGTAATTAAAAATAAGCGCGAAAATCACCTGAAAGGGATGTTGAGGAATTATATTGATTTATACCGGCAATTTAAAGGGATTAAAACGGCTGAAATTACTACCGCAATTAAACTTTCCGATAAGGAAATAAATGAGATCACAAAAGCCATCGGGCAACAGTTTAAGACGACGGTAGAACTTAAACAGAAAGTAAATGAGGATATCATTGGGGGGGTGATTATCGAGATTGAAAATAAACAACTGGATTTAAGCGTCGCTCATTATTTAGAACGTCTGAAGAAAGAGATGTTAGACTTTGAAATACATTATAAGAAATAAAATTTTTTAAATAAAAACCTATGGCTGGAATAAAACCCGGAGAAGTATCGGATATTTTAAAGAAAGAGCTGGAAGGCTTTACCACGAATAACGAGTTGCAGGAAACTGGCAGTGTATTACAGGTTGGTGATGGAATTGCCAGGATTTATGGTTTGTCCAATGTGCAAGCCAACGAATTAATTGAATTCGAAAGCGGAATGAAAGGCATTGTTTTAAATCTTGAAGAGGACAATGTGGGTGTGGTACTTCTGGGTTCATCAGAAGAAATCAGAGAAGGCGATAAAGTTAAACGAACCAAACGAATTGCATCTATCCGTGTAGGTGAAAAGCTTTTAGGACGGGTGATAAATACACTCGGAGAACCTCTGGACGGAAAAGGGGCTATCAATGGCGAACTTTTTGAAATGCCCTTTGAACGTAAAGCTCCTGGCGTAATTTATCGGCAGCCGGTAAACGAACCCATTCAAACCGGGATTAAAGCTATTGACGCAATGATTCCTATTGGCCGGGGACAGCGCGAGTTAATTATTGGCGACCGACAAACCGGAAAAACAGCCATTGCCATAGATACTATCATTAATCAGAAAGAATTTTACGACCGTGGCGAGCCTGTATATTGTATCTATGTAGCCATAGGACAAAAAGGCTCTACCGTAGCGAACATTGCCGAAACACTGAAAAAGCATGGAGCGATGGACTATACAGTTATTGTTTCAGCTACGGCATCTGACCCTGCAGCATTACAATTTTATGCTCCTTTTGCCGGAGCATGCATCGGCGAGTATTTTAGAGATACCGGAAGAGCTGCGTTAGTTGTTTACGACGACCTGTCAAAACAAGCCGTAGCTTATCGCGAGGTATCCTTGCTTTTACGCCGCCCCCCAGGAAGGGAAGCATATCCGGGAGATATTTTTTACCTCCACTCAAGACTCCTCGAGCGTGCCGCTAAAATTATTGAAGCCGATGAAGTGGCTTCACAAATGAATGACCTGCCCGGGCCGATTAAAGAAAAAGTCAAAGGAGGAGGCTCCTTAACAGCTCTCCCTATTATTGAAACCCAGGCGGGAGATGTGTCTGCCTATATCCCTACCAATGTGATTTCAATCACCGACGGACAGATTTTCCTCGAATCAGACCTTTTTAATTCGGGTGTACGTCCGGGCATTAATGTGGGTATTTCGGTATCGAGGGTAGGTGGAAATGCGCAGATTAAATCGATGAAAAAAGTGGCCGGAACATTGAAATTAGACCAGGCACAATACCGCGAGCTGGAAGCTTTCTCAAAGTTTGGTTCCGATCTGGATGCTGCTACCATGGCTGTTCTTGATAAAGGAGCAAAGAATGTTGAAATTCTTAAGCAGGGACAATATTCTCCCATGTCGGTTGAGAAACAGATTGCAATCATTTATTGCGGAACGAAAGGCTTACTTGAAGATGTGCCTTTGGAAAAAATTAAATCGTTTGAATCCGACTTTTTGGATATGATGGAAATGCAACATGAGCATGTTTTAAAAATGCTTAAAGAAGGAGATTTAAACGAAGAAGTAACTAAAACCATAGAATCCGTTGCCCGGGATGTGGCCTTAAAATTTAAAATGGAATAAAGCGAACCTATGAGTAGTTTAAAGGATATTCGTACACGTATTACTTCGGTAAAATCTACCCGGCAAATTACCAGCGCCATGAAAATGGTATCTGCAGCAAAACTAAAAAAAGCGCAGGATTCCGTTATCAACCTGAGACCTTATGCTCATAAATTAAATGAAATTTTAAGCAATATCAGCAGGTCGGTTAACCTGGCTGAGGATAATATTTATGCAAGATCCGGATATCCAGAAAAGATACTCCTGGTTGTTGTTTCCTCAAATAAAGGTTTGTGTGGAGGGTTTAATGCAAATGTAATTAAAGAAACCATTCGTTTAATCGATGAAGATTATTATGGCGAAAACGAAGAAGGAAATGTGGATATTTTAACGATAGGAAAAGCGGCTACCGACTATTTTACAAAAAAAGGATATAAAGTTGTTGGTTCTGATAATGATTTGCTGGAACAACTTAGTTTTGAAAAGGCGACTCCATTAATCGAAAAAATTATCGAATCTTTTATTCATAAAAATTATGATCGCGTGATGCTTGTGTACAACCGGTTTAAAAATGCAGCAGTCCAGGTTTTAACAAGCGATCAGTTTTTGCCCGTTACGGTCAATTATTGTGAAGAAGAAGAATCTTTTATGAACTTCGATTATATTATGGAACCCGACCAGGAATATATCGTGAAAAACCTGATTCCTAAATCATTAAAATTAAATTTTTACGAAGCGCTTTTAGAATCGCTGGCAGCCGAACATGGTGCCCGGATGACCGCTATGCACAAAGCGACCGATAATGCTACCTCTTTGATAAAAGAGCTACAGCTAACCTACAATAAAGCCCGACAAGCAACCATTACCAACGAGATTTCAGAAATTGTCGGGGGTGCTGAGGCATTGAATAAATAGGTTATATTAATACATCCTTTTTTATTAAGCATTAAAAAATATTTTTGTACAAATACTTTTTTATCTTCGCTAATTATTGATGATATACTAGTGATGAGTGCATATATTTATGACTTGATAAGACAGGGAGAACATCAGCAGCTTGATTTTAAACACTCCATTACTGATTCAAAAAAAATTGCCCGTTCATTGGCTGCTTTTGCCAATACCGATGGAGGTAAATTGTTGGTTGGTGTCAGAGATAATGGTTCCATTGCAGGGGTGAAAAGCGATGAAGAGTTTTATATGGTTCAGGCAGCAGCTGAAATGTATTGCAAGCCTGAAGTTCCATTTGAAACAAAAGTGTGGAAAATGGAAAGAAAAACACTTCTTGAAATCACTATTCCTAAAATATTATCCAGTGAATTAATTACAGCACCCAACAAAGATGAAAAATATCGTGTATATATCAGGGTAAACGACCAGAACTTTATCGTTAATAATATATACCTTAAAGCATGGAATAAAAAGAAATTTGGAAAAGGGGTACTGGTACGCTATGCCGAGCCGGAAAAGATATTATTTGATTACCTGGATAATAATAAAAAAATTACATTTTCAAAGTTTATGCGGTTAGCCAAATTATCCAAATATAAAGCCGAAAAGATTCTTGTCAATTTGGTGGTTCTTGATATTATTCAGGTTGTTTTTACCGAAAACCAGGTTTTTTATCAAATCGCTAAAAATGGCACAGTTATTGAATAGTACTGCATGTAAACATAACTCATTGTTATTAATTGAGATATGTAACCAATTAAATGTAAAAAAAATTTTATAATTTGGTTCGTTTTTATATTTTTAACGGCTAAAAGAACAGAATAAATTTAATCCTAAACTAAAAAGTTTTAACCATGAAAGTAAAATTAATGAGTACTATAACTGCAATGATTTTTTTATTGGGTTTTGCAGTTAATCTAAATGCACAAACTTCAGCTGATGCAGTGAATGCATTAAAGGACGGAGTAGCAAAATCGAAAGCAAAAGATTATTTGGGAGCCGTAGAATCGTTTAAAAAATGTGTTTCGATATATGAAGAGCTTGGTGAATTTGAAAATGATAACCGGGCAACAGCCATAAAACAAATACCTGTAACGCAATACAGGTATGCATTGGGATTATACAAACAAAAAGATTATGACGGCTCGATAGCTGCCTTTGAAAAACTGGCTGAATATTCTGAGACCTATGAAAGTGAAGAGTATTTAAGAAAAGCAGAAGGTATAATTCCTCAGCTTTATCGTATCAAAGGAACCAATTTATTAAAAGAAGATAAATATGACGAAGCAATAAGTGCTTTTAATCAGACCTTAGATTATAATCCTTATGATGCTAAAGCATACAAATATAAAGTGTTGGCCTTAAGAGAAACAGACAACATTAAGGCACTTAAAGAAACAGCCAACCAAGGGATTGAAGCAGCGATTGCTAAAAACAAATCGGATGAAGAAGAAGATATTAAATCGTTAGCCGGAAATTTCTTTATTAAAAAAGGTGCTGAAGCCTATAGAGCAGAAAACTATGCTGATGCCGCCGATTATTTTACCCAATCGTTTGAATACAAAGAACCTGATGTTGACTTATACTATCAATTATCAGCTGTTTATAATAAACTTGAACAATGGGATAAAGCCATTGAAATGGCTAATAAATCGCTGGACTTATTAAATGGAGAAGGAACCTCCAGAGATGCAAAGATTTATTATGAGCTGGGAAATGCATACTTTGGCAAAGGTGATAATGACGCTGCTTGTGATGCTTATTCAAAAGCAGCTAAAGGCGATTATCAGGAAACTGCCGAGTATCAAATGAAGCATGTTGTAAAATGTAAATAATTTTAGTTGTAATATAACCTGAAAAAATCCCGTTGAATAACGGGATTTTTTTTTCAATATTCTTTTGCCTGGGCTTATTGGTTTTTTTGAAATTCGGTAATGTTATTGGATATTTTCAGAACCTTAAATACTTCACCATCAGCATTTCTTATCGGCGTATACGTTTCAGCAAAAATCAGTTCTTTTTGTTTAACCTTCACCTTAGTAGTTTCTTTGCGTACATTTCCGGCCCGTAGATCTTTCCAGAACTTTTCGTATTCTGCTTTTTGTTTTTCAGTAAACTCCATATTCCCCGAATGGTGGGTTCCTATAACCTCATCTTTTGACACCTCCAGCAAGGACAGATAATTATCATTTACATCCTGAATATATCCGTCAAGGTCGTATTCAATAACATAGCTTGATGTATTTAATGCTTCGATAAGCCCTTCCATTTCGGCACTTTTACGAGCGGATTCTTCCTGGGTAGCTTGCAACTCTTCCATGTTTTGGCGCATCTCTTCTTCCTGAGCAGCCATCTCTTCGGCTTGTTGTTGTGATTTTTCTAAAAGCTCGGTAGTTCGGATATTGATGCGGACTGCTGCAAGGGTTGATGCAATACTTTCGGCTACTTTCTCAACAAATTCAACTTCGTGTTTTTCGAAAATATTAAATGATGCAATTTCTAAAACCCCTAATATTTCATCTTCCAGTTTAAGCGGAACAATAAGCAAACAACTTGGGTTGGCACTACCAAGTCCGGAAGTTATCTCGATATAGTCCTGTGGGATATCGGTCATGAAAATGGTTTTCTTTTCCATGGCACATGTACCTACAAGTCCTTCTCCGGGTTGGATATGTTTTTGCAGATATTTTCTTCGGTCAAAAGCATAAGCCGAGAGTAATTCGAAATAAATATTTTCTTTATCATTATCATTTAAAATAAATAGTCCACCCTGGTTTGCATCCAGGTAACTCACCAAACTCATGATAATTTCAGTAGCTAATTTCTCGATATCATCATTGTTTTGTCGGAGGATATCAGCAAATTTTGCTAATCCTTCGTTAGCCCATCTTCTTCTTTCGTCGTCTTCTTTTCTTTTATGTTCTTCATCTTTGGCTTTTATCAGGCTGTTTCGCATATCAATAAGCGATTTTCCTAAAACATCTTCGTCACTAAGTAACTTAAAGTCATATTTTAAGTTCCCTTTGCCAATATGGTTTGCAAAATCAGCTTTATTGTTTAATCCGACAATAGAATTATTCAGAGCATCTGCCATTTCTTCAATTTCGTCACCGGTATCGAGTTTTATCCTCATTTTTTCATCAAGATGTCCAACAGCTAATTTTTTCAATAACTTCGTAATGCGTGTAATGGGATTGGTAATATTTTTGCTGATGATTAAAATAATCAATGACATAAGTAAAATACCAACAATGCCCACTAAAATAGAGATTCTGAAATTTCTATTTGCCTGCTGCATAATTGTATTAATGGGAACAGAAAGAGCAATAGACCATGGCGTTGTAGTGTTTTTAACCTGAATGGGCGCATAAGAAACATAACGCTCTAAGCCCTCTTCATCTTTTGTGGTATAACTAAAAAATTGGGCGTCAGCAATTTTTTCCAGGAGGTTTTCTTTTTGCTCAACTTCAGGAAAAACATCCTGAATATTTTTGTTCAACAGATCTTCATCAGGATGTCCGGCGATAGCGCCCTGTGTTGATATAATAAAAGCATAACTTCCGGGATAAGGTTTAATCTCTTCAATAATGTTTTGTATCTGCTCTAAGGTTATATCATAAGAAACGACCCCAATATATTTCCCGTTTTCAACCAGCGGAGCATTTAAACTGGTCATTAAAAGGGATTCTTTTTTCCCTTCGGTCATTACATCAAAATACGGCTCGTTTATGTGAGGTTGTAGTTTAGATTTTGTTTCTGCATATAACTCTGAATCTCCATCCAAACTTCGTAATTCAATATTTTCTTTAACAACCCCGTTTTCTCTCCAGATTGAATGGCTGATTCTTCCATAAGATTTATCCCAGGTACTGTCAATTGCACTAAGTTCCCAGCTATCCCACAGCGCATAAATATCCGGGTTATTTTTAAAAACATTGAGGTATATTTTATGAATAAGGTCCTGCCACTCATCTTTTTCAAAGTCTTTGTATACTTGAAAAGCATGACTAATCGTCAGCACAGCAGAAAGTTGTGCGTCAAATTGAGCTTTAATATTATTAGCAGACTTTTCTACCTGGCTATCGGTTAGCTTTATCGCATCGTTATAAGCCATTTTTCTTGATTGAAAACTAATATAACCAAGAGCAATACTATAAATTATGATTGACGATGCGATTATAAAAAGCTGTATTTTTTGTTGTATCTTAAGTTTTATTTTCATATCAAAAAAGTTTATGCGCGATGATTATTTTTCAAACTCAGAGATTTCATTGGAGATCTTTAAAATACGTTCTACTTTTCCCTCTTCATTCATAATTGGAGTATATATCTCAACAAAAACAAGTTCTTTACCATCAACAATAAATTTTGTTTTTTCTTTTTTGGTTATTCCTTTTTTTAGCTCGTTCCAAAATTTGTTGTATTCTTTTTTTTGTATCTTGGTAAAGTCCATTTTCCCCGAATGGTGGGTGTTGATAACTTCGGCACGGGAAAGATTTAATAAATTAAGATAGTTATCGTTTACTTTTGTGATGTACCCATCAATATTGTATTCAACAATACTACTTGAGTTTTCCAATGCGTTAATAAGGCTTTCCATTTCGGCACTTTTCCTTGCCGCTTCTTCCTGTGTAGCCTGAAGCTCTTCCATATTCTGGCGCATTTCTTCTTCCTGTGCGGCCATTTCTTCAGATTGTTGCTGCGATTTTTCCAGCAGTTCATTGGTTTGTATGCTTACTTTTACTGATTGTATGGTGGAGGCTATGTTTTGGGCAACTTTTTCAACAAATTCTATCTGATAGTTCTCGAATTTATTAAAAGATGCGATTTCAACTACACCATAAACCTGATTCTCAATTTTTAGCGGCACGACCAGTAAAGAATCAGGGTTTGCATCTCCCAGGCCTGAAGTAATCTCAATATAGTCCTGAGGCAGATCGGTCATATAAATGGTTTCTTTCTCTATAGCACAAGAGCCAACAATGCCGTCTCCATATACTATTCGTTTTTCGAAATATTTTTTGCGGTCGTAGGCAAAAGCAGAGATAAGATCGAGGTACTTTTCATCTTTTTCTTCATCATTGAGTAAAAATAAACCTCCCTGACAAGCCTCGAGATAATACACCATGTTTTTAATAATATCATGCCCCAGATTATCTAAATCATCATTGTTTGAACGTAAGATATCGGCAAACTTCGCCAATCCTTCGTTGACCCATCTCCTTTTTTGATCATCTTCTTTACGTCTCTTTTCATCTTCTCTTGCTTTTAAAAGACTGTTTCGCATATTAACAAGTGCCTTTCCCAGCTCATCTTCATCGCTTGAAAGCTTAAACTCCTGATCCAGATCTCCTTTTCCTATTTGATTTGCAAATTCTGTTTTTTCATTTAAACTTTCTACGGAACGTTGAAGTGAATCTGCCATTTCTTCAATTTCATCCCCGCTATTTACCGAGAGATCCATTTTTAAATTGGTTTGACCAAGGGCAAGTTTTTTTAGTAACTCAGTAATTTTTTGAATCGGGTCAGAAATATTTTTGGTGATGACATAAATGGCTAAGCTAAGCAGAAGAATGCCAATAAAACCAACAATAATTGAAATCATAAAGTTTCTGTCGGCCTGTGACATGATTGAGTTTATGGGAACCGAAACCCCTAAAAACCAGGGAGTATTGGTACGTCCGATGGCTATGGGAGCAAATGCAACAAAATGGGTATCATTATTCTGATCTTTGGTGATAATTGAAAAGTTTTCTCCCTTTTCGATGCGGTCGGTCATCGAGAGCTCTTCGCCTGATTTAAGCGTAAATACTGCAGGCTGATTTAGCCATTCAGTTTCGGGGTGACCGGCATACAGGCCCTCATAGCTAAGTAAAAATGCATAGGTACCAGGAAATTGCTCAATTTTAATATTCTCAACCATTTGCTGAAACTGCTTCAGGATTAGATCAACACCTACCATTCCGTGAAACTGGTTATCAATTAAAATAGGACTTACAAGACTTGTCATTAATTCTGCATCCTGGTTTTCTTCGGTAAATAAATCGAAATATAAGGGGAGTATCATTTCGCGGGCCTGAGATTTAATGTCCGCGTAAACTTCTGAGTCTCCATCAAGGCTTCTTGTGTCTTGTTTGCTATAAATAGCTCCGTTAATTCGTCCAAATTCATTCGATATTCTCCCGATGGATTGGTCCCAGCTACTGTCAATTTTACTTAACTCCCAACTATCCCAAAGCTTATAAAAGTCAGGATTGTCCCGATAAACTCTGTCATACATTTTAATAAACATTGGGTCCCATTGCGCTCTGGATAGGTCCTCATATACTGTAAATGCCTTTGCAAGAGTACGCACAATGGCCATATATTCATTCATGTCTGATTGAATATTGTTGGCGTATCTTGCGGCTTCTGCTTCAACCAGATCAACAGCATTTTTGTAAGTGGTCTGTTTTGCATTTATACTTATATAACCAATGGCTGCCCCGTAGATAATTACCGATATCGTAATTAAGAACAGCTGCATTTTGTTTTTCAGGGTAAGATTTATTTTCATAAGGGAGCTTATTTTATTTTTGAGGTTCTGTCAATCGTTCAAAAGTATAAATTCTTGTTTAATAAAACGAAATTAAGCTTTTTGAAAAAATAAGATAACTATTTCGATTGTTCATAGTTTGCTACTTTTCTTTTTAGTTCTTCTTTTTCTTTTCTTGAATTTGTATTATTAAAAGCGAAATAAAGAATTTTTATAAGATTTCCATCTTCAGTATATATCGGAGTATATGAAGTTATGAGCCATAAGGTTTCATTCTTTTTTGATTTTTGTTTAAAAATCTCGTTATGGGATTGTCCTTTTACAATTCTTTCCCATATTTTCTTAAACCGTTCAGACTCTTCATCCGGAAATAATTTTTCCTGGTTTTGATTGATAATTTCATGTTTCGTATACCCGAAAGTAGATAAGAACAAATCGTTTACACTAACTATCTGTCCGTTGGTATTTAATTCTGCTTTTAGCAGAAAACTGTCAATGGCATTCATCACGGAGGTTAAGTCATTTTCTCTGCGGGCAGCCTCTTCCTGTGTGGCCTGTAATTCTTCCATATTTTGGCGCATCTCTTCCTCCTGGGCAGCCATTTCTTCAGCTTGTTGTTGTGATTTTTCAAGCAATTCGGATGTTTTGGTATTAATTTGCACCGATCGTAGGGTTGAGGCAATACTTTCTGCCACCGATTCGGTAAATTCAATTTCGTGTTGTTCAAATTTACTGAACGATGCCAATTCTATTACACCAAGGATATCATTTTCAATTTTTAATGGGATAAGCAATAAGCTGTTTGGGTTAGCACCTCCTAACCCGGAGACAATATGCACATAATCCTGGGGTATTTCAGTAAGATAAATGGATTGTTTCTCCATAGCACAGGTCCCAACAAGACCTTCGCCCATTTCAATTTCCCGGGTAAAATATTTTTTACGGTCAAAAGCAAAAGCGGCTAAAAGGTGTAATGTTTTTTTTGATTCTTCCTGGTCATTTACTATGAATAATCCTCCCTGATTAATCCCGAGGTAGCGAACCAGGTTTTTTATAATATTCATGGATAGCACCGACAGATCATCATTATTTTGGCGTAAAATATCGGCAAATTTCGCCAGTCCTTCGTTTACCCAGCGCCGTTTTTCTTCTTCCTTTTTTATCTTTTCTTCTTCATCCCGCGCTTTTTGTAAACTATCTCTCATTGCAATAAGCGACTGGCCTAGTTTATCTTCTTTACTTAACAGATCAAGCGCTGTATCAATATTGCCAGCACCAATTTCGCTGGCAAATTCGGCTTTTTTATTTAAACCTTTAATCGAGGTATTGAGGGCCACCGTCATTTCTCCTACTTCATCTTTTGTTTTTGCTTCGATGACTAAGGATTCGTCGATTCTCCCCAGCGATAGATTTTTCAGGGTTCCGGTAACTTCTTCTATCGGATTTGTAATATTTTGTGCAATGATCCAAACAACCAACGATAATATCAAAAGTCCAGCAAAACTTACGATTAAAGCATTCGTTAAGATCCGGTTTGCTTTAGATGTAATAACCTTATTGGGGACTACAATAGCCAGCGACCATGGAGTTTCAATCCCTTCCACTTTTATAGGAGCAAAAGCATAATAGTGTTTTTCTTTTTGTTTATTTTTATGGGTGAAAGAGAAAACTTCGCCTGCAGCTACTTGCTGAGCAATATTATATTTTTCAAAAAAATCTTTGTTGTAATCTGCCATAAGCTTTCCCATAAGCGTTTTATCGGGATGGGCAGCAAAAGTACAGTTATTCGACAACAGGAATGCATAGCTGTTGTCGAAAGGCTTAACGGTTTCAATAATTTCCTGAAAACGATGCAAATCAACATCTGCTCCCGCAAGGCCGATAAATGAGCTGCCCATTTTGATGGGTGCTGAAATATTGGAGTTTAAATACTGGTCTTCTTCGTTATCCGAATAATTATAAATCTCCGGATCAACAATCATGGGTTGACCTGATGATTTCATTTTATAATAGTTGCTTGAAAATACATCGCCATCGGTATTTAACTCAGCTTCCAGCTGTTTAATATTCCCGTTTTCTTCTCTCACCCATCCGTTAAGGTACCGACCAAAAGGTTTATCCCATTCGGGATCGATATATTGAAGTTCCCAGCTGGTTGCTACAGCTAAAAAATGTGAATTTTCACGGATAACATTTTGTTGTTGTTCAAGAAAAACAGGATTCCATTCATCCCAGGGTAGCTTATGGTAAGCCTGTCCGGCCTGAGCAAGTGTTTTTACAGCCTTGAAGTCAGATGAAAGTTCACTTTTGATAATATTGGCATACTCTTTTGCAGTGGTTTGGGCAACATTTTGTGTCTCAGTTAAGGCCAGTTTTTGCGACTTAATGGTGATATACCCTATGACTGCAATAAAAATTAATATCGAAGTTGAGAGAATATAAAGTAATAATTTCGCTTTTATTTTCATCGTATAAACAGGTTAGGAAACAACCGTTAAACTTACATTATTTTAAGAAAAAATCAAATTAATGTAAATAAATAAATGCGACAGGAAGATTGCTAATAAATGTTAATGGAATATTTTTTAAGCTCTTTCGATAATGATTTAGCATTTCCCAGTAATGAATCCATTAAATTCCAGAAATTTTTACCATGGTTTTTTTCTCTGGTATGACAAAGTTCGTGTATAATGATGTAATCAATCAGGTGGTCGGGTAAGCGGATAAGATGTAGGTTTAAATTGATATTGTTTACCCCGGAGCAACTACCCCAAAGAGTTTTGTTGTTTTTGACAAAAACTTTTCGGTAGTTAAAATGATATTTTTGAGCCAGATAACTTACCCGGGCAGGCAGGTATTCTTTAGCTTCAAATCTTAAGGCTTCAATAATAGAATTTTTTATGGTTTTTTGAACGGATGGAGACTGGATGTTTTCTGCAGAAGGATAAAAAATTTCTATCGAACGGTCCGTAATGATTGTTTTTATTAAGTTGTCGGGGTGTTTGTTTATTTTTAGCGTTCTGGTTCTTGTTGTAAATGTTGTGTTTTCTGTAAATACCGTGGAACGGTTTTCAATAGCTTTAATTCTGGGCTGTTGCTTATTTATCCATTCTTTCTTTTGCTCTGCTAATTTCTTTGCAGCATGATAACTGACAAAAAAAGGGATCGTTACGGTAACACCCCTTCCGGGGCGCAAGGATATGCTGACATTTCTCGAACGTTTATTTTTTCGAAATTTCACATTCCCAACTCCCTCAATGTACATAATCTTTTCTGCCATGCTTTGAACTAATTCAGGAATTTTTTTAATTTTTCGAATAAGGTATTGATTTCAATAGGCTTTATAAGATAATCATGATATCCTAACTTTTTAATTTCTTTGATATCGCTATCCATGGCATATGCTGTTTGTGCTATGACCGGTATGTTTATCCCCAGGTTTTTTAATTGTTTAAAAGCATTATGTCCGTTCATTTTGGGCATTTGTATGTCCATAAGGATAAGGTTGTAATTTCGGTCTTTTTTAACCATCTGAATAACCTCTTCTCCATCTTTTGCCCAGGAGATGTTCGCTTTGGTTTTTTTCAATACCGAATACAAAAACTGGTAATTGGTTTGTACATCTTCAGCAATCAGAATCTTTTTTCCTTCCCAGTTAATCTTGTTCGACATTAACAGGCTTGTTTCCAGATGTTCTTCGGAGAGCTCTAAAGGAATAGTGAAATAGAAAGAAGCACCGTTGTTTATTTCCGCTTCAACATCTATTTTCCCTCCTAATAATTCCACTAATTTTTGGGCAAGTGTTAATCCGAGACCTGTGCCTCCATGTTTACGGGTTGAGGTGTGATCAGCCTGCCTGAAAGGTTCAAAAATATATGCTGACTGTTCTTTTGAAAAGCCTATACCGCTATCTTTAACAAAACATAAAAGGTTTTTTTCTTCAATCGTGTAGCCAAACTCAATGGTGCCCTTTTCGGTAAACTTTAGTGCATTGTCCAATAAATTGGAGAAAATTTGTTTAAACCGTTTGGGGTCTGTAACCATTTCAAAAGATTTAGCGTGATTATTTTTGATTAAATTTATATCAACATTCTTTAATCCTAATTCTTTTTTTTGTTGATGAGCATCTATAAAGAGCTCATCCAGGATAGTGTTAATATTGCACTTCACTTTGTTTACTACCAGGTTTTCTGCTTCGATTTTAGAAACATCAATAATATTATCAATAATTTCCAATAAAGAATTGCTGCTTTGATTGATAATATTTAAATATTCGATTTTATTTTTTTCTGAAAGGTCTCTGTTAAGGATTAAATTAGAAAAACCTGTAATCGCATTCATTGGAGTACGTACTTCATGAGACATATTGGTTAGAAATGCCGATTTTAGCCGGTCTGACTCTTCGGCTTTTGTTTTGGCTTCGTGTAATATTCTTTCGGTTTCTTTTTGTTGGGTAATATCTCTGTAAATAACATAAACCCCTAATTGATTTTTTCTATAAGTAATGGGTGTTGAAAGGATGGAAACAAAGACCCTTGACCGATCCTTTCTTATTCTAATTTCTTCGGCTTCGAGATCTAATCCTTTGAGTATCCGGTCGTGATATTCTTTTGCCTGGTTTTTTAATTCCTCCGGAACAATGAAATCATCTACATCCTGATGAATAAGTTCTTCTTTGGAGAAACCGAACAGTTTTGTAAAGGCATTATTTACTTTAATGACTTTTCCGTCATTACCAATTAAAACGATAGCTTCGGGAGCACTTTCAAAGAGTCTCTCAAAAATCGCTTCATCTTCTTTTTTCTTGTTTTGTGATATTTTTATCTCACGAATCATGCTGTTTGCCGAATGAGCAATCGTCTTAAACTCATGAAAATCCAACCTTGATTCGTCAATTTCTTCAAGATTTTGAGAAGCATTTTTAAAAAAATCTAAAAAAGAGTTTACATTAGCCTTCGCCTTTTTAGATAGAAAGTATGCAAAGATAAACAGAAAGGCAAGAACAACACCAAAGACAAGAATGATGGTCAGCATGTTCTTTTGTATGGATTGTTTAAGTTCGGATTTTTGCTGGTTTAAAATTGGATTAATGTCCTCAAAATAGACCCCTGCGCCTACCATCCATTGCCATTCAGGAATTCCTTTTACATAAGACATTTTTGAAACAATCTGGTCGGAGTTAAGTTTTTTCCACGAATAGTAAATATATCCCCCGTCAGGGTTTTTTGCTGCTTTTCGTTCCTCCTGAATAACCTTTACCCCATTGGGATCTTTATAATCCCAAAGGTTTATTTTTTCTGTTACAATTTCGCCATCTTTAATTAGTGCATCACCATCGTAGGTATTGACAAAAATATAACCCTCCTGTCCGTATCGTATGTTGGAAAGTCTTTCCAAAACCTCATTTTGTACTTCTTTTTCAAAATCTTCAACGTACTCACCTGTTCCGATATACCAGTTATAGGGTTTAAAAAGTTTAACAAAAGAAATTTTTTTATGGGTCATATCATCATCGTAGCCGGGTCTTTTCCAGTAGCCTGTAACAAATCCCTCTTTTTGGGTTTTCACAATTTTTATCTCATCACGCATGATATAGTTACCCATATCGTCTTGCAAATCATAAATATATTTTCCTTCGAGGTGGGGAGCGGTTGGGTACAATATATCGTATCCCTCAAGATGTCCGATGAATATATAACCTTCGTTATTATTAAAACGAACAGGTCGCAAAACCTCTTTAATCAATTGCTTGATTTCATTCGCAGATTTATGGTTTTTATTTTGTTCGTAAATGCTTTCTGCTACCGAATGTGCCATATAAATTCTGCTTCTGAGCCGTTCTTTCTGTTTCGATTCGGTTTCCTGTATTTTAAAATAAATATAATCAACTGCTTTAAGGGTTTCGTTTTTAACCAAATCCTTATGGGTTTCAATATGATTTCTGTGGATTCTGTCGCTAATTCTTTTGTACGTGGCATATTCATTGTATAACCAGAAATAGCCGACAGCCAGAAGAATAATAGCAATAACAATGATGGTCTGAATGAGAAGAATATTGATCAGGTTGCGTTTATGTCCAAATAATTTTATAAAAGCATTAAAGAATTTACTCAGAATAGACATATTGAACAATTAAAATGTTTCGTGGATTTTATTATTGATGTCTCAATTATAAGATAATATTTTTGAAAAAAATACAATTTAACGATTTAAATTGATAGATTTCTTAAATTTGATTTTTTATTGGCAGAAAACAGACTATATTTTTACTATAAACAGCTTATCTATTATGAAAAGCAATAAACTCCTTAAATATCTTGTTTTATCGGCTTTTGTCCTTATTGTTTTTTCAATTATTGGGAAAAAAGCGGGATGGTTTGGCCAGGAATTTACCCTTAAAGTTAGTGTTGAAAACCCACGAATAAGAACCATTACAGAGATTGTTACCGCCAGCGGCAAAATACAACCTGAAACCGAAGTAAAGATTTCTCCGGATGTATCCGGAGAAATTGTAGAGCTTAAAATACAGGAGGGAGAAAAAGTACAAAAAGGGGATCTGTTATTAAAAATAAAACCCGACATTTATCTGTCTGCTGTAGATCGGGCAGAGGCTGCAGTAAACTCTGCAAAAGCAAATTATGCAAATGCCCGGGCCTATTTAAAACAAATAGAGGCTAAATATAAGCAAACAAAAAATGCTTACGAACGGTCAAAAACTCTTTGGGAACAGGAAACCATTTCGCAGGCCGACTATGAGTCTGCTTTATCCTCTTTTGAAATGGTGGAAGCCGAACTGACAGCAGCAGAAAAATCACTCGAAGCTTCCCGATACTCGGTTCAAAGTGCCGAAGCAACCTTATCTGAGACCAAAGAAAATTTAAGCAAAACAATCATTTATGCTCCGATGGATGGGACAGTATCCAGATTGGATGTTGAAATTGGAGAACGGGTTGTTGGAACGATGCAAATGGCGGGTACCGACATGCTTAGGGTAGCCGATTTAAGCAGAATGGAAGTAAAAGTTGATGTGAACGAGAATGATATTGTAAAAGTAAAATTAAACGATACAGCAATTGTTGAAATAGATGCGTATCTGGGTGAAAAATTTACAGGAGTAGTTACGGAAATAGCAAACTCAGCTAACGTTTCAGGTATGTCAACCGACCAGGTTACCAGTTTTGATGTTAAAATACTGTTGTTAAAAGAATCGTATCATCATCTGATTAAAAAGGATTACCCGAACCCTTTCAGGCCGGGCATGTCTGCTACGGTTGATATAAAGACCAATACCAAGCCTGAGATTTTAACGGTTCCAATCCAGTGTGTAACTACACGGTCCAATACCGATACAACAGAATCATTGAACAAAGCTGATGCTGATGAATATCATGAGATTGTTTTTATTGTTTCCAAAGATATGGCTAACCAAAGAAATGTAATTACCGGGATTCAGGATAACCAATATATTGAAATTGCCGACGGATTAACAACGGAGGATAAGGTGGTTACCGCTCCTTATAGCGCTATCTCCAGAAAGCTGAAAGACGGAACGGGGGTAGAAGTTGTTGACAAAGAAGAATTATTTCAGCAAGATTGATTTATGAAATGAATATTAAGAAGATTGAATAGAAATTTATGGCTTTAATTTTAAATATCGAGACCGCGACCCGTGTTTGCTCTGTTTCTGTTTCAGAAAATGGAAAGGTAATAGGATTTAAGGAAACAAACGATGAAAAATCGCATGCGAAATACCTTACCGTATTTATTGATGAACTATTAAAAGAACTGAACCTTACGGTTAGTCATTTTCAGGCAGTTGCTGTAAGCAAAGGCCCGGGGTCGTATACAGGATTACGCATTGGTGTTTCTACAGCCAAGGGCCTATGCTATGCAAAAAACATTCCCTTGATTTCGGTTAATACCCTGCAATCTATGGCTTTCGGACTGATACAGAAGGTAAAAGAAGAGAACCAACATATTCCGGATTTTGAACAGTCTGTCCTGGTCCCTATGATTGATGCCCGGAGAATGGAGGTTTACTCTGCTTTTTTTGATTTCAACGGCGAATTTTTAAGAGATGTTAAAGCAGAAATCATTGATCGGGACGCTTACAAGGAGATTTTACATGCAAAGCAAATGATATTTTTTGGAAATGGTGCAGAGAAAATTACGGATACGGTTGAAAACAGGAATGCCTTTTTTCTATCCGGCTTTTCTCTTTCGGCGAATTATATGGCTTCCCTTTCCGAGCGTTTTTACCAACAGGAAAAATTTGAAAATGTAGCTTATTTTGAACCTTTTTATCTGAAAGATTTTATTGCCACCAAACCTAAAAAAAATATCTTTAAATAAAATTGCATAGATTTTGCATGAATATTTTTAATCATGAGAAAAAATCGATTCCATATCCTGTTTTTGTTTGGCTTTTTATGGACAGCCTCAATGCTCTATGCCCAAACGGCACCCTCTAAGCAACCTTTCCAAAGTGGTGAAAAGCTTGTTTATGTTGCCCGATTTGGTTTTATTCATGCCGGGGAGGCTACGTTTACCTTAAACAAAACCGAATTTGAAGGAGAAGAAGTGTATCATGCAAAAGCACGGGCCAATACAACAGGTCTTGCCGATAAGATTTATAAAGTAAGAGATATTTATGAAAGTTATTTTGATTATGCCACAGGCCTTCCCTATCTGGCCATTAGAAATATTAGTGAAGGAAATTACAGGTACTATAACGAAGTAAGGTATAATCACGAGAAGAATATTGTAATTAGTCAAAAATCGGGGGAGCATGAGGTACCGGAAAATATTATGGATATGTTGGCCACATTGTATTATTTTCGTGAAGCTATGCTCAATGATATTCATGATATTGGGGATGAAATCGTTTTTGACACCTACTTTTCGGATGAGATTTTTCCTTTAAAAATGAGATATGCAGGCGATGAAACCATTAAGACAAAATTAGGAAAGTTTAATGCCATGAAATTTTCTCCCGTGGTTGAGCCCGGGCGTATCTTTGACTCAGAAGATGATGTTACCCTGTGGATTTCTAAAGACAAAAATTTTGTCCCGATACAAGTAAGAATAGATTTAATTATTGGTTCTATTAAATGCGATTTAATTGATTATGCGGGACTAAAATACCCTTTACAATAAATTAAATAACCTTCTGTAAAAAAATACGTTCGATATTTTTAAAGGATTTACTTATTTTTGCAGGAAATTATTAACTAATATTTTATTATGGCAAGTACATCAGATTTTAAAAACGGATTGTGTATCGATTTTAATAATGAGCTTT
The DNA here is from genome assembly GCA_035269575.1 of Bacteroidales bacterium. Lineage (GTDB taxonomy): Bacteria > Bacteroidota > Bacteroidia > Bacteroidales > UBA12077 > UBA12077. The sequence goes on along the minus strand of DATFIZ010000148.1, from coordinate 3,830 downwards.
TTACGATTGTTCAGTTTCAGCATGTAAAACCTGGTAAAGGCGGAGCTTTTGTAAGAACCAAGTTAAAGAACCTTAAAACAGGGAAGGTTATTGACAAAACTTTTAATGCCGGAGCCAAAGTAAATACTGCAAGAATTGAACGACGACCCTATCAATATTTGTATAAAGATGACATAGGGTATCATTTTATGCATACCGAAACTTTTGAGCAGGTTTCGTTCCAGGAAGAATTAATTAATCAGCCGGATTTACTGATCGAAGGGCAGGGGGTAGAAGCAGTATATCATGCAGATACTGAAACGCCATTATATTGTGAGCTTCCCCCGTTTGTTGTTTTAGAAGTTACTTATACCGAACCAGGATTAAAAGGGGATACCTCATCAAGTACATCGCTTAAACCAGCTACAGTAGAAACCGGAGCTGAGATAATGGTTCCTTTGTTTGTTTCTACCGGCGATAAGATAAAAGTAGACACCAGAGATCGTTCTTATAACGAACGGGTTAAAGAATAAAAGGCTTTATTTTTCTAAGTTTTTTTTATATATTTAATGCAAATTGAAAATCAGGAATTTAAATCTTTATGGATATTGCAGGTAAAGCATCAATAAACAGGCTTAAGCTTTCTACATTTAAGTTAAATACCTTACTAACCATTACGAAAGCTATTAATGCCAATCTTTCTACAGAAGAGCTGTTGCAGCGGTATGAAAAAATATTGCGAGGAGATCTGAATATCGGTAAAATCCTGATTTTTAAATTTGACAAACAATGGAACCTGATTTTAAGTTCAGGATGTTCGCAGCAAATTATTGACCAAATTGAAGTCGAGAAGGATTTACTGGAGCATAAAGAGATTTCTTTTATAACCGCATCTCCCAATCCTTCATTACGCGTTTTTGATAATATTATTCCTGTTTTTAACAATAACATTCCTGTTGCCTTTGTTTTAATTGGTGATATTGATGAAGAAAAAGAAGGGGTAAGCCCTACGATAAAGCACCTGCATTTTATTCAAACCCTTTCGAATATTATTATTGTTGCCATTGAAAATATCCGTTTATATAACGAATCTCTTAAACAAGAGGCCCTGAAAAAAGAGCTGGAACTTGCCTCTAAGATGCAATCCATGTTAATTCCGGAAAAGGACACCTTACCCCACAGTGATCAAATTTTTGTTTCTACCTTTTATCATCCACACCTGGAGGTAGGAGGTGACTATTACGATTTTATTCAATTGAATGAAAATGAAGTAGGATTTTGTATTGCGGATGTTTCCGGAAAAGGTATTTCGGCCGCGTTGTTAATGTCTAATTTTCAAGCCAACCTCAGAGCCCTTTTCACCACAGAATCATCACTGGTAGATATGGCGGTAAAACTTAACGAACGTGTAATGGCCAGCGCTAAAGGGGAAAAGTTTATCACCTTATTTATGGCGAGATATAACTATAAAACAAAAAGGCTTAATTTTATCAATGCGGGACATAATCCCCCGTTATTTTATAAAATGGACGACCGGGAGCTGTTATCTTTACGTGACGGATGCGTGGGTATGGGCATGTTAAATGAAATCCCAACCATCAAAGAAGGAGCCATAACTATTGATCAAAAAGCCAAACTCTTTTGTTATACGGATGGACTGGTTGAATTAATTGGTGATGACGGCGTTAGTTTTGGTACAGAACAAATTGAGCAGAATCTGGCGAACGACGCCGGGATTGATGAAAACATTCAATCCATTATTAAAAAACAAAAAATTATGGAGGGAAGCACCGCTATTTTTGATGATATCTCCATACTGGGAATAACCTTCTATTGATTTTTCTGTTATCTAAAAACGATATGATTTAACCGAACAGACTGGTTGTAGCTGTTTGGTTTTTTATTTATCGGTACATTATTTGTTTTTATTTCTTGTAAGGATTTTTTTTCCGTATCAACGATCCATATTACAGGTATCCATGTGTGGCGGGGTTGAGAAAACCCCATAATCAGAACGTTGTGATTCCCTGTCCATTGAACCTCTTCGGCACGGCAGGCTGTTCCGCAAAAAAGAATACGTTGTCTTTCGTGTTCTTCGAGGTTTATCAGGGCTATTTCCTGGTCAGCATTGGTTCCATAGCATACCGGGCTGTCCTCGTTATTTTTTTCCAGCACCAGAAAATAGCTGTCTATATCAACAGCATATTGTTTGTCGGGCGAATAGACAAAAAGATCCCGGTATAATCTGAAATGAGGGGACGAAGGATCTGAATCTGTTGTTAGAAATGGATTGTTTTTTATGTTCAGGGTATCGGTAAAATCGTTTAATGATAAGCCGTAATAATCGAGCCATCGATCTAATCTAGTAAAATTTGAGTCGCCAGTTTTTTGAGTATCACATGAAAAAACAAAAGAAAAAGCAGTGATGATAAGCAGGTATTTTATGGTGTTGATTTTCATTTTTATTTTGTTTGAATATTTTAGATCATATTAATTCCTGAAAATCAAGCTTTTGATGATGCACCCCCCTGGCGCGGACATGCTTTCCGTGCCTTTTTCAAACACTTCATGTACTCCTATATTTTCTTTTTGTCTTAAATGCATTCTTTTACTTATTTTTTTACCTTTCCTGCTATTTATCGACCGGACGTGGACGTCCGGGCGAGCTGGTTTCTTTTCTTTTTTATTCTTTATTTTCTGTTGCACGCGTTGCAAACGCTCGCTAGCTGGGTATTTACCAATTCAATAACCAAGCAAAAATAAGCGGTGCTACAATAGTTGCATCAGATTCTACAATGAACTTTGGTGTGTCAATATCCAATTTACCCCAGGTGATTTTTTCGTTGGGTACGGCACCGGAATAGGAGCCGTAGCTGGTTGTAGAATCCGAGATCTGACAAAAATAGCTCCAGAACGGAATGTTTTCCATCTCCATATCCTGGTAAAGCATAGGTACTACACAAATGGGAAAATCACCGGCAATGCCACCGCCAATCTGGAAAAACCCAATGCCTTTGCCATCCGAGTTTTTAATGTACCAGTCGGCAAGATAAGTCATGTATTCAATTCCCGACTTTACGGTTGAGGGTTTTAGTGCTTTTTTAATACAGTATGAAGCAAAAATATTGCCCATGGTACTGTCTTCCCACCCGGGAACAACGATGGGCAGATTTTTCTCTGCAGCAGCCATCATCCATGAATTTTTAGGATCAATCTCATAGTACTGTTCCAAAACTCCCGAAAGAAGCATTTTATACATGTATTCGTGCGGAAAGTATCGTTCGCCTTTTGCTTCGGCCTCTGTCCATATTTCGAAAATATGTTTTTGCAACCGGCGGAATGCTTCTTCTTCAGGGATACAGGTGTCGGTAACCCGGTTGAGTCCTTTTTCGAGCAGCTCCCACTCTTGCTTAGGTGTTAAATCACGGTAGTGGGGAACCCTTTGGTAATGTGAATGAGCCACCAGGTTCATCAGATCCTCTTCGAGATTGGCTCCGGTACAAGAAATAATGTGTACTTTATCCTGCCGGATCATCTCGGCCAGACTTTTACCCAGCTCGCCGGTACTCATGGCTCCGGCAAGGGTAATCATCATTTTCCCGTTTTCGGCCAGGTGTTTTTCGTATCCTTGGGCAGCATCTTTAAGGGCTGCTGCATTAAAATGTAAAAAATGTTCGTCGATAAATTTTGAGATGGTATTTCGTTTCATGATATATGTTTTAAGAAGGTTTAACCACTAAGAACTCAAAGTCCCTCACAAAGGTCCTCGAAGGTTTAGAAAATAACACGTTTTATTCCATTTTTTAAATGTTTGACATTAAAGTTTGCTAATAAACCCAAGTGACACCCTG
>DATFIZ010000147.1:0-24184 GCA_035269575.1 Bacteroidales bacterium | reverse complement strand
ATTGTCCGGTATTCGGATTCCTATGGTTTTCTTTTTTGTTTTATGAAATTTGGGAACATTGCTATTGGCATTTAGAATAAACGTAAAAGGGCCGGGAAGATTCTTTTTTAACAGTTTAAAGGTGGGGTTATTAATGTGCATGGTGAATTGTGAAACCTGACTTATATCACTGCAGATTATAGAGAAATTTTCTTTTAATGCGTTTTTTCCCTTAATTCTGACAATTTTATCGAAAGCTTTGGGGCTGTTAATGCTCCAGCCTAACCCATAAACCGTATCTGTTGGATAGATAATTAATCCGTCGTTTCTGAGTGCTTCAATAACCATTGCCATCTCACGTGGATTAGGATTGTCAGGATGTATTTGCAATAACATATGATGGATACCTTTCTGTTTTAAATTTTTGCAAAAGTAATGATATTCTAATAATAAGGATGTTTATACAAAAAAAAGGTTGCTTAAGCCAGCAACCTTTTTCATATTATTGGATAATATTTATCCGTTAACTTTTTTATAATCAGCTAGAAATTTCTCTAATCCAATATCTGTTAAAGGGTGTTTAAGTAAACCTAGAATGGCATTTAACGGACAGGTAGCAACATCTGCACCCGCTTCCATACATTGAATAATGTGCATAGTGTGTCTGATAGATGCTGCAAGCACCTCGGTTTCAAACCCGTAATAATTATACATTTCAACGATCTGTGCAATTAACTCCACCCCATCGGTAGAAATATCGTCTAATCGTCCAATAAAAGGAGAAACGTAGGTAGCACCTGCTTTAGCTGCAAGCAATGCCTGACCGGCAGAGAAAACCAGGGTGCAGTTGGTTTTTATTCCTTTATCCGACAAAAATTTTATGGCTTTTACCCCGTCTTTAATCATGGGTATTTTAACGATAATTTGCGGATGAAGGGCAGCCAATTCCTCGGCTTCTTTTATCATTCCGTCAAAATCGGTAGATATTACTTCTGCACTTACATCTCCATCAACAATTTCACAAATAGCCTTGTAATGATTGATAATGTTTTCCTGCCCGCTGATTCCTTCTTTTGCCATAAGCGATGGGTTGGTTGTAACTCCGTCAAGTACTCCCAGGTCCTGGGCTTCCTTTATTTGATCAAGGTTTGCTGTGTCAATAAAAAACTTCATAATGTATATTTGATTTTAATGAATAATCAGGATTTTTATGCTGCGAAATTAATTTATTTTTCTGAGTATTAAAATTTTCGTTTTATCAATTCCGTGTAAATGATATTAATATAGCATGGATTTATTTTGAAAGTCATGATTAATCAGGTTGGAAGAAAAAATTAAGTAGGGTATAGGTTTTGTTTGCGATGCCCGGACTCTGACTTTCTCTGTTTCCGGCAACATTTAAAACCTGTATTTTATTTGTCTTTAACCAAAGGATAAAGCTGTTTCGTTTTTCTGGTTGCATAGCTGTATCTGCAATAAACCAGGGTCTTTTATATTTTTTACATAATTCGAGGGTATTCATTGTGCCCTTTCCCAGGGGGTGATTATCTTTTATAATTAATGTTCCGTCTGATATGCTTACATTTTTCTTTGTTCTTTCAATGTATTCTTTACTTTCCAATTCAATAAGCGGATATTTCTCCGGAATTTTCCCATTTTCTGATTTTCTGTTTTTAGGACAATACCCTCCGGATGGATAACCATGATCTAATGCAAAATCCAACGCCCCGAGGTCAACACCGGTTTGCCCCCCGGAAACAATTTTTAATAAATGTATCATCAGGATTCTTTTTTTAATGCTTTGTAAATGCCATATTTCCGGCAGTAGCGGAAAAACCAGCTGTATTCTAATTCAACGTTGTATTTTTCTTTTACCTTTCGCCGGAGTTGTTCAATTGTTTTAACACTTTTGGCCGAAGCCATTCTTTTAATCTGATGTTTATAAGGGTGTAATTTTGACTTTCGCCGATCAGCATACTTAAATTTTAGTAACCCTTCAATCCCTTTTTGTAAAAAAATTTTGGTCCAGTCGGCAATCGAGTCTTCATGAATTCCTAATAACTGAGTAATATTTTCGTTTTTTTGACCTTCGTGTTTTAAAAGGATGCAGTAGGCTCGTTTTAATATGTTTTTTTGATGTTGATTGTCCCGAACAAGCTTTTTTAACTCGCTTTCCTGTGTTTGAGTAAGATTTATTTTATAACCCATGGATGAGAAATATTTTTATACAAGTTATAAAAACGGAAATTAAAAAGCAAGTTATATTTATTAATTATATTGATTTTTAGTCTTTAAATCTATCTCTTTATTTTTTCAGATACAGAATGATGATTGATAATTTTTCGGTTCATTGTGGTTAACAAAAATATCAATCATTACTAATATTGATTTAAAGGTATTATTTTTGTTCTCATTGTAAAATAGTAATTTTAAGATTAATTGTGCAACAAACATTAATTGTAATTCTTGGACCTACAGGTATTGGTAAAACAGACTTAAGCATTGATATTGCCCGTGAATTAGGTACGGAAATAATTTCATCTGATTCGAGGCAAATATACAAGGAGTTGAAAATAGGTACTGCTGTACCTTCTGATGATCAGTTACAAAAAGTAAAACACCATTTTATAGGCAACAAGTCCATTTACGATTATTACAATGCCAGCATGTTTGAATTCGAGGTGCTTGATTTGCTCAATGAATTATATAAAACTTATAATCAGGTAGTAATGACAGGCGGTTCAGGAATGTATATTAATGCAGTATGCGATGGGATAGACGAGCTTCCCACCATTGATATGCAATTGCGGAATGATTTATTACAAAAATATCACGATGAGGGAGTTGAAAGTTTGCGTATTCAGCTTAAGATGTTGGATCCTCAGTCGTATCAAAGAATCGATTTAAAAAACCCTAAACGTATTCTTAAAGCCCTGGAAGTGACTATACAAACCGGCCAACCTTATTCTTCTTTCCTGACAAGGCCTAAAAAAAAGCGTCCCTTTCATATTCTAAAAATAGGATTACAACGTGAACGCGATGAGTTATATCAACGGATTAATGTAAGGGTTGATCAGATGGTACATGACGGATTGGTTGAGGAGGCCCGTAAGTTTTTTAAAGACAGACATTTAAATTCATTAAATACGGTTGGTTATAAAGAGCTTTTTGAACATTTTGAGGGGAAAATCAGTTTAAATAAAGCCATTGAGTTGATTAAACGTAATTCGAGGCATTATGCCAAAAGGCAAATGTCCTGGTTTAATCGTGATCAAGAGATCCATTGGTTTCATCCCGAGAAGGAAAAGAATATTATGGGTTTTATTAAAAGCAAAATTAAATGAATACTGAAAGCAGTGACTTTATTATCAGGGTTTATGGCATTTTTTTTAACCCAAAGATGGAGGTTTTAATCAGTGATGAATTCCAGTTAAATATGAAAATGACTAAATTCCCTGGAGGAGGAATGCATTTTGGCGAGGGGACGAAGGATTGTTTAAGACGTGAAATTATGGAGGAAATGGGAGAGGAGATTGAAATAACCGATCATTTTTATACTACGGATTATTTTCAGCCAACGTATTTTTACGATAATTTTCAGTTGGTTAGTATTTATTACCTGGCTACCTTTAAAAATGCATTAAATTTTAGGGTTTCTGCAAAGCCATTCGATTTCTCCGAACTTAAAAATGGAAATATGTCTTTCCGTTGGGTTTCTCTTGCCCAATTATCCGAAAAGGATATGACCTTTCCCGTGGATAAAAAAGTGGCTGGTTTGTTAAAAGAGCAGTTTCTATAGCTCGTTTATGCCTTTGATAAACTGATCCCAGCTAAATTTATCTTTTTCAATGGCTGCATTTTTCGAGAATTCTTCTTCGCGCTGGTTTTCAAAAAAATCGATTAAAGCATCTGCTACCGACTCCGGGTTTATTGCTGTAACATACCCAACTCTTCTATGAGGTACAATTTCTGCTAAACCTCCGACATTCGTAACCAGCATGGGGCGTTCAAAATGGTAGGCAATTTGAGTAACGCCACTTTGTGTAGCACTTTTGTATGTTTGTACGATTATATCTGAAGCACAAAAATAATATTTTACTTTATCCGCGGGGACAAAACCATGGGTAAAGATAATTCTATCCTCTAAATGATGTTTGGCTACCAAATCATCATAAACTTTTCGTTCTTCATAAAATTCACCGGCGACCATTAATTTTATCGGAAATTTGGATAGTCTTTTATCTGCCAGGGCTTTAATAAGAATATCCAACCCTTTATATTTTCTTATGATTCCGAAAAATAAAAGATATCGATAATCCGCTGATAGATTTAATTTTTTGAGGGATTGTTCTTTAGAAATTATTTCGCCAAAGGTGTTATAAATAGGATGGGGAATAAATTTTTTAGTTGGATTGTTGGTAAACTGTTCTAAGTCTTTTAAAACAGATTTTGACATGGCAATAAACCCATCGCAATGACTAACAAAGTATTTGGTTAACGGATTCTTAAACGGAAAATTTTCGTGTGGAATTACATTATGCATGATTCCAATAATCTTTGCATTACTGTTTTTCTTAATTTGTTTGGCGATTGTTCCTAAGCAAGGAGCCATAAAGGGCATCCAGTAATGTATAATAACTTGTTCGGGGTTTTCTCTGGCGATCCTGTTTCCAATTTTAATCCAGTTGAATGGATTAATTGAGTTTATTGACACATCAGTAGGGATATTGTCGGGTTGGCCTCCTTCAGCAAATTGGGTCTTTCCGGGGAATAGAAATCCGGGATACTGAAGCGAGAAAGTGTAAATTTTTACCTTATGGTCTGGTTGGTAGCTTTGTGCCAGGGCCTGGTTAAAATCAGCGATTCCACCACGTAAAGGGTAAGCAGGGCCAATAAGTATTTTTGTCAAAACTATAAGTTTATTTTTTGCTCTATTTGATAATCATTTCTATCGGATGAACTTCTGGATATCAACTCACCTAAAAATCCTGCCAGGAATAGTTGAGTACCCATAATCATGGATGTAAGAGCGATGTAAAAAATCGGGCTGTCGGCTACTAAGGGAGCTTTTATGTTGTTCCATAAAAAATAAAGCTTTTGTCCGCCAAGCCATGCAGCAGCTAAAAAACCGGCAAAAAACATCAGCGTACCTAAGGTCCCAAAAAGATGCATGGGGCGTTGACTGAATTTAGAAATAAAGGTTATGGATAATAAATCAAGATACCCTTTGATAAAACGGTCGAGCCCAAATTTTGTAACTCCGTATTTTCGGGCCTGATGCTGTACTATTTTTTCTCCGATATTTGAGAATCCGGCCTTTTTGGCAATTACAGGAATATAGCGATGCATTTCTCCATAAACTTCAATATTTTTTACCACTTCATTCTTATATGCTTTTAATCCGCAATTAAAATCATGGAGCTTAATACCGGTAAGAGCACGAGCGGTCCGGTTGTATAATTTACTTGGAATGGTCTTGCTTATGGGGTCGTACCTTTTTTTCTTCCATCCGGAAACCAGGTCATAATTTTCTTCATTTATCATCCGGAATAACCCGGGAATTTCGTCGGGATTGTCCTGTAAGTCAGCATCCATTGTTATTACTACATCACCACTAACATCTTCAAAACCGGTATGTAGAGCTGCAGATTTCCCATAGTTTTTGCGAAATTTTATTCCTTTTACTTCCGGATGTATTTCGCTTAGCTCCTGGATTACCTGCCATGAATTATCTTTACTTCCATCATCTACCAATATGATTTCATAGGTAAACTGATGGTCTGTCATTACTTTTTTTATCCAATTTACCAGTTCGGGCAACGATTCTTCTTCATTTAATAAAGGTACTACTACAGAAATATCCATGGGTTGTTTTGCTTTTTTTATTCATCCCCCTGAAACTTGTTTGTCCGGGCTGACGGAATGAGAAGAAACTGTCTAAAAGCCGTGGTTAAACTTTGCAGACAGTTCCGATTTTAGTTAATTATTCTTCATTAATATCCTGCATGGCTGATTGATAGGGATCACCCTGCTTCTTTAAAATAGCGGAGGTGATTAAGGCAATAATAAATCCCCAAAACATCATCCCCAAAAAGCTAAAAATCGACATTAGAACCGGAGACATCATTTTTTTCTGCAACGAAAGCCCCATTTCTATCTGGTCATCAGGTATTCCTTGTTTTAGAAGTTGTTCTTCAGCTAATGCTAACATTTTTTCTATATAATCAGGGTCTATTACAGTAACCAGTAAATAAGTATAAACGCCAAAGATTAAGGAACCAATTAATACAATAACAGTACTCATCCCCAGGGCCTTGCCATAAGAAATTACCCCGTTAAGGTTTTCGTCGCGATTAGATTTAACGCCCCAAATCAGAAATGCAATAATGAAAACATAATAGATATAATTCGTATAACTTTCAAGATGTAAATTAAAAATAAACAGCAATACGGCAATAATTATAATGGCTAATCCGAGTATTAGTCCATAGTTTAAAGCTGGTTTTAAAACTGAATTTGATTTTTCTTCCATAGTTATTAGAGGTTTAATTAATTATTGAAACAAATATATCAGTTTTTCGATAAATAATAACCCAAATATTTGAAAAGATTTATATAATTATTACTTTTGTGGCCTTCGGGCAAGTCTTACACGACCAGCTCCTGTTGAACTCCCCCAGGTCCGGAAGGAAGCAAGGGTAGACGGTTGTAGCGGTGCGATGTGAGTAGCTTGCCCGTTTTTTTTGACCCTCTTCTAAAAAATGACATAAAAAAATCCCGCATCATTTTCTGATACGGGATTTTTTGTTGAATTATCTTTCTATGATTTTGTAATTCTTTCCAGCCATCTTAGCATGAAGAACATGGTTGCCATAGACATTACACAAACAACTACAAACATTGTCCAGGTTAACCAGAGTGGTACACTTTCGTAAAGTATAGCACCAATAAATAATAACTGGTTACCAACAGCGGTTGCCCCTAACCAGCCACCTTGCATGATACCCTGGTATTGAGGGGGTGCTACTTTAGATACAAATGAAATACCAAGAGGACTAATAAATAGCTCGGCAATAGTTAAGATTAAATAGGTGCCGATCAAAAGAAATGGGGTTACTCTTTGAACTTGCTCAAGGGGTGTCCCATCTTGGGCAGGGTCAATGGTTTCAAAAGCAGGTAAGCCTAAAGAACCTAATGTCATCACTAAATAGGCAGTCGCTGCAATTCCCATACCAATAGCAATCTTTTTCGGTGTTGACGGTTCCATACCTTTGGCACGCAACCAACCGAAGAATCCTACCACAATAGGTGTTAAAAGAACTATAAATAGCGGGTTAACCGATTGGAATATTTCGGCCCCTTCAATGGTCACAAAGCCAAGATTAATTGCAATTCCGCTTAAATCAGTATAGTCACGGGCAAACATCGTAAGCGTCAGTCCGTTTTGGTGAAATGAGAACCAGAAAAAGATTACTACGCCAAATACGGCAAATAGTGCATATAAACGTTGTCTGATTTCCTGAACGCTCATTTCAGGGATAGCATCTGTTTTTGTACCGTCTTTAGCTTTCTTCTGTACGGTAGGGAATTTTCTGGCATTGGCTAAATAAATAACTAATGAAATAACCATTGCACCAACAGCAATACCAAAGGCATAATGATACCCGGTTGTAAAAATATCAAGATATTTGGTAGCAAAAGCATCCAGGCTTTGACCTGCTCCACCTACAGAAGCTTTGATCTCTTCGAAACGGGCCAATGCCTCTTCACTTAATCCTGATCCCAAATATTTGTGACTTAAGGCTGGTAAGTCTGGGTTATAAGTAAATCCGTTGTTGTTTAACCACCAGTTACGGATACCAATCGCTGCAAAAGGAGCGAAAATGGCACCTACATTAATAAACATATAGAAAAGAGAGAAACCCGAGTCTCTTAATTTTCCATATTTTTCATTGTCGTACATCTGGCCTACTAAAGCTTGTAAGTTTCCTTTAAATAAACCATTACCAAAAGCAATAACAAATAAGCCAAAGATGGTTAACGTTAACATGGCCATTCGACTGCTTTCAGGAACGGGTGTTGGTGATGGAAGGGCTACAATTACATAACCAACAGCCATAATGATGATACCGGTAAAAATGGTTCCTTTGTAATTTCGTAATCGGTCGGCAATTAATCCTCCAACAAAGGCGAGGATATAAATGGAAAAATAAAAAACCGAATAAATTAAACCGGCATCTTTACCGGATAAACCAAATTTTGCTTGTAAGAAAAGCACCAGAATAGCCATCATGGTATAGAAGCCAAACCGCTCCCCCATATTTGCCAGAGCTGCTGCAATTAAACCTTTAGGATGTCCTTTAAACATAGTGTATTTTTTTTAGTTAATATTAATTTTCAAATCGTTTATAAAAAGGAATGACAAATATAAAAATCTTTTTTTTCAGACCAAGTTTTTAATTAAAGGTTTAAGCCGAATTATTTAAGTATTTTAATACACTTTCGATGAATAATGATAATCAATAAGTATAAATTTATTTGATTAAATTTTATTCTTTATCAAATCATATCTTTTTATGCTCTTCTTTATATGGAAGACGGGAGAAATTATGTATATTTCGACTTAACCTATTACATTTGTTAAAAAAAAGTATTGAACAATGAAAATCCTTAAATCAGATCAAATACGCGAAGTTGACGCTTATACGATAAAAAATGAACCCATAGCATCTGTTGATTTAATGGAAAGGGCTGCTATGACAATCACCCGGAAAGTTGCTGATTATTATGCTCAGGAAACGAATGTAAAATTGTTCATTGGCCCGGGTAATAATGGAGGCGATGGACTGGCTGTTGCCCGCCAATTGCTCGAATTTGGATTTTTACCCGAGGTTTATTTGCTTAAAATAACCAATAAACTTTCACCCGATGCGGAAATAAATCTTGAAAGATTAAAGAAAATCAATAGGATAAAGATTTATGAGATAAGTAATGAAAAAGATTTGCCCCAACTACAAAAAAATGATTTATTAGTAGATGGTTTGTTTGGTTCCGGGTTATCCCGAAAATTGGAGGGGCTACCCTCACAGTTGGTAAAATATTTGAACTGCTCAGGGGCTGATATTATTGCCATTGATATTCCTTCCGGATTATTTGGAGAGGATAATAGAGCTAACGACAGAGATTCTATTATTAAAGCCACTTATACGTTTACTTTTCAAATGCCTAAATTATCGTTTTTATTTCCTGAAAATGAGAGTTTTGTCGGGCAATGGGAAGTAATGGATATTGGTTTAATGCAGGAAGCAATCGATGAGATTGATTCCGGTTATTTTATGCTTGCACAGGAAGATATTGCTTCCAAAATTATGCAACGCAAGAAGTTTTCTCACAAAGGAACTTATGGTCATGCTTTGCTTGTTTCAGGCAGCTATGGAAAAATGGGAGCTGCTGTATTATCGGCAAAAGCTTGCCTGCGAACAGGTTGTGGCCTGGTAACGGCACATGTTCCTAAAGTGGGATACGAGATTATACAAACAGCATTGCCCGAAGCCATGATTAGTATTGACTGGTCGGATATCATTTTTACTCATGTGCAGGATCTTGAGAATTATTCCTGTGTAGGAATTGGCCCCGGGATTGGAACGAAACAAAATACCCAAAAAGCGTTGCTTAACCTGTTTGAAAGGGTTAAAAAACCTATGATTATTGATGCCGATGCATTGAATATTTTAGGCGAACACAAAGAATGGATTAAGAATATTCCGGAAAATAGTATTTTAACCCCTCACCCTAAAGAGTTTGAACGACTGGTTGGAGAAAATGGTGACGATTATTCAGGAATTCAACAACAAATTAATTTTGCTGTAAAAAATAAATTAATTTTGGTTTTAAAAGGTGCTTTTACATCCATTGCATTGCCCGATGGTACCTGTTATTTTAACAGTACCGGAAACCCGGGAATGGCAACCGCAGGAAGTGGCGATGTACTAACCGGTGTCATCCTTTCGTTAGTAGGACAGGGTTATCATCCTGCCGAAGCTGCAAAAATTGGTGTATATTTGCATGGGTTGGCCGGGGATTTGGCCTCGAATGAAATAGGACAGGAGGCAATGATTGCTTCTGATATTATTGAAAATATTGGGAATGCTTATTTAACGTTAAAAACTAATTAAGAAAGAAAATGGAAAGAATATATTTCATCGTTGTTGTTATTACGCTTACGGTGTTTTCCTGTAAAACAACATCCGAAACAAAAGTATCTAAAATTGATAGTCTGACAAACCAACCTGATAATGGTATCATTTATGCGTTGCCTAAAACAACCCTGCGATTTACGGTTGAGGCTTCACGTACTGATATTATTCCCGGACCCTATTATGAGTATGCCGAAAAGTATCTGGGAATGGATGATGTACCTGAAGAAGAGTATTCTGACTGGCAAATATCGAACATCATGATCGACTCCTACAATGAAATTGATCCGGAACAATTTTATATGTTAGAGCCTGAAGGGAAGATGAATATCAACATGCAAAAGTTGATTGAAAGCGGAAGTATTCTCCCTGTTAATTTACGGGCCAAACATCAATTTCCCAATGATTTTTATGGATTTAATGATCCCGGTAAAGAGGTTGTTTTTACCGATTTGAGTGTAAAAAAATATATTGGCGAAGAAAAGGTAACTTATTATAAGCGTGTACAGCGTGATTCGCTTTTTGCCAAAGTGCCGGTAGTGAAAACCCAGTCGGTAACAAAAACTTTTGAAGACAAAGCCGAAGAAGCCGCCAATTTTATTTTCATGATTCGTGAAAAACGGTTTGAGCTGCTTACCGGGATGGCTGATTTTTACCCCGAAGGTAAATCATTAGAAGTAGCAATCAATGAGCTAAATAATTTAGAAAGTGAATACTTGTCTCTGTTTATGGGTAAAAAATTCACCAGCACATACCGGGCAACTTTTGAATTTTCTCCCCACCAGGAAGATTTAAATCAGCCTCATATATTATTTCGTTATTCGGATGAAAGAGGAGTGCTGCCACCGAACGACTTAAGAGGACGGCCTGTTATTGTTGAGTTGGAAAAGTTGAATCATACGGAAAACCTTGATTTTTTATTAGCTGACCAGTTTAACCGTGAAGGAACCTCTTATAAAAACAAGCTTTTTTACCGTATTCCCGACCAGGCATTTATTCAGGTAATCGATGGGAATCAATTGCTGGCTAAACGGAAAATAACCATTGAGCAATTTGGTACTGTAGTTCAAATTCCTTCGATGTTCTTAATGGATGAGGAGCAATTTATTGAGTTTTACAGGGAGGAAGAGTAAATGTGGCCTCCAGAATTGAAAACCCTGGAGGTTTGTTACATAATATTTATTGCTTATCTGCGGTTATCGTACCTTGAAACTCGTTTCGGTATTCTTCAAAAGACTTGGTTTTATGAGCATCATCGGCAAAAAAGTTAAGAACAGGCTCCAGTCTTTCAGGTGGTTGATATCCGGGGACAGCGGTTAAAAGCTGGTTATTTTCGTTCATATAGGCTACACTGGGATACGACATTTTACCCTGCAATAAAGCTATGGCTAATTGATGCGGTGACCGGCTGCTATTACCTTCATTAATAAATGGTTGACCCCCAAAAACGATGGTGTCTCTGCTTTCAGCATCAAATTTTACGGCATAATATTGTTCGTTTAATAATTTAGCAATGGTGGGATGTGAAAAGGTATTGGCATCCATTTTTTTGCACCAACCGCACCAATCGGTATATACATCAATAAATATTTTTCGTTGTTCTTGCTTGTTTAATTCTATAGCCTCTTCAAACGTGTACCATTTTACCTCTGTTTTTTGGGCAAAACTAAGTGTGCTTAATCCCGCAAAGATTACTATTAACAGTAGGCGTAAAATGTTTTTCTTCATAGAAATTTTCTCTTTTATTCGTTAAGTATGTAGTTATTTATATATATATGATAATAACGTAAAACGTGTAAAAATGTTCTATAATTTCAATATCTTTTTTAGGGTCTAAAGAAATAAAAGAATCAACAATAATAAACTTTTTTGAATTAGGTTTTGATATTTGCCGTTTGTTTTTTGTTAATATATGTTAAGTAAAATATTTATTGCTGAGTAAAATTTTAATAAGACCGTAAAATTTTGCTAAATTTGAGCTTCATAAATAAATATTAAATTGAGAAAACATTGTTATATTTAATATGTTTCTCAATAATAACAAGATATTAACATTATAAAAAGGAGGAAAAACACATGAGTGACATTCGTAATTTAGAACCCAAAATAGTATGGGATATATTTCAAGAATTATGCGATATCCCGCGACCATCGAAAAAAGAGCGTAAAGCCGTAGATTTTGCTAAAAAATTTGGTGAGGATCTTGGCCTTGAAACCATTGTTGATGAGGTTGGAAATGTAGTAATAAAAAAACCGGCCACACCAGGTATGGAAGACCGAAAAACAGTAATACTACAAGGCCACCTGGATATGGTTCCGCAAAAAAACAGCGATATTCAACACGATTTTGAAAAAGATCCGATCCAGGCGTATGTTGATGGTGAATTTGTTACAGCTAAAGATACTACTTTAGGGGCTGACAACGGTATTGGTGTAGCCGCATCATTAGCGGTATTAAAATCAAAAGATATCGAACATGGGCCGGTTGAAGTTTTGCTTACCATTGACGAAGAAACAGGGATGACCGGTGCAAGAGCATTAAAACCCGGAATATTAGAAGGTGAAATTTTAGTCAACACCGACTCTGAAGATGAAGGAGAACTTTATATTGGTTGTGCCGGAGGTGTAGATACCAATGCTAAATTTTATTACAAAGAAGAATCGGTACCTGCCGATACAGTAGCTTACCGAATTGATGTAAAAGGAATGAAAGGCGGACACTCCGGACTTGATATTGCCTTAGGAAGAGGAAATGCTGCCAAAGTATTAAACCGTTTTCTTTATCAGGTAAATAAATCACTGGATATTCGTTTGGCTGATATCCAGGTTGGTAATTTGCGTAATGCTATTCCTCGTGAAGGATTTGCTGTAGTTGTTGTTCCAAATGCACAAGCTGGTGAATTTAAGAACTTTATCGATGAACTTATTCCGGTAATTAAAGATGAGTTGTCTGTTACAGAACCTAACTTACAGGTTGCTTACAAAGAAACCGATATGCCTGGCAAGGTTATGGATGAAAAATCACAAAATAATTTAATTAAAGGTGTTTATGGTTGTCCTAACGGAGTGATGCGCATGAGCGATTCGATGGAAGGCCTGGTTGAAACATCAACAAACCTTGCGGTGGTTAAAAAAGAGGAAGGATTTATTAGAGCCGAAACCTTACAACGAAGTTCTGTAGACAGCGCTAAAGAAGATTTAGCCAATATGATTCGTTGCGTATTTGAATTAGCCGGTGCTGAGGTAGTTCATGCAGGTGCATATCCCGGATGGAAGCCGAATATTAATTCTCCTATTTTAAAAGTTATGCAGGATGTGTATAATAATAAGTGGGGTAAAATACCTGAAATTAAAGGAATACATGCCGGGTTAGAATGTGGAATTATCATGGAAAGCTATCCTAAATTAGATACGATTTCATTTGGGCCAACGATTAATTATCCCCACTCTCCCGATGAGCAAGTAAATATAGAAACGGTTCAGAAATTCTATGATTTCTTATTGGAAACATTAAAGAATATTCCTAAAAAATAATCTTTTCATAATTTTCAAGATTAATAAATAAAGTTTGAGGGTGCTGCTTTTGTGGCACCCTTTTTGGCATAAAGTTTACTTTTTTCATTTTTATTTGTAATTTGTAGCGGATAAAACCCTCAATAATGAAAAAGAATATATTGATACTGCTTTTTATTTTATTTTTTATAGGCTGTGGTCCTTATATCTGGTTTAAATCACCACAACCCGAAGGGAAAAAAAATATGGTCGCTTTCCCTAACGAATTGATTGGCAAATATATTTCAACAAAAGACAGCTCGGTAATCATTATCAATAAGCATAAAGTGATTAAACAATTTCATGAGAAATTATTGATGTCAAGAATTGAATTTCAGGAAGAAACAGGTGATTCGCTGGCTAAGGATACCAGCTTTCTCTTTACCGATAACTGGCATATTAAAGTGAAAACATTTGGCGATTCAGTTAAAGTATTTTCATGGAAAGATGAGGTGCAGTTTGAAATATCAGACGACCAGCTATTACGGGAATATAGAAATATCTATTTTTTAAACTCCCGGGATACCGGAGATTATTGGAAAGTAAAAATTTTGTATATGAGTGCTGATACATTAGAGTATGATGATATTTTAAGTACAGACGACATGGACAAAATAAAAATGCTTACTTCGGTAAAAGAACAGCGTGATACCTCGAAAGAACGTGATACCCGATATTTTTTAGATCCAACGCGAAGAGAACTAAGGAAAATTTTAAGAACCCGGGCAGGTGGGAATAAATATTATAAACAACATGAATTTTAAGCGGAGTTGTTTTTAGAATTTAATCCCGATTACTATAATGTCATCCACCTGATCTAAAGATCCTTTCCATTGATCGAATTTTTCTTCCAGAATCTTTCTTTGTTGATGCATGGGCTGGCTTACAATTTTCGATAAAAGTTTTTTCAGGTTGGTCGTCTTAAATTTTGCTTGTGCCTTTCCTCCAAATTGATCAGCATAACCGTCAGAAAATATGTATATTGTATCACCTGGTTTTATGGTTATCTTATGGTTCGTAAACGTTTCTTTTTCCATATGATAAATACCGATCGGCATACGGTCTGCTTTATACTCTTTAAGCTTACCGTTTCTGAAATGATATAAAGGGTTGAAAGCCCCTGCATATTCAAGTTGCATGGTCTGTTTATGCAAAATACACAGCGCTAAATCCATGCCGTCTTTTGTTTCTCCTTCTTTTCCGGTTTGATGTAACGAGAATTTTATTTTTTCGCGTAAAAGATTTAAAATACTTGCAGCCGTTAACTTCTTTTTATCACCACTGATAATCTCATTTAACGAAGAAATACCAAGCATACTCATGAAAGCTCCCGGAACACCATGCCCGGTACAATCGGCAGCAGTAAAGTAAATCTTCTCAGAATCTTCTGCAATCCAATAAAAATCACCACTTACAATATCCCGTGGTTTGTAGAAAATAAAATATTCATCAAATGATTTATCAAAATGTTCATGCATGGGCAACATTGCTCTTTGGATCCTGCTGGCATAGGTTATACTATCTGTAATATCCTCTTTCTGTTTTAGAATTTCGTCACGCTGAACTTCAATTTCTTCTTTTTGTTCCTGTATTTCAAGGGTGCGCTCTTTTACTTTTTGTTCCAACACTTTTTTATCATATAATAATTTTTTCTCTCTTAGCTTATGAATGATGTAAAAACCAATTATTATTATTATTCCAAGAAGCAGGTAGAACCATACCGTTTCGGTAAATGGGGGTTTTATGGTAAATTCGATCGATTTAACCCGGCTTTTATTTCCTAAAACATCCCGGGCTCTTACATGCAGGGTGTATTTCCCGGGCTTAACAATCAGATTAATGGTAGGGTTTGTACTGTATTTCGACCACTCTTTCATTAATCCTTCAATTAAGTATTGATATTGTGTGGTATGTACTTTTAAGTAGTTTGGGGCTGTTATATCAACATATATTGCATGGTTATCAGGCTCGAAGGCCAAATCAGTCAGCTCGAAATATAATCCTTTTTCATTGGTAATGCTTTTCAAGTATACATCGAAAACAGGATCAATAACAACGTTTGTTTGATGCGCTATCTTAAAAATCTGAGCATAATTATTAATAACCCAAAGATTATTATGATGGTCGCTGATAATGGTATTTACATCTTCAAATAATTTGAGTAATGATTCTTCAAAATCGGTCCAGGGTTTGTCTCTTTTTAAGCATTGCCACTTTTGTTGACGATAGATCCAGGGAGTTCCTTCCTCTAAAAGTAAAAATTTCAGGTTCGACGAGTTGGTATATTTTTCATCATATACTTTAAAAGAATCAATTTTTTCATGGTAAAAAAATATTCCTGATTCAAGAAAAAGAAAAAGTGTATCGTTGGTAATATCTAAGAAATAGTTTGCAGGGAAATCTGTTTTAGCTTTATAGGTTTTAATGGATATCGGTTGCTCTAATGTATCGATTGTGATTTTATGGGCTAAATTATGCCCCCCACACCAAATTGACTTTTTTGTTTTGTTAATGGAGTAAATAGATTCTTGAAAATCGGCGAAGTATTTTTCCGGAAACCATTGATTATCTTTAAAAGAAACCTGATAAATGCCCCTGTTGGTTGCAATGTAATATCTCTCAGCATTTGTTGGGCTGCTGATATCATGAATATTTATATTATCAATAATTTTTTTGGCAGTTCTCTTTTCGATATGATACAAACCGGTATTTGTTGCTGCTAAGATTCCGTGTTTGGTTGAAACCAGTTGTTTGCATTTTTCATCTAAACCGGGGATCTTTTTGAAAATATAATTTATAGATTTAAGTTCACTGATTGTTTTTTTTATATAACGTGTCTTTTCTGTGGGAGGCACTGATTTTTCTGAATCAGAACCTCTTTCTTTTGGGCTTGTTTCTTCTTCATCTTTATTGCCAAAAATTTTAGAAAAGAATTTTTGTAGAGGTTTCTTCTGTTCTTCTTCTTTTGTGTCGGGTTTGTCTTGATAATCAGGGTTTTCAGGTTTTGGTTTTGTTTTAACAAAAACCTCTGCTTCGGTGTAATTTTTTACCTGGTCTAAATAAAAAACACCTTTGTTCGTGGCAACATAAAGTTGCTTGTCATGCCATAGAGTGGTGATAAGATTTCCTTCCAGTCCGGGATAGGTGCTGAAATTACGTATGGGTAGCTTAAAATCTACTCTGCTTAAACCAAATTCGTGCGCTATCCAGAGTCCGTTATTGTTATCTTTTCCTAACGAATAAATTTCATCATCGGGTAACCCGTTTTGATAATTTATGGTATAAACAATTTTACCGGTTTCTTTATTCACAACCTCTACTCCTCCGTACAATGTTCCAAAAGCAATGAGCGTATCCGAAACCTCAACGGCATCGGCCAAAATACTTTCTTTTAAATAACCGTCATCATTAATCTTGTAATGATAATATTTAATTCCGTCAAAAGTATACAGTTTGCTGTCGTCGGTACCTACAATTACTCTTTGGTCGTTATAAGGCAGGCTGAAAAGGATTTCGCTATTTTTGGTATAAAAACCGGTAACGATAGGGAAAAGGGTATCACTTTCGAGTCGGTATAACCCTTCGCCGGCAACGTTAAAAAACGTATTTTTGGGGGTAAGTACCATTCCGGTAAAAGATTTGCTTCCCGCATCCCATCTTTTGGTTTTGTCCGGATTTGTTAAGCTGTGCCGGGTAATCGTTTGTTCTCCATAAAAAAAGATGGCAGAATCGGTAAATTCTATTTTGGTAATTATGCCAATATCTGCAGTATCCGAAACAAGCGATTGATATTCAAATAATCCTTTTTTATTTTTATTTAATACCCCATAATTGTTGTTTGCTCCAACATAAACATTGTTGTTATATGGATTTCTTTTAACGGCAAAAGGAATGTAAGGTATTTTTATGTTCTTCCATTCATGCCCGTCGAACGTTAAGATTCCCCTGCGGTTGGCAAAGAGCATAATGCCTTCGTTCGTTTGGCAGATGTTCCAGTTTTGGGTTTCCAGCTTTTTTACCTCCTCAAAATGAGTAATAAAAGGAGTTCCTTCCTGAGCGAATGCTTTGGTCGTAATTAAAAAAAACAAAAACAAATAAATTTTAAAGATGCGTTGCATGGCTAATATGTTGGAGAAAACAGGCTGGAAAGGTACAAAAAAAATAAGTAAAATTGGTTTTGATAAATTTTTTATGCAATGATACTCGTTCTTTTTATACTTAATTTAATGTATGTTAAAATGTCAAATCCATTTTATACCTTATACTTATAGGTTAGGTATATTTTGGAATCTGATAGAAAAAATTTCAGCAGGTTGATTTTAAGTATGGTAAATGGGTTTTTCTATCAAAAGAATTGCATTTTTGGTTAAAGTTATTGATAATCAATGAGGTTTTTATCAGAAAAAAAGATAATTTTATCAATTATTGGTATAGATAGATGTAGTTTTATAGATTATTATGAAACATTTGCCTGATATTCAGGTAAAAGAATTTAGTCGAAAAAGTATGATTATGAAACAGGTATTGCTTTTATTATTCGCAGCACTCTTATCGATGAGTTTATATGCGCAAAAAGGTCCGGGAGGGGTTGGTAACTTTGATGGCTCAGATGGTGAGCCCATGCTTGTTTTGTGGCTGCTTCCTGATTCACTAGGGCTTAGTAATGGAGATGATGTTTTAAATTGGACTGATTATTCTGGAAATAGTAATGATCTATCGGCATTAGTATCTACCTCCCCTGTATTTAGAGAAACAGCAATAAATGGTCATGATTACGTTGAGTTTTCAAAAAGCAATAATCGAATTATACGCAATTCCTTCAATATGCCTGCAGATGCACTGGCGGTTTATATGGTTATACGTACTGGGGATAGTGGTGACGGAGTTATTTCATATGCTGTTCCTTCAAATGACAATGAATATTTATTATATCAGAGCAATTCTTTAACGACTTATCTTGATGGTTCAAATAATCCTTCCGGTCTTGCCTACAATAACTCAAACTGGAGAATTTTAAGTCATCAATGGAGAGGTTCGGATGGAAGACTTCTAATATATCTGGATGGAACAGAAGAAGATAATAGGACTTTTCAATCCGGAGCTACTATTACTTCAGGAGGGAATTTTGCAATAGGAGGTGAGCAAGACGGAGTTAATAGCGGATATACTAGTGGGCAGGCTTTTGAAGGGGATATTGCGGAGTTAATTATTCTGGGTTCTTCAATGAAACAAGCTGACCGGGTTGTGATTGAAAACTACCTGGCTCAAAAATATGGTCTGGATGCCAGCCTTCCGCAAGACCGTTATATCCCAGATGATGCTTCATATATTGTTTCCCTTACTGGTATGGGAAAGGAATCGGATGGTACTACAGAGCTGGAAAGTGATGGATTAGTTATTACCCAGAACGGCGGTTTTGATAATGGGGAATATATTCTGGCGGCGCACGATGGAACAGTTAATTCAATTAATACCAGTCCTGGTGTGTTATATGCTGATATTGAGGCTTCCTGGGAAAGAGATTGGTATATTGATAAGACAGGAACAGTAAATGCAAAAATAGCATTTGATTTTAGTGAAAGTATCAGCGGTGAGTATCCAGCCAACATAGAGAATTATCGATTGTTATATAAAGCCAATATAGGAGATGATTATGATACCATAACCGTTGCCGGAAGAGGCATTCAAAATGGTGATCAATTATACTTCTCGGTAGACGATACGGAATTATTGGATGGTTATTATGGATTGGCCTCCATAGATACTGTAAATAGCCCATTAGATGGTGTCTCGGGGCGCACCTGGTATACGTTAATTAGCGGAGAATGGGATAACTGGGAAGTCTGGACGTTGGACCCGTCGGGTGCATTGCCCAATAATCCTGATAAGTTAACTCCCACAACATCACCAACCGCTGCTGCAGATAAAGTAAATATTTTAACAGGAAAAACAGTAACTGTAACTACAAATAATAAAACACACAATACTATAACAATAGATGGACGCCTGGATATAGCTAATACATCAGGTCATAGTTTTGGTGAAATTAAAGGACGCGGACGCATCCTCTTAAGTAGCGATAATTTCCCGGGTGGAGATGCTACACATTTCATTTCTGCCGGACAGGGAGAAGGAACCGTAGAATATTACGGAACTTCATTTACATTAAATCAATCCCTTGAGTTTTATGACTTGGTAGTTGATATGGACGATGCTTTACAAACACTTACTTTATTGGCAGATTATACAGTAAATGGGAATTTTAGAATAAAGCAGGGTGAATTTCAAATCAATGATAATTCATCTACTACTGATTTAACCATTACGGTATCGGAAGATGTAAATATTGAAACCAACGGAGAAATACTTACCGGTTCTGCGGACGCACGTCATCAGTTAAACCTTTATGGTGATTTTACCAACCAGGGAACAGCTGAGTTTACCAATCGTGTAGCTGCTGATTATAACAATGAAGCAACTGATGGGATTATTGATGTGAACTTCTTAAATCCATCCAAAGACCAAAGGATTTTGTGTGCCAGTACCACCAATTTTTACAGAATTGAAATCGATAAAGGAACTGACGATACCTACGAACTTTCCATTGAATCTACCGATC
This sequence comes from Bacteroidales bacterium, assembly GCA_035269575.1. Taxonomy (GTDB): domain Bacteria; phylum Bacteroidota; class Bacteroidia; order Bacteroidales; family UBA12077; genus UBA12077. The sequence goes on along the minus strand of DATFIZ010000147.1, from coordinate 3,838 downwards.
CTGCTAATTTTAATCTTTATGGATATGCTAGCCAGGGGCATGGTTCCACGGCACAGTTAACGGATAATGATAATGCACTGGGACTGGTACGTGGTACAGTTTGTATAAACAACAATGTTAATATACCTGTTTTGAATAATTCCGGTAATTATAATATATCAGAAGCAGCCCGGTTATGGGTCGACGGCGGGTATGTTGCCAAACCAAGCGGTACAGCCATTGTACCCTATGGAAAAGTTCGTGTAAGTTCAGGTACCCTGGAAGCACGCATAAATAGTGGAATTACAACCCGCGAAAATGGACTGATAAAAGTAGAAGGCGGAACACTGAATGTCAATCAAATAAGAACTTCGGTTTATGGCACTTCGCATGTTGGTGGATATAATCAGTCAGGGGGTACGGTTAATTTATATGGTGGAAATTCTCCGGCTGACTGGTATGTTTTTAATTTAAGCTATAGTGGAAATGTTTTTATAATGTCGGGAGGTACATTGCATATTCATGAAGCACATGGTAAGGGGGGGATTTTTATTGCATCGGATGAAGGCAATCAAAATGTTACCGGTGGTACAGTAATTATGGATAGTAATGATGGGAATGATTTCCCCGTAACTTCCACAGCACCCTTTTGGAATGTTATTATAAGAAATTCATCCGGTGGTAGTGGAGAGCATATTTTAAGCGATGGTGTTGATGTAGGAGGAACAAATGAGGATTTGTCAGCACAGGATTTAGTAGTTCTTAATGATTTTACCATTGAGTCTGATGCATGGTTTAATGCAAACCAGAAAGATGTTTATATCGGTAGAAACTTTACCATAGAAGATGATGCCTTGTACGAGTTTCATCAAAATACTACTGTATTTAACGGCACCGAAGATGGATTTTTATATGTGGGAGACATTACAGGTTTATCAAACCCGAGTTACACCGATCCGGAAGGTGATGATCCTTATGTAAATTGGGAACAACCCTTTTATGGCGTTACAATTGATAAACCAACAGATGCAACATTGACACTTTCTACAGGATGTACCTATGATGCTGGCAATACCTCTGAAACCGAGAATGGAGGGTGCAAAAATATATATGGATGGAAAAATAACTTAATTAAGGTAACAGGGCCTTTTGTATTAGAAAGTGGTCGCTTTGACCTCGATCAGTTTAGTGTAAGGTTATACGATGAAATAACCAACAAAGGTATCTTTGGTTTGGATGGATTGCCCAAAAATGCATTGGTTAAGCTAAGAAAAGAAAGTAGCCCTTCTACAAGGCTTGTAACTACTATAGATGGAGCTCAATTTGGAAACTTAAGGCTTAACTCTGGTGCAGGTATTATTGAGTTTACCAGCGATGTGTATGTGAAGCGAATGGAATATAAACATGGCCGTATAAATATTGGAACGCATAACCTTAAAATTGATACGCTTGTTTTAGCCTTAAGTGGTTCGGAAGTAATTAGCAATAACTTTTCTGTTGAAGATATGATTATAATGGATGGAAATGCATCCGACGGAGGCTTGTCATTATATGTTCCGCAAGTAAACAATCCCGGCTTAGCCGACTCTGAGGTAGGGAACCCCTCTTTTAATCCTACAGTTTACTTTTTTCCAATAGGAACTGGTACTACGGGTACTTATCCCGGTTCGAGATATACTCCGGCTAATATTCGGCTTCAATCAGTTTCAGACGATGGGTATGTTACAGTAAATATTGTATCATCTCAGTTGCAAACAGCAGGTCCTCATCCACTTGGGAATGATGTGCTTAACAAATACTTTAGAATTCGTACCGAAGGTTTTTCCACACCACCAAAGGTAGAACGTTACCGTTTACATGTAACCGAGGCCGATATTCCGGATGGAACAAACGATGATGAAATGGTTGATGATGGTTCCCAAACCTGGAACCCTGCTTATGTATTGGATGGTGGAACTTATGCAAGAACATATGAACTAAATGATGGAGCCCCTGGTTCTTCGGGTTTTAGGGATAATACTTCGCAAAATATCGAAATATTTTACTGGGGTAATGAAGGTTCAGGTAATCCTGTTGGTGGTTTTGATTTGATTGAAGCAAACTATACTGCGGGATTGAGCTCCAAGTTTACTGGTCAACCTGCTGTGTTTTATAACCGGCGAGGGGGTCCATGGGATGGCCGTGACTGGGGAAATACCGATTCCTGGTATGACACTCCGGGGGGAACAAATCATCCTTCCACGGTTCCGGGACAGGGAGATATTGTGGTAATTCGGGGAAACTATATTGAAGCGGGTAATGGTGATGCTATTACGGTCAATGGAACAAGAGAAGTTGCAGAAGTAATTTTTCAACCGGAAGGAACTTATAACGATATTGAAAGTTTACCGAGATTAAGGCTTGAAACAACAGATCAACTTACAGCAGGTAAAATCTCCGGTATTGGGGATTTATATTTGCGAAAAACAACAACCGGAGGAGCAACATTGAATGCTGATATTGGTGAGTTTGCAGCGAATGATACAAGTTTGGTGCAGTTTTACATGACCCAAAACGGAACTTATGATGTAAGTGAAACTGATTTTTTTAGTGTATTGCCTACATTAAGAATTTATGGACAGAATAGTACTAGCCGACGGGTTCGTTTCAATTACGATATGCAAATGAAAAATCTGGTGGTGGATGGTTCTGCACAGTTGTTGGTTGGAGGAAATTATTCTGTAGAAAAGAGAACAAGGCTTGGTTTTACCGGAGACGGGCGCATTGAATTTCCAAATGGATCAACTCCCTATCATTTCATAACAGGAGAATTTGTTACCGGTAAAGGTAAAAATCAAGGTGGTAATAATTATGAATTGACTGTTGCAACCGGAGGAGGAAATGCAATTGAGCATATTTTTGAAGTTCATGAAAATATTGAGTTGGATTTCAGTAATTATGGAGGTACTTTAGATTGGGATTTTTATACCAATGCCACAGATAACAATGTAATTCTAAGATTAGCAGGAACTGGTGATCATTCATTGGTAAATAATTATGATCCGTCCAATTCAACTATTGAATTGTACAAAATTAAAATGACTAAAGGAACCGGTCAACCATCAACGTTTACGTTCAGTGATGATTTTACAATTAGCGGTCCGACATCAGGTGCTGATGTAGAGAAAGCACTTATTTTAGAAAATGGAACCTTAATATTGGATGATGCGAATATTAATATCGATCTCACAACAGGGGATGATGATTTTTATATACCAGCTACTGCTTGCTTAGAAGTTCGCCAGGGGCAAGCCAATGCAAATGGAGGAAGCGGTATTTTACTAGATGGTAAATTAAAAGTAAGTGGTGGTGTAGTTGATATGAGTGGAGGCGATAACTATATTCAATATTCATCATCAGGAACTGCTACATTGGAAATATCCGATGGAAATCTTACAGTTGGTTCTCAAATTCGTCGCGGACTCACATCAACGGAAGGTATTTTAAATTATATACAAAGTGGCGGTGAGGTAATAGCTGGGAATAATGAAGCCCCGGAAAATAATCGTGGAGTATTCGAAATATTAAATTCAGGAAGTGCATTTAATCATACAGGCGGTAACCTGATTATTGGAAGAGCACAAAATAACCCTTCCATTGCTTCTCTTTATCTCGATCCCGATAGTTATAGTTTTGCCGAAAATACGAATATTCAATTTGGATATACAACTACCCCTGTCGGTGATGAAATGGGAATTTATGCTACCATTCCTCTCCCAAATATTAAATTAGACAATACAAACGGAAGTAATCATACGTTAAAGCAGTGGACTGTTCCACTTACAATTACTGATAGCCTCGAAATTGACGCTGGAACAAC
>DATFIZ010000146.1:0-2507 GCA_035269575.1 Bacteroidales bacterium | reverse complement strand
ATTCCGGATATACTCATCGGTTCCGGTAGCTTCCGACGGGTCTTCGAAACCCATGTGCAAACGGTGTTTTACCTGGCCCATAAAAGCAGGGCAGGCTTCGTTGGCTCCGCCACAAACGGTAATTACATAATCCCATGCCTGGTCGAGATACATATCTACCGAATCGGAGGTGTGATGACTGATATCAATGTCAATCTCTTTCATCACGGCAACCGCCCTTTCGTTCAGCTTACCTGATGCTTCGGTACCTGCCGAACGCACGTAAAGATTTTTGTCAAACGACTGTAAAAAGCCGTGTGCCATCTGACTGCGGCACGAATTTCCTGTACAAAGAATTAGTATTTTCATTTATAAGTCTTATTATTTATCTCGTCTGCGTAACATACAAGCACACGATCCGGTTAAACGTTCTGTTTTGTCTTCTTTTATGGGTAGCCCGTCGCGTTCCCACTCAACCAGGCCACCAGCGATGTTGGCAATATTCTCAAACCCTTTTTCTTTTAAAAACAACATGGCTTTTTTGCTGTTAATTCCGGTTGAATCGGCAATAATTAAGGGTTTATCTTTGGGTAGTTCATGCAAATTTTCCGCTAATATGCTTTGCGGGCAAAAAATGATTTCTTCCACATCAAACATTTTGTAGCGGTTAAGATAATCCTCGCGGACATCAACAATAATTCCATCCTTTTTACATATTTCGAAGGTTTCTGCCGGTGATAGATTTAAAATTCCGCCCGATACGATTCCTTTATCATTAAAAAATTGATGCATAATTAACATTGATTTTTTTGTTCAACAGTGATTTCTTCGAAAAAACCGGCGATTAAATTTTTTAAATCTTCAATACAGGTTTCACATAAACAGTAGTTTACTTTTAGTCCGTCAATCTGGCCTTTGATTAGGCCCACTTTTTTGAGTTCCTGCAAATGTTGCGAGACGGTGGTGCGGCTTAAAGGCATTTCCTTGCTGATATCGCCCGAAATGCATGTCTTACATTGGGCCAGATAACGCAAAATAGCCAGTCGTGCAGGGTGACTCATGACTCTCGACAGCTCGGCAATACGCTGAAGGTCTTCTTCAAAAAGGGATGATTTTTTATAAGTCATTTTTTATATTGTTTTATGTCGCAAACATACGACATGATTTAAGATTTTCAAATCTTTTAATGTTAAATTTGGATTAAATATCGTTTATTGTTTCTTGTTGCGATAGGGAGAATTGTTATATCTTCGCCGTGTATTAAACGTGTGCTAAAGTATGGATTCATGTCCGTTATGTTTTAATAAAGAGCAACTAAAAACTGTTCAGGGAATTGATAAAAAAGCTTATCGCTATTGTCCTGTTTGCCAATTAATATTTTCTTATCCGAAAGATTTACCTACCCTTGAAGAAGAAAAATATCGTTACCTGCAACATAAGAATGGGATAGAAGATAAGGGATATGTACAATTTTTAAACCAGGCCATTGAGCCCGCCATGGATTATTTGCAACCGGGAATGGAATGCCTCGATTTTGGCTGTGGGCCGGTGCCTACTTTAAGCATTTTGGTTCAAAGAAAGGGCTTGCCCTGTGACGACTACGACCCATTGTTTTTCCCGGTACTGCAGGATAAAAAGTATGATGCCATTTTTGCCACCGAATGTTTTGAGCATTTCTACCATCCTGCTAAAGAGATAAAAACCATCACCTCACATCTGAAAGAAAACGGCTATTTAATCATGATGACTCAATTATGGAAAGGACTTGAGCGGTTTCATTTATGGCATTATACCAACGATGATACCCATGTTGTTTTTTACCATAAAGATACGATCAGGTTTATTGCCGAAAATTTCGGATTGGAGATAAAGCAACTGATTAATAACCGGGTAATTATTTTGCAAAAAACGGATTAACTCAGAAAGAGAAAGATCTTTTCCAACGTTCCAAATTTTAGAAAAGGTTAATAGTAAAGTTTGATTTTCCTTTGCGAATCTTTTGTCTTCTTTGAGCAACTTAGCGTATAATTATTTTATAAGTATTACGCAAACCACCACCAAGTCATTTTTTTTAAATATCCATAAAATCTGCGATAATCGGCATAATCTGTGAATTCAATGTATTGAATCTGTGTTCTATTACTGCCTCCTGCTGTTGTCGACTGCCACTTTCGGTTTCTTTTGTTTAGTAAACAATCTGCTTACCTTTTCAAACAACCTGCACAAAGCCTTATTTCCGGTCTTATTTTTAACCGTTCTATCGGGATACTCTGCCTGCATTGGGTGCAAATACCAAAATCGGCATCATCGGTAAGTTTAAGAGCTTGTTTAAGCTGTTCTAATCGTTGGCGGGTATTGCGCATGCTGGCATCGTAGATGCTTTTGTTGTTGATGGCATCCATTCGCGAAACTCTTCCAATAGCACAATCGGGTGCTATCGGTTCGGTAAACTCTTTTAATTCTTCAATTTTTTGTTTTGATTTTTCTATCTGGCGAAGAATAACTTCTTTAATTTCATTTCTTTCTTT
>DATFIZ010000145.1:0-2587 GCA_035269575.1 Bacteroidales bacterium | reverse complement strand
TATTGCAGTGGGGTTCCACCTCTTCCCATTCCGAACAGAGAAGTTAAGCCCACTAGCGCCGATGGTACTGCATATGTGGGAGAGTAGGTCGCCGCCGATTTTATATAAGCCTCATTAGTAACTTACTGATGAGGCTTTTTTTTATCTGTTTTTTTAAGTATTTTTTTATCTTTTTGGAACAGGCTGATTTATATATGACTGGTTTTTTTATCTTTGCCATCATGAAAATAAAAAGTTTTTCAATAACTTCAGTTTTGCTGCTATTGTCTTTATTTAGCTTTGGACAAATTGATAGCCTTGAATATCGAAATATTTATAACTGGAAAATTAATCCATACGATTTAAGCCTGGAATATGCCGAAGTGGATACTTCTCTCACAGGGTTTCAAAAATATAACCCAATATTAAAAAATACCATAACGGCTACTTATCTTGGAAATTTAGGTACACCGGCAAAATCAAACATTTACAACGATAGAATGAAAAATAATACCGGGTTCGTTTTTAGTCAACCTTTAGGTATCTATTTTCACCATCACGAGGATCAATATTATTTTAATACAAAAAAACGGTATACCTTATTAAATTATAGTAACGCAGGTCCAAAAGATGAAAGTGAACAGTTACTTGGTGTATTGCATACGCAGAATGTAACTGAAAACTTTAATGTTGGTATTGATTATGATATGATTTCATCAGATGGTCGTTACCAGGAACAGCAAGTAAAACAAAACATTATCAGACTTTTTTCAAGTTTCCATACAGAAAGCTATAAATTGCATGTTAACTACTATTTTAACAGGAATAAAAGTCAAATGAACGGAGGGATTGATAGCTTAGATTATTTAGGTGATGAGGATTATAGTGATAGAAGAAATATTCCGGTTAAACTTTCTGGTGCAAGAAGTCAGGTTTTTTCATCAGGTTTATATATAGCCCATGAGTATAGATTGCATAAAAAGGTCGAACCGGCAACTGAGCCCGCAGATTCAATTAAAGATTCACCCATTGAACAGGAGGAAGCTAAATCTGAAAATGATAGTTTAATCCTTATGAATGCTCATAAGCAACTTAATGATTCTACAGAAACCAATGACTCACTTTTCAATAAAAATAATGATGAAAGTCCTGATGGTGATGTTGCTGATTCGGAAAAACAGAAGGAAAAGACAATTCAATATTCCGGATTTAGTTTTTCACATGAGCTTTTTTACAATAAGGATGAGAGAAAATTTTTTGATGATGATTTAACCGAGTCTTTTTATTCTACGATGAATTTTTTTATCGATTCATCCCAAACAAGCGATGAAGTGGGTCAAAAACGTTTTGCAAATACGTTATCATTACATTATCGAAAAAAAGAACAATTTAGCTCACGCATCTCCCTTTATCATGAACGTATGAAATATAATTATAATATTATCCCTGATACTTCATATACCGATACATTAATTAATCCCATTCAGGATACAATTATTCAATCCAATCATGAGTCTATAAAAAATAGCAGTCGTATTTCCTTTTTTGTAAAAACATTACTATTTAATAACTTTCTTCTCAAGGGATATACAGATTATTATATTGATGGATATAAAAAAGAAAGCTATTTAATCCATTTAAAAGGAACCTATTTAATAAAAGATTTTAATATTAGTATAGAGGGCAAGTATTCGAATCAAAGACCCGATTACTTTTTAGCTGCGTATACTTCAAATCATTTTAAATGGAACAACCGTAATTTAAAATCAATTAAAGATTTTGATGTAGGGATAGCTATTCAAAGCAGTAAATATAAACTTAATGCCAAAATTCAAATAGGACAGCTAACAAATCATATTTATTTTGATACAACAGCTTCTGTTAAACAATATTTAGATCCCATAAATATTTTAACGGCAGATATTTCAAAAAAGATTAAGTTAGGACCCATACATTCAAATACTCGTTTTGTTTATCAGAGATCTTCAAATGATAGTATCATAGCATTCCCTGAGTTTAATGTGTATCAGTCGTTATACTATCAGAAATTACTTCAGTTTAAATCAACCGGAGGAGAGCTTTTGGTTCAGGTTGGTGTTGATTACAGATATTCCAGTAGTTTTTATGCCGATGGTTTTATGCCATCCACAGGAATGTTTTATAGACAATTTGAAAATAAAATGAATGATTTCCATCGGTTTGATGTATTTGCAAATTTTACATTAAAAAGAGCAAGAATCTATATTCAATATAGCTATTTAAACAGTGCATTAAATGAAAACTACTATTTTAATGCTCCTTATTATCCTTCTCCGCAGCCTGTTTTTAAATATGGTATTGCCTGGTCCTTTCATGATTAAAAAAATATATTATTGATAAATAGAGGATTAAGTTTTTTTTTGTTTTTTTTTGAGAAAAGGTGTTGTTAATTCAAAAAGTACACTTATATTTGCACTCCCAATTCGGGAAAAAGTTCTACCAAATAGGATAAAAAAACTTCAAAAAATATTTTTAATATTTTTGTCAAAAGATTTGGAAAATAAGATTTAAAGTTTTTATATTTGCAGCCGCTTTCGGAGAGATGAATAAAGCAGAAAAACAGGAAATG
>DATFIZ010000144.1:0-5342 GCA_035269575.1 Bacteroidales bacterium | reverse complement strand
TACCACCATTACGAGAGCGAATCGATGATATAACGTTACTGACCGATTTTTTTCTAAGAAGATATTCAGAAAAATATCAGAAAGCACCTTTAAAATTTTCCGAACAAGCCCTAAAAAAAATGAAGGTACACTCATGGCCGGGAAATATCAGGGAATTACAACATACTGTAGAAAAAGCCGTAATTTTATGTGATAATAAAGAAATTAAAGAAGAACATTGCTGGCCCGATGGAGAAAAAAAGATAAAATTTTCTACTGGCAATACACTGAACTTAGACGAAAACGAAAAAATTATTATCGAAAGAGCCATTGCAAAACAGCAGGGAAATTTAAGTGCAGCCGCCAAAAATCTGGGAATAAACCGGTCAACTTTATACAAAAAAATCGAGAAATATGGCCTTTAGTCGTTTTAAAATAAGCATTATTATACAGGTAATCCTCATTGCATTAACAACTGCCGCCTTTTTCTGGTCTATTCAACAGGAGTATATGCTTGTTACAAGCTCATCACTAGTACTATTATGGATTGCACAAATCGCTTATCTTATCTGGTATGTACAAAAGTTAACCAGAGATATCCAAAAATTAATCACAGCCCTTAAATATGATGATATCTCCATTGGATTTGAAAAAGATAAAAAATCAGATCCTGCGTTTAATCAGTTATATAATGAATTACACGAAATCATTAACAATATTTCACAAGTACGTTCAGAAAAAGAAACCGAACATCAATACTTTCAAAATACAATAAAACATATTGGTATCGGTATCATTGGTTTTGACGAGGACGGAAAAGTTGAAATCTGCAATAAAGCTGTGTTGAACCTTTTAAACAGGCCAGCTATTTCGTATATTGATGATATAGATAAAACACTCCCGGGATTAGCAAAAACATGCAAAAACCTAAATCCGGGAGCTACAAAACTCATTAAGATGGTAACCAACAGCGAAACCTTACAATTATCGGTAAAAGCAGCAAATTTTAAAATAAAGGATAAAAACATCAAGCTGCTATCTATTCAGAACATCAAGACCGAGATTGACCAGAGCGAAGTAGAAGCCTGGCAAAAGTTAATCCGGGTTTTAACCCACGAAATTATGAATTCGGTTAGCCCGATAAAACTGCTATCCGGTTCACTGGTAAAAATGTTTCAAACCAATAATCAAATAAAAACATCTAAGCAGCTGGACAATATAACCATCGAAAATGCTGTATTAGGCCTTAAAACCATCCGAAAACGCAGTGCCGGATTATCTGGCTTTGTTGAAACCTATAAAAGTCTTACCCAAATTCCTAAGCCCAATTTTTCTATCATTTCAGTGGCTGATTTAATTAAACATATCCAAACCCTTTTTGAAAATGACTTAAAACAAAAAGGGATTGATCTTATCGTTTCAATTGATCCTCGTGATTTAACTATTAAAGCAGATGAAAAACTTATTGAGCAGGTGCTTATAAACCTGATAAAAAATGCCCTTGAAGTCCTAGAAAATATCAATGATTCGCAAATAACCATAGAAGCAAACCAGGTTAACGATTCTGTAGACGTTAAAATTAAAGACAACGGGCTGGGTATTCCATCGGAAATGATGGACCAGATATTTATTCCATTTTTTTCCACCAAAGAAAACCTGCCTGACGGCAAGGCAGGAGGCTCAGGTATTGGTTTGAGCCTTTCACGTCAGATTATGTATTTACATGGAGGCTCAATTTCGGTAAAATCGACACCGGGCAAAGAAACGGTTTTTACGTTGCAGTTTTAATGAAATGAGGGTGTCCTAAAAGCCCTGTAAGGGCTAAAAATTGGTAACTCCGGGTGCAAAGCGGAGTATAAGCAACCAACTGTATCCGCAGCAAGCATCAGTAGTATTTACTTGCAATAACTAATCATGCTGCGGAAAATTGGAAAGTAATAAAGATATTTTTTTTAACTTAACCCGCCAAGCCGCTTGTAGCGGCTTGGCGGATTGTTATTAGATGAGATTACTCATACCGCAACGATTCCGTTGGGTTTTTACTGGCAGCGGTAATGGCCTGGTAACTTACGGTTATTAATGCTATAAACAATGCAAGAAATCCTGCTGCAGGGAATATCCATAATTTAATATCGGTATGGTATGCATAATTTTGCAACCAGCTTTTCATAAAAAAGTAAGCCAAAGGCCAGGCTACAACATTAGCAATGATAACCCATAGAGTAAACTGTTTAAATAATAAACGTACAATAGTTAAAACAGAAGCACCCAGTGCCTTTCTTATGCCTATTTCTTTGGTTTTTTGTTCGGCCATAAACGAAGCAAGTCCAAACAATCCTAAACAGGCTATAAAAATTGCCAATAAAGAAAATACCATAAATACTTCACCTGTTTTAAATTCTTCTTTATGCAGATTAATAAAATCATTCTCCATAATAGAATATTCAAATGGAGCATCCTGAACAAATTTATTCCAGGTATTTTCAACTAACTGAATGGCTTCATGATTAATTCCTGCATTAAATCTAACAGAAATAAAATCAGCATGACCGTCATCATTAATAAGCACCAAAGAACCCACATCCTGATGTAATGACCTGAAATTAAAATTCTTAACAACGCCGATAATATTCCACTCTGTAACATTATTGTTGTAATTTGTAACAATTTTTTGCCCTACAATAGGTTCCTCTAATCCAAATTCTTTTACTGCCGACTCATTGATTATAACAGCTAACGAATCGGTTGAAAAATCACGTGAAAAAAAACGCCCTTCTTTCATTTCCAGTTGATAGGTTTCATCAAAATCATATCCAACACGCAATAATCTGGGAACATAAGATTCTTCGGTATTTTCTCCGGGAATTGACATAGGAAATCCTCCAAAAATTTTTCCGGGTAGCGTATTGGAATAAGCAACAGCCGTTACCACAGAATTTTTTTCGAGCTCCTGTTTAAACGAATTAAATGAATTACCTAAATAACCGGCTTTCTCAATAATTAAGATATTCTCCTTCTCAAACCCGATATCTTTGTTTTTGATGTAATGCAACTGACTGTAAATTACAAATGTACAGATAAACAGGACAATGGATACGGTAAACTGGAAAATCACTAAAAAGTTTCTAAACCAGGAATGACTTTTACCCGAAAAAACCGAACTTTTAATTACACTTAAAATTTTTATAGAAGATAAATACCCGGCAGAATAGGCTCCTGAAAACAACCCTACAAATATTGCCAATAAAATTAATGCCGGAATAACCAAAGGATTCGTGGCGTATCCCACGTTTAACTCTTTGGATATAAAATTATTAAATACCGGTAGGATAGATTCAATAATAATCATGGCAATAAACAAAGAAATAAAACTCAAAACGATGGATTCAAAAACAAACTGCCGGAATAAAGCTCCGCGACTGGCACCTACAACTTTTCGTATACCCACTTCTTTGGCCCGTTTTGCCGAACGGGCAGTGGAAAGATTCATAAAATTTATACAAGCTACCACTAATATAAACAGGGCAATAATAGAAAATATATAAACATAAAGGATATTCGAATTGGGCTCAATCTCAAAATCGGTATGCGAATGCAGATGAATTTCGATTATGGGTTGTAATAAATATTTGAAATAATTACCCGCCTCGTAAAATGATTCTAAATCAGCGCCCAATGACATAACCAACTCTCTTTCGATATGAGTTAATGCCACATCATGTATTTTCTCATTTACCTTTCGGGGATTTACTCCCTCTTCCAGCAATAAATAGGTATAACTCATATCATTGGCCAGCCAGGTAGTATAAGTAGGAATATCACTACTAACAATCGAAATTAAAATATTGTAATGAAAATGCGAATTAGAAGGTGTATCTTCAACGATTCCTGTAATTAAATACTCATCTCCAAATAACTGAATCGACTTTCCAACCACATTCGTATTTCCAAAATATTTCCGGGCTGTAGATTCTGAAAGAATAACTTTGTAAGGAGAACTCAAAGCCCCCTGAGGATTTCCATTTATAAAATCAACATCAAAAATATCAAAAAAAGTACTATCCACATAAAACACATTTTCTTCCAAATACTGTCTTTCATCAATATTTACAACCATTTCGGCAGAAGCAAATGATGCTTTTACAACTCTGGATGATTTTAAAACTTCAGGAATCTGTTCAACAAAAGTTTGTCCTGCAGGCGAGCCGGTAACATATGCTTTTAGCTCATTTCCGCCAAAACTACCGCTAAGTCCTACACGATAGATATTTTCAGCATTTTCATGATACCGGTCATAAGAAAGTTCATCTACAATAAACAGGGTGATTAAAATGCTACAAACCATTCCTATGGATAAACCCAGAATATTAATAAATGAATAGGTTTTATTTCGAACCAGATTTCGTATGGATACTTTTAAAAAATTCTTGAACATAATTTTACGTTTTTAATGATTTTAGTATGCTCTAGCCAAAAATATACCAAACTTTATAATTTGCTGTTTTTAAGACACTTAAAACACAAAATACTTATTTCACTTTTAAAAAATGTAAAAATTTTTTACATTTAACTCAATTATCGAACACCTAACATGCATTGATTAATGAAAAGTAAAGGTAAAATTTTAATTGCCGATGATGATAAGAATATTTTAAAATCGTTATCCATCTTATTAGATTATGAATTTGAGAAGGTAGATACTTTATCAAACCCCAATTTAATTATTTCTCAATACCAAAAAAATAATTATGATATTGTTTTGCTGGACATGAATTTTTCGGCGGGTTTAAATACTGGAAACGAAGGAATTTACTGGCTAAACGAGATATTAAAAATCGATAAAAATGCCACGGTAATATTTATAACAGCCTATGGCGATGTTAATTTAGCTGTAAAAGCAATGAAGCAGGGAGCAACCGATTTCATTATAAAACCCTGGAACAATGAAAAATTAGTCCATACCCTTCAATCAGCTTTAAAAATCAGAGAATCACAACTAAAAATTGATAAACTCTCCAAAGACAATGAATCATTGAGCAGCGAAATAAACAAACCAAACGAAGAAATTATCGGATCATCGACTGCAATGCAAGAAGTTTTTGCTGTTATTGATAAGGTTGCTGTTACCGATGCCTGTGTTTTAATTACCGGTGAAAATGGAACAGGAAAAGAACTGATTGCCAAAGAAATTCACCGGCGATCTGCTCGAAAATCGAAACCCATGATTACGATTGATATGGGAAGCATACCCGAATCATTGTTTGAAACCGAATTATTCGGACATACAAAAGGTGCTTTTACCGATGCCAAAGAAGATAAAACAGGACGTTTTGAAATAGCCAACGGTGGTACCTTATTTTTAG
>DATFIZ010000143.1:0-41170 GCA_035269575.1 Bacteroidales bacterium | reverse complement strand
CGCAAATAAAAGAGATAGCACACAATATAAGAAACTATTATAACAATCGAAGATTAAAACAAATTAGATTGTACCCAGGAGACCAAAATATGTTATTTAGTTGATATATTGGAAGTATTGAAATCAATAAAAGTTAACTGGTTGATTTATTTAAAGTATTAGATACTATAAAAGGTAACGAAAGTAACACCTTTAAAGGAAAATAAAACGAATAAAACACCCTTAAGGGAAAATAAAGAGTTTTTTGACACTATAAAAAGAAACATCAAAAAAAGTAATAATTGAATTGGATTATCAAAACAGTACGCGCGCGTAAGGTTTATTTTATAAACATGACAACAAAAAAAACCTTTGTAAGGAATACATTACGTTATTAGGTTCTGTAAGGGAAAAAAATACAACCTGCCATGGATGCTTGTCTCCGTTCTCAAAAAAAAATGAATAATTTTAGAATAATTTTGTTATATTTTGTTTGATATATTTAAAAAACCACACTTGCATAAAAAAAGGCAAAAATTGAACGAAATGAACACCCTTAAAGGGAACTGTTTTAAGATTTTATTGCAATCAATACACGCGTGAAGATTTTTTCCATATCATTACGCGTATGAATATTTTTTTAGTATGCGACAAATACGACACCCTTAAAAGGGAAAATTTAGTTAAATAAATAATAAACGATTTCCTAACTAAAATCCTGTTTAACCTGTTTTTTTTGAATAATAATAATCTTTATAATTTACATATATTAAAATATATTTTCTTTCTCATTCTTTATTTGTAATTTTAAAAATAACCAAAAAAATATTACTATGAAGAAAATACTAATAATTATTTTTTTATTGTTTAGTGTATCTAAACTGTATTCACAAAATAATTTTATTTGGGATATAGTTGTAGATTCTTTACCTGAAACCCAAAATGAATTATATTCAAAAACGAAACTATTTATAGGTGAGATGTGGATTTCTGCTCAAGATGTTATCCAAACTGATGAAAAGGAAGCAGGTATAGTTTTAATTAAGGGAACGACTGAAATTTCTCGTGCCTGGATGACATTTACATCTAATCGCCGAACATGGATTTTTAAATATACTATAAAATTCTTTGTGAAGGATTCTAAGTGCAGAATAATCCTTGAAGATTTAAGATGTACAGATGCTTGGGATAATAATAATGTTAAACAGACTTTGATGCCTGTTTCAACAAGATATCCAGAACAAAACGGAAAAAAAATAACAGGAGTTAATGAAGATCAGTATTATGAATTAATGCGTTCTTTACGAACAGATTTACAACGAATAGTTGATTCTTATACAGAGTATATGAGAAAATCAGATATTACAAACGATAAATGGTAAAAATTAACAGATACTTTGAAAGGTAAAAAACATAAAAATGCCGGATTAAAAAAAACGGACAAATCGGACAGCCTTAAAAAAAAATAAATTAAATAACTATTCTTTGTATTTATTAAAAAAAATCAACATTTTTTCATTTCGTTGACCAAATGTTGACCAAAAAGAAAAACGAACGATATTAAACCGTTCGTTTTCTGTTTATTACAAATTTTTAAAGTGGAGCATATCGGAGTCGAACCGATGACCTCTTGACTGCCAGTCAAACGCTCTAGCCAACTGAGCTAATGCCCCTTAAAAAAACGAAATATTATTATCCCTTTCGTTTTAAAATTTATGCGAAAATACATTTTTTTATTTAAATAAGAAAGTTATTTTTACGTCCAAATTTATAAAAAGGGGTGTCTGCGAGTCAGGCAATATTGTTCATCCGATTTTCGTTTTATAAAACACGAAGCTAAAAATAAGAAACAGCTTATAATGTGGAACACAACGTCGTTTTTTTCGTATAAACAATAAAGGAAACACCGGGAACTGAAATTTTATTACAAAAGTTTTGATAAACAATATTATATTATTTATTTTTAGGCATTCAAAAAAATAAACCAACATGGAAATAAAAAAATCTGATAAAGCTAATTTAGAGAAGAAAAAAGGAATCTTTCTCCAAATAGGTTATGTAGTTGTTTTAGGAATTGTACTCCTTGCATTTGAATGGGGCACAAGGCCAAAAGGTTCGGGATCTCTTGGTCAAATAGGCGATATGGATATTGAAGAAGAAATTATCCCTATTACAAGGCAACAGAATGAACCCCCTCCACCTCCTCCGCCACAACAAACGGAAGTTATCAATATTGTTGAAGATGATGTGGAGATTGAGGATGAACTAATCTTAGACGATACCGAAGCCGACCAGGATACGGAAATTGAGATCATGGAATTTGAAGAGGAAGAAGAAGAAGTGGAAGAAACAGCGGTTTTCTTCCGGGTTGAAGATATGCCAACATTTCAGGGACAAAGTAGTGATGCTTTCCGAACATATATCCAACAGAACTTAAGTTACCCTGTAATTGCACAGGAAAACGGAATTAGTGGCAGAGTTTATGTTCAGTTTGACATCGGACCGGATGGTAATGTAATAAATGCTGTGGTTGTTCGTGGCGTTGACCCTTCGCTTGACAAGGAAGCATTAAGGGTTGTAAGATCATCGCCAAAATGGACCCCGGGAAAACAAAGAGGCCGACCCGTTAGAGTAAGGTTTACATTTCCTATTGTATTCCAGTTGCAATAATAAATTTTAAGATAGCATTGAATAGCCGGATATTTTCCGGCTATTTTTTTATCCTTTTGGGATTTTTATTGATAAAATCTTTCCAGCTGTTATAGCTTTTTTCGGATTGAATAGCATTTGCCTGATAAAAGTGGCACATTGCAGCAGCCAAACCATCTGTAGCATCCAGCTCGGCCGGCAGCTCCTTTATCTTTAACAATTTTTGTAAAAGCATGGCCACTTGTTCTTTAGAAGCGTTTCCCCGGCCGGTAATTGACATTTTGATTTTTCGCGGAGCATACTCGAAAATAGGGATAGAACGGGATAAGGCAGCAGAAATGGCTACCCCCTGAGCTCTTCCCAGTTTCAACATCGACTGAACATTTTTACCGTAAAAAGGAGCTTCAATAGCCAGTTCATCCGGATGATATTGATCAATTAAAGAAATTATCCGTTCAAAAATAGTTTTCAATTTCAGATAATGATCGGAGTATTTCTTTAGATCAATGATCCCTAAAGCAATCATTGAAGGATCTTTATGTTTTACTTTTATTAATCCGTAACCCATTATTGTTGTTCCCGGATCAACGCCCAAAATAACTCTTTCTTTTACTAAAGTATCAGTCATTATATTGCTCCAATCTCATCGTTAAGATTATTATATTCAATTTCAGGCTTCCTTTTAATTTCATGAGAAGATTTTTTAGACGAAAAACTACCTGTCTCGATATGATAAAGCGCTTCGTTTAAACAAGCCTCATTTAAATCACCAAAATTTTTCGTTTTATCATCATTTACATAACTACTTGCAGGTAATCCATTATAATAATCCCCCTCATCATTGGCATTAGTCATTTTAAAAGTAACCGGCACATAGGCTAAATTACTCTCATAACTAAAAAACGGATACATACCAACAGGCTTTCCATAGGTGTCATCTCCAATTAAAAAAACATCCATATAGGGTTTAAGTCCGTTAATAACAGCTTCGCTGGCTGAAGCAGAGGCTTTGGAGGTAATAAAATACACTTTACTCATTCGAACAGAATTTGCTTCCTGCACTAAATGATAGGCATAATCTTCTGATGTATTTAAGTTATTATGTATATACTTTAAAAATAGTTGATCATTCAATTCATCCGGAACAAACAATCCGGCAAGGTACATCGCAACATTCATCTGTCCTCCTCCATTATATCTAAGATCAATAATTAATTCATCAATATTTTCGGTATTAAAATAATTAAACGATTCTTCAAGCTCATCCATTGACGGACGTATAAAACTTTTAAGCACCAGATATCCTGCTTTCCTGGCTCCCACATCAAAAACGGTTCGATACAATACCGTATTCATGGTTACCAACTTTTTGGTATAGGACTGAGAAATTATTTCTCCCTCCGGAGACTCAAACACGAAATCATTGGACACTCCTATTTCATTTGCTCCCAGCAATTCTGTTAAATCAGAGTTTTCGTTTACAGCCACTCCGTTTATTTCTTTAATACTCCATCCACGGGTAATCCCGTCGGCATAAAGATCCGAATCTTCATACAAGAAAGTTATCCGAATGTTTCCATCCGCATCAGGAGCATAACCAAATCCAAAACCGACAAAGGTTCCTTCTTCATAATACTGATCAAAAGCATCCTGTGTCGTAATATAACTCCAGCGGTCTTTTTCCTGATATCGCATAGCTTCCAACAGATCATAGGGATTAGAATAGTCATCGGGGTTAACCTGGGGAACGGAGTCAATCCAAAAATACCAGGATTTCATTACTATATTTAATTCATCTGTAGTTTTGTAGTCAGGATAAATTTTTTCCTTTTCGCAGGAAAAAAACAGAAGGCCAAAAACAGGAATCAAAAGCCATGCGGATAATTTATAAAAAATTGTTTTCATCTTTTTACCTTATTTAATTGTTGTAGCATTATTCCGGAAATAATCAAAATTAATCCGAAAATAGTGGTTAAATAAATTTTTTCTCCCAGAAATATATGAATAAAAACCAGAGCACAAAACGGGGTAAGATAAATCAGATTTCCAATTTTATCTGTCCGTCCGGCTAAATTCAAAGCTTTTAACCATAATACAAAAGTTATGCCCATTTCAAACAAACCCACATAAATTGCGGTAACAACTCCTTCAATACTTTGAGGAAATACGGATGATTCTTTTATTGTTAATGCTAGAATGAAGAAAAAGGCAAACAAAAAATTCAAAAATAATTTAAGCACCTCATCCCTTTCATCTTTCATATTAAAGAGCCAGAATAATGCCCAAACAATTGAAGTACTTAACGCCAGGAATACGCCCAGGGGATCAGCAAACTTATGGTTAAATAAATTTCCTTGTGAAGATATAAAATAAACCCCGGTAAAGCTTATAAGCAATGCCACAAAACTTTTCAATCCTATTTTCTGCTTTAGAATAGGGATCGAAAGCAATACCAGCACAATGGGCCATATAAAATTAAGGGGTTGCGCTATCTGTGCAGGAAGCAAAGAGTAAGCTTTAAATAAAACAACATAGTATAGAAAAGGATTTAAGAACCCGAGAAATAATGAATTTAGATATTGTTTTCCGGAATAGGTTTTAAGTACCCTAAATTTTTTTTGCACCCATAAAACAAAAAATAAAAAAACAACGGCTGTAAATGTTGAATATAGCAGCAACTGAAAATGGTCAATATACCTTAGCGCTATTTTAAAAGCCGAGGCTGAGGTTCCCCAGAAAATAATGGTTAATCCGGCAAATAAATATCCTTTTTGCTTATTATTCATAAAAAAATTTATCCATGATTGATATTTTCAAACCCAACAAAAGGTATATTCGTCTGTTACAGCTTGATCCTGATGTCAGTTTAAGTTAAAACATCCCAAAATATGGGTTAATATTACAAATTATTTAGCGATAAAAAAAGAGCGCTTTGTCCGCGCTCTTTTATAATAACAGTTGGGAAGAATTTTTTAATCAATTATGTCAAACCCGGTATATGATTGCAAAACCTCGGGAATAACAATTCCATCAGGCGTTTGATTATTTTCAAGTAAGGCCGCTAATATTCTTGGTAATGCCAAAGCACTTCCATTTAGGGTATGAGCCAGTTTATTCTTTTTCTCACCCTCTTCTCTAAATCTCAACTTTAAACGATTGGCCTGATAGGCTTCAAAGTTGGAAACAGAACTAACCTCCAGCCATTTTTGTTGCGCTACAGAATATACTTCAAAATCGTACGTAAGGGCAGAAGTAAAGCTAATATCTCCACCACATAACTTCAACATTCGATAAGGAAGATTTAAGGACAGAACAAGCTCTTCTACATGATTTAACATTTCCTGCAAGGTGTCGTAAGACTTATCGGGGTGTTGAAACTGAACAATCTCTACTTTATCAAACTGATGTAAACGATTTAAGCCCCGAACATCTTTTCCATAAGAACCCGCTTCGCGTCTGAAACAAGGGGTGTAAGCTGTCATTTTTATCGGGAAGTCTTTCGCGGATATAATTTCATTACGAAAAATATTGGTCACGGGAACTTCGGCGGTAGGAATCAAATATAAATTATCCTGGGTAATATGATACATCTGGCCTTCTTTATCAGGCAGCTGACCGGTGCCAAAACCGGAGTCCTCATTCACCATTAATGGAGGCATCACTTCATTATACCCGGCATCTATAGCCTTATCTAAAAAATAACTGATTAATGCCCGCTGTAGCTTGGCTCCTTTTCCTTTATATACAGGGAACCCGCTTCCGGTAATCTTATTTCCCAGTTCAAAATCAATAATATCATATTTTTTGGCAAGATCCCAATGAGGCAGTGCATCTTGATCTAATTCGGGTTTTGCTCCTCCGGTCTTTACCTCAACATTATCTTGCTCTCCTTTGCCGGGAGGTACTGACTCATGCGGTATATTAGGAAGCTGAACCAATAGCTGGGTTAACTCTTCTTCAATCTTAGCTAACGATTCAGACTGTTTCTTTATGTTCTCTTTTAATTGTGCATTTTTTTCTTTAACCTGATTGGCTTCATTAATTTTACCGCTTTTAAAAAGCAGACCTATCTCTTTTGAAAATTTATTCAGTTCAGCCTTATTTTCATCCATACCAGTTTGCGTTGATCGTCTTTTTTTATCCAGTTCAAGGATATGATCTATAATTTCGGCGGCATTAAAATTTTTAATTTTTAGGCGCTCAATAACAAAGTCTCTGTTTTCCTGAATAAATCGTAAGGTAAGCATATCGGTTAATTATAATAATTTATAAAAAAAATCTCCATATTTTTTACTAAAGATAGTAAAAACAGGAGATTTAAAATTACGTAAAAAATATCTTAATCTTCGAAGGGGACAATCGATACAAAAGATTTATTGTCTCTCCGACGTTTAAATTCAACTTTTCCGTCAATTAAAGCGAATAAAGTATGGTCGTTACCAATACCTACATTTTCGCCCGGATAATGTTTTGTTCCTCGTTGGCGAACAATAATATTACCGGCTTTAGCCGCTTGTCCACCGTATAATTTTACTCCTAATCGTTTACTTTCCGATTCGCGACCGTTACGTGAACTACCTGCTCCTTTCTTATGTGCCATGTGTCAAAATTTTTTAATTAAGCAATAATGTCTTGTACCTGGATTTGAGTAAACAGTTGACGGTGACCGTTCTTAACCTGATACCCTTTTCTGCGTTTTTTCTTAAAAACAATTACTTTATCACCTTTCTGGTGAGCCAGGATTTTAGCGGAAATTTTTGCATCTTTCACGGTAGGTTTTCCGACCTTTACCTTGCCGTCATTATCTACCAGCAAAACTTTCTCGAACTCAACAGTTGATCCTTCATCACCTTCCAAGCGATGAACAAAGATTTTACTGTCTTTCTCTACCTTAAACTGCTGGCCTGCTATGTCAACTATTGCGTACATCTATTTAAAATTTAACCGTTTATTAACAATTTTGGGAATGCAAAAATATAAAAGTTTCTTTGATTAGCAAAGAAACAATCTTTAATTTTTTGCATTTAATTAATTTTTTTATGTATTTATTAACCGGGCAAATATATAAAAAAGCTTTGTATAAAAAACCATATCAATTTATTAAATGATAAAATAATAAATAACTTTGCAAAAAAGTTAAAAAGGACAGCATGGCAATAAGATTTTTTCATACCCCTAAAAATAAGCAGTTTAAATACTCGCCCCTCTATTACGACGAACAAAAAGAGGAACTTGATAGAAGAGTAAGGCAAATTAAGCGAGAGATGGGCGTAAACGACCTGGACGAGTCGGGCAAACCTTATATACCAAATATCAAAGGACAGATGCGGGGTGTTTTTAAACGAAAACACGAAGAGAAAAAAAGAGCTAACTCCAGGCTGCTTATTATCCTTATCGTTTTGTTGGCTCTTGTATATTTCTTATTATTTTATTAAATCCGTTAATTTCATGGCAGACATCATTCAGCTTTTACCCGACTCTGTTGCGAACCAGATAGCTGCCGGCGAGGTTATTCAACGCCCTGCTTCCGTAGTAAAGGAACTTACAGAAAACGCTGTAGATGCACATGCGGATAGCATAACCGTTAACATAAAAGATGCAGGAAAAACATTAATTCAAATTATGGATAACGGGACAGGCATGTCCGAAACCGATGCACGATTGGCATTTGAAAGACACTCCACCTCAAAAATACAAAATGCCGACGACCTCTTTGCCATCAAAACGATGGGATTTAGGGGCGAAGCATTAGCTTCTGTGGCTGCTATTGCGCATATTGAATTAAAAACAAAACAAGCCCAACAGGAGATAGGCACAAAAATTCAAATCGAAGGGTCTGAATTAGTCAGCCAGGAGCCAACCAGTTGTTCAACCGGAACGAGTTTTGCCATTAAAAATCTTTTTTATAATGTGCCGGCACGCAGAAAGTTTCTAAAATCAAACACGGCTGAGTTTGGACATATTATTAATGAGTTTCAAAGAATAGCTCTCGCAAATCCTCAGATTGAGTTCAAGCTTTATCATAACGACTCTGAAGTATACATTTTACCAAAATCAAATATTCGGCAACGAGTGATTACTATTTTTGGCAAAAAAACAAACCAAAATCTTATTCCGCTGGAAACCACAACAAGTATTGTGACCATAAAAGGATTTATAGGGAAGCCTGAAAATGCTAAAAAAAAATCAGGCGAACAATTTTTCTTTATTAACAAAAGGTATATGAAGAACCCCTACCTGAATAAAGCAATTTTAAATGCCTACGAACAAATTTTACCTCCCGAAACCCTACCCTCCTATTTTTTATATTTAGAAGCCGACCCTTCCACTATTGATGTAAATATTCATCCGACCAAAACCGAAATAAAATTTGAGAACCAACAGGCGATATGGCAGATACTCCACGCATCAGTTAAAGAGAGTCTGGGGAGAAATAATATTGTGCCTTCGATAGATTTTGACCAGGAACAAAGTTTCGACATCCCTGTGATGTCAAAAAACACTAAAATTAACCGGCCAACCATTGAATTAGACCCTACATTTAACCCTTTTAATGATACTACGTTTGCCGACAAAGGACAAAAAAGTGCCAAACATTCATTAGAAAAGGACAACCTGACCAACTGGGAGAATTTATATGAGGGTTTTGAAAAAGAGCATAACCAGGATAACGACTTCTCATTTGTGTCCAATCTGGATACACAATCAAGCATTACAGAAAACACAGCAGATGAGAATGTTTTTCATTTTAAGAATAAATTTATTTTAACTCCTGTTAAATCAGGATTAATGATCATCGATCAAAAGAAAGCTCACGAACGCATCTTGTTTGAAAAGTTTATGCATTCGCTTCAAACCGACACAGCGGTAACGCAAAAATCCCTATTCCCAAAAACCATCGAGCTGGATGCAAAAGATCATCAACTATTACTTAGCCTGAAAGACGAAATGGCAGCATTGGGCTTTGATATCGAAGATTTTGGAAGAAATACCATTGTTGTAAACGGGATGCCTTATGATACAGGAAAACAGGAGCCTGAGCAGATTATCGACAAATTTCTAAACCAATATTTAAGTGGAGAAACCGACATAAAACGACAAACCAAAGAATCCATTGCCAAAGCATTAGCCAGGGCATCGGCCATTAGTGCCAGCCAACCGCTTACGACCAAAGAGATGCGCGAAATTATTGATTTGCTTTTTGCCTGTGAGCAACCGAACTATTCCCCTTTTGGCAAAAAAATTGTTACCATCATCAAAACAGAAGAGATTGAAAAACGTTTTTAATAGTATAGATTGATAAATTAAAAGATATGCATACACGACTAAGTAATATTCCTCCGGTAGTTAAAAACATTATCATTATTAATGTAATTATGCTGCTGGCCACATGGGTTTTAAGCAGTACTTTTGGCATAGAATTAACCCATCTCTTTGGGCTGCATTATTTTAAATCCGAACTATTTGAGCCCTACCAAATTATTACCCATATGTTTATGCATGGTGGGTTATGGCATTTGTTTTTTAATATGTTCGCGCTATGGATGTTTGGCCGGGTCTTAGAATCGGTATGGGGAAGCAAACGATTTTTTATTTATTTTATGGTTACCGGATTAGGAGCTGCTGCACTACATATCTTTGTTATTCATTTACAAATGACCAGTATCTTAAATGATATTAAAGCTTTTAATAATACACCATCACCTGAAGCCTTAGCCTTATTAGTTAAAGATCATTTTCCGGAATATTACTCCCAGGTTTATAGCAAATTGTTAGAGGGGTGGTACTCAAATCCTGACAATGCAGGTTATATTGAAAGGGCACAACAATTTTTAAATGAACTGATAAATTTCAAAATGAATATCCCTACGGTAGGTGCGTCCGGAGCAGTCTTCGGCGTACTTCTTGCGTTTGGTATGCTTTTCCCCAACACACAACTGATGCTTTTATTCCCTCCTATCCCGATACGGGCAAAATATTTCGTAATTATGTATGGAGCATTGGAATTATGGCTTGGATTAACCCAACCCGGAAGCAATGTTGCTCACTTTGCACACCTTGGTGGCATGTTATTTGGATTCTTTCTGATTAAATACTGGAAAAAAAACAGCTCAAACTTTTACTAACAGCAACAAAACCCTAATAGCACAGGAATTACAAAACATTTATTATGGGAATAGCCAACGAAATCAAACAGTCATTTAAAAGTGGCAGTACGTTAATAAAGTTATTATATATTAATATAGCTGTCTTTTTGGCAGTTAAAATTGTGAGTGTAATATTCTTTTTACTCTCGGCCGAACAAACTTTTTCTATTGCCCACTGGCTTGCTGTTCCAGCCGATTTTTCAAATCTTATTTCGAAACCCTGGACCATTTTCACCTATATGTTCTTGCATGTGGGTTTTATTCACATTCTTTTTAATATGTTATGGCTTTATTGGTTTGGAATAATCTTTCTGAGCTATTTCGACGAAAAAAAACTACTAAGTCTATATCTTACCGGGGGTTTAGCCGGCGCTGCATTATATATACTGGCATTTAATATATTTCCTGTATTTACTGATATTTTACCCGTTTCCTTTGCATTAGGAGCCTCGGCCTCTGTTATCGCAATTGTAATTGCCGTATCGGTTTATGCACCTGAACACACCATACATCTAATGTTTTTTGGCCCCGTCAAGTTAAAATACATTGCCATTATTACTATTGTTGTGGATATTTTAAGTATCGCATCATCCAATGCAGGAGGACATATTGCACACCTGGGAGGAGCTTTGTACGGTTACTTATTTGTGCAACAATATAAAAAAGGGAAAAATATTAACAAGGGGTTTGACCGGTTCATGGATAAACTATTTACTATGTTTAAACCCAAACCCAAAATTAAAGTCACCTATAAACGGCCGATGACAGATATTGAGTAC
The DNA here is from genome assembly GCA_035269575.1 of Bacteroidales bacterium. Classification (GTDB taxonomy): domain Bacteria; phylum Bacteroidota; class Bacteroidia; order Bacteroidales; family UBA12077; genus UBA12077. Next base: position 29,616 of record DATFIZ010000143.1, on the reverse strand, counting down.
AATAAGCAAAAAGCACAGAAACAAGAAGAAATTGACCGGATACTGGATAAAATAGCCAAAACGGGATATGACAGTCTGACCAAAAAAGAAAAAGAAATTTTATTTAAGAACAGTAGTTAAAGCTTTTCCACAAAAAATATAATACCTCACCCTTTTTGCTAAATTAAACCATAAATTGTAATTTAGATAATAGAAATAAAAAAGCAATTGTCTTGAAAAAGTTAATCTATACTATTTTAAAATATCTCAATCTTATTTTTATTGCAGCATTATTGCTTTCTTACCTTTCGGTTTTTATAAGCCCTGCAAAAATATGGATATTAGCTTTTTTTGGCCTTGCCTACCCTTATTTACTTGTTATAAACTTACTCTTTTTAACATTTTGGATAGCAAAACAAAAACTTTTTCTCATTCTTCCTCTTATTGCCATCTTATCCGGATGGAATTATTTAAATACCTATATCCAAATTCCTTTAAACCAAAAAAAACCTACCAAAGAATCTGTTGAAAAATCATTTAATCTTTTGTCCTTTAATGTCCGATCTTTTGATTTATACCAATGGAACGAGAAAAAAACGACCAAAGATGAAATTTTTCAGTTCATTAACCATCAAGATTTTGGCATCATCTGTTTTCAGGATTTTTTTACAAGAAATAGCGGAGAACTTTCCGAAGAAGACATACAACAAAAGTTAAATCAAAAATATCAATCGCACATTGAATATACCGTAGAAAATTCAAATCACAACTTAGGTGTTGCTACGTATAGCAAGCACCCCATAATTAACCGGGGCGTTATCCAGTTTAACCATTCATTTAATGTAAGTATTTATACCGATATTGTTATAGATAACGACACCCTAAGGATTTTCAACATTCATCTGCAATCTATCCGGTTTAATGAAGATAATTATAAGTTTATTACCAACAGCAAAATGTTAAAAGAGGAAGAAAAGCTAAAAGAGATAAAAGATATTTCGAACCGGCTAAGAGATGCTTTTATTAAACGTGCCAATCAGGCTGAAACTCTTTCTAAACATATTAAAAAATCTCCCTATCCGATTATTTTATGTGGCGATTTTAATGATGTTCCGGTTTCATATACCTATCAAACTTTAAAGAAAGACCTCAAAGATTCATTTGTAAAAGCAGGGCAGGGAATAGGAAATACATATATCGGAAAATTCCCTTCGTTCAGAATCGATTATATTTTTTACAGTAATGGTTTAGAATGCCAGACGTTTAATATACACAAAGAAAAACTCTCCGATCATTATCCGTTAACCGGTAAATTCTATGTAAAGCATTAAAACGGCAGATGATCAAGGTCTGCATTTCCTCCTGAGATAATGATACCTACTTTTTTTCCGTCAAACTTATATTTATTTTCTATTACAGCAGCCAGAGGAACGGCAGAAGAAGGTTCAATGACAATCTTCATTCTTTCCCAAACCATACGCATCGCTGCAACAATCGTTTCTTCTTTCACCGTAATAATATCATCCACATTTTCTTTAATAATTTGAAACGTAAGCGAACTTAAGGAGGTCAGTAATCCGTCCGCAATGGTATCTGGTCTTACTGAAGGAATCAAAACTCCCTGGTTAAAAGAGCGGCAGGCATCATCAGCATTTAAAGGTTCGGCTCCAAACACTACAGGTTCTTTTTTTATGGCTTTTGCAGCAATTGATGTTCCGCTCATTAAGCCGCCACCACCCACAGGAGCTATAACTACATCTAAATCCGGATAGTCTTCTAAAAGTTCTTTTGCAGCCGTTCCCTGTCCGCATATCACATTAAAATTATGGTAGGGATGAATAAATGTAGCTCCGGTCTTTTTCTGAACTTCTTCGAGGGTCTTTTCACGTGCTTCCAGGGTTGACTCACAAAAGGTAATTTCTGCTCCATAACCTTTAACCGCTTTTTTCTTTATGGCTGGGGCACTTTCGGGCATAACAATATAGGCAGGAATATTCATTTGCCGGGCAGCAAGACTTAAAGCCGCCGCATGATTACCCGACGAGTGAGTGGCAACACCTTTTTTAGCTTCTGCGGAACTTAATTGTCGAACCGCATTGGTCGCTCCACGAAATTTAAAAGCTCCCACTTTTTGGAAGTTTTCACACTTAAAATATAAATCAACGCCTAACATACTATTAATACCTGTTGAAGACAAAACAGGGGTACGATGAATATACGGCCGGATGATTTGGTGAGCTTTTATAATATCTTCATATACCGGAATTTTATCAGCCATAAACTAAAAAAATTATTGTGTGTTATCTTAATCTTCTTTCTCCTCTTGATACTCTTTATACCTTTTTTTTATTTCCGAATAAAGTTCATATTCAGTAATGCTTCTTACATAATCATCGGTAAAATTACAAAAATCCATAAACTCTTTCGCTTTTAACCCTTCCAGTCCTGTTAAATTTTTTATGATGGTGACATTGTATTTTTCTTTTACATCCGTTCTTTCTTTTACTTTCCGGTACTTTTTTATAGCCTTGGCTTCCTTGCTAAATGCCGAATAAATTAACGATATAGGGGATAATATGCTCGCCTGGGGCTCATCAACCAAAGGATACTCTAACTCTACATATTTAAATATTTTCTCGACTTGAGGATTCAGTTTATTCTTATCTTCCAGCTCCAGATCAAGAACTTTTTGTTTAAATTCCTTATAGGTACCCAGGTATGAAATGGATACCTCTGGTATAACATATATTTTGTTTTCCAATATAATCTCAACAACAGAATCCGGATTGTTTTCAGGGACTTCATATACTTTGTGTTCAAAGCCAATGGCAGACAAATTTAAAATGTCTCCGGGATTAACCCATGTCTCGAAATTACCCAAAGAATCGCTTGCCACCCCTTTACCTGCATTTTCATTAATAATATGTGCAAAAGCTACCGGATATCCTTTTTCAAGGCTTAATACTTTTCCGTAAAAATAATATGAACTATCATTGCGTTGTCCATACAATTCAGAAATTCCTAAAATCAACAGTAATACTATTACTGTATTTACAAAAATTAAACCCCGGTACATCGAACAGAAATTTTATATACACAAATATATAATTCTTTCGCCGTTAGATGCAGTCATTTAACAATCTTTAACTTTATAACTGCGGTTTAAAAATCTTTTTATCAAGCCAATTTTTAGCTATCTTCGCTAAATAATCTAAACTTTCAACCTGTTAACGTTTTATTAAGTTATGGAATATGCAGATTACAAAAACAAGATAGAGCTAGCCTGGGATGACCGGTCGTTGTTAAAAAATAATGATACGATACATGCCATAAATAAAATTATTGATTTGATGGATAAAGGCAAGCTAAGAGCCGCTGAGCCCACCGATAAAGGATGGGCGGTCAATGAGTGGGTTAAGAAGGCTGTGATTCTGTATTTCCCAACGCGGCAGATGGAAGTAATAAAAGTTGGCCCGTTTGAATTTCATGATAAAATTCCTTTAAAAACAGGATATGATCAACTGGGGGTACGTGTTGTTCCTCATGCTATTGCACGTCATGGTTCTTTTGTTGCCAAAGATGTGATTATGATGCCTTCTTATGTAAATATCGGGGCTTATGTTGATTCCGGTTCGATGGTAGACACCTGGGCAACGGTAGGGTCGTGTGCACAAATAGGAAAGAATGTCCACTTAAGCGGAGGCGTAGGAATAGGAGGTGTTTTGGAGCCGGTACAAGCAGCCCCGGTAATTATTGAGGATAATTGTTTTATTGGCTCCCGTTGTATTGTGGTCGAAGGAGTACATATTGAAAAAGAAGCTGTTTTAGGGGCAAATGTTGTAATCACCGGGTCAACAAAAATCATCGATGTTTCGCAAAACGAGCCGGTAGAATACCAGGGGTTTATTCCTGCCCGTTCGGTTGTTATACCCGGAACACAAACCAAAAAATTTAATGCCGGAGAATACCAGGTTCCCTGTGCTTTAATTATTGGAAAAAGAAAAGAATCAACCAATCTTAAAACATCATTAAACGATGCTTTAAGGGAATATAATGTTGCGGTATAAAACGATGGTTAAATTTTTAATTATACAAACCGCTTTTATCGGCGACGTAATATTGGCTACTCCACTGATTGAGAAGTTACATCACTTTTATCCCGATTCGCAGATTGATTTTTTGCTGCGCAAGGGCAATGAGAATCTCCTGCGTAATCACCCTTATATTGATAATATTATTGTTTGGAATAAGAAGCAGCATAAAGTAAAAAACTTATTCAGGGTCATTAAACGTATACGCCAAAAAAAATACGATTATGTGATGAACCTGCAACGATTTGCATCCTCCGGGATCATCACAACCTTTTCGGGAGCTAAATTAAAGGCCGGATTTAACAAAAACCCCTTCTCTTTTGCTTTCACACGTTCCATAAAACACGAGATAGGCAACGGGAAACATGAGACCGAAAGGAACTTGCAACTAATCGAAGAAATCACCGACCCGTCATTCTACAAACCTAAACTTTATCCCACTACCAAAGATTTTGAAATAGTATCTCAATATAAAATGCATCCGTATATTTGTATTGCGCCCACCTCCGTTTGGTTTACCAAACAATTTCCTGCTGAAAAATGGATAGAATTATTAAAAACCATCAAACCGGGATATCGTGTATTTTTAATTGGCGGACCGGATGACAAGGAAAGCTGTGATAACATTATCGCAGAAAGCAGGTTAAACAATATTACCAACTTAGCCGGGAGATTAACCTTTTTACAAACATCGGCATTGATGAAGAATGCAGCGATGAATTACGTAAACGACTCAGCACCAATGCATATGGCTTCGGCGATGAACGCCAAGACAACGGCTGTATTTTGCTCAACTATTCCGGGATTTGGATTTGGTCCCCTGGCCGACGACTCGAAGGTGGTTGAAACAAAAGAGAACCTTGATTGCCGCCCATGCGGGCTGCATGGATATAAAAAATGCCCTGAAGAGCATTTTAAATGTGCCTTTACCATAAATGTCGATCAATTGAAGTTTGAATTATGATTAAAATCTCTGTTGTAATAATAACTTTTAATGAAGAGAAAAATATTGAGCGATGCCTTCAATCGGTTCAAAATGTAGCTGATGAAATTATTGTCGTTGATTCTTTCTCTACAGATAAAACGCCTGAAATCTGCCAAAAGTATAACGCAAAAGTTATCCTGCATCCTTTTGAAGATTACAGTAAACAAAAAAACTTTGCCCTGGAGCAGGTGGAAAATAATTACATTTTGTCATTAGATGCTGATGAAGCCCTTTCCCAAACATTAGAAAAATCAATTATTGAAGTAAAACAACAGTGGACAAAAGACGGATACTTCCTTAACAGGCGTACCTCTTTTTGTGGAAAATGGATAAACCATACGGGATGGTATCCCGACAGGCAATTACGTCTTTGGGATAAAAGGGAAGGTTGCTGGAATGAAAATAAAGTGCATGAAAAAGTTAAGCTCAACGCTTCTGCTCAAAAAGGATTTTTAAAAGGAGATTTGTTGCATTTTTCTTTTTACACCATACAGGAGCATATTTCTCAGATTAACAAATTTTCGGAGATAAAAGCGAACGAACTTTTTTTACGAAAGGAAAAAGCAGGATTAGTAAAAATAATTTTCAGTCCCGTTAGTAAATTTATCCGGCATTACTTTTTTAAACTGGGATTTCTGGATGGATTTTACGGTTTTGTAATAAGCATTAATTCAGCCCACTCTACTTTCTTAAAATATGCAAAACTCAGACAAAAACATCAATCCAACTAAAATTATTTGCTTTTTCAACAGCACCAAAAGCTGGGGCGGCGGAGAGAAATGGCATTATGATATCGCTACAGCACTTGATCAAAAAAGTATCCGTGTATTTGCGGTTACCAACAAAAAAAGTGAGCTGTTTCATAAGCTAAAAGAACAGAAAATAAAAATCTTTTCCATAAAGATTTCAAATATTAGTTTTCTAAATCCTTTTAAAATAGCTAAGATTTCCCGTATATTAAAAAAAGAAAAGACGTCAACAATTATCATAAACCTGCCTGCCGATTTAAAAGTTGCTGGTCCGGCAGCAAAATTAGCCGGTGTAAAAAAAATCATTTATCGGAGAGGAAGTGCAATTCCTATTAAGAATACATTTTTAAACAGAATATTATTTGCTTATTTTATTGATGAAGTTATTGCTAACTCACAAGCCACAAAAAATACAATTTTAGCAAACAATCCTTCGCTTATTAATCCTGAAAAAATAAAAATAATTTATAATGGCGTAGAGGATCCCTCAAACCATATATCCTATACCCCAATATATCAAAAACAACCTACAGAACTTGTCATTGGCAATGCCGGTAGGTTTGTCAGGCAAAAAAATCACAAATTCCTCATCGACCTTGCTGAAAAACTTGACAAAGAAGGTCTTAATTTCAAACTTTTACTGGCTGGTAACGGAAAATTAAAACAAGAAACAATCGATTATGCAGTAGAGAAAAAAGTAGACGGGAAGATCATCTTTCCCGGATTTATCGAAAACATTAAATCCTTTATGCATAGCATCGATATTTACATTTTACCCTCGCTTTGGGAAGGGTTTGGGTATGTTCTGGTTGAAGCCATGGCCTGCAAGAAGCCTGTAATAGCATTTAATTTAAGCAGTAATCCGGAAATCATTGAGGATAATAAAACGGGGTACCTTGTAAAAAAGAATGACCTAAACCAGGTTATCCACAAAATAAGACTTTTGGCTGAGAGTCCTGCCCTACGCGAAAAAATGGGGGAAGAAGGGATAAAAAGAGTGAAAAAATTATTTACCTTCGAAAGAGTAATCGAACAGATTATTCAAACAATAGAATAAAATCTATGCAAGAAGATCTTAAAAAAGCACTTGACGTTTTAAAAAAAGGAGGCGTAATCTTATTTCCTACAGATACTGTGTGGAGTATTGGATGTGACGCTACAAACAAGAAAGCGGTAGAGCGTATTTATCGTATAACACAACGAAGTGATCCAAAAAGTATGCTTGTATTACTCGATCATGCCGGGAAATTATCTTCGTATGTGAGAGAAATGCCTGATATAGCCTGGGATTTAATTGATTTGGCAGATAAACCATTAACCCTAATTTATCCGCAGGCCCAAAATCTGGCTCAAAATCTAATGGCCTGTGACGGGACTATTGGTATCAGAATTACCCAAGAACCATTTACTCAAAAATTGATAGAACGATTTAGAAAACCAATGGCCTCAACCTCAGCCAATATAAATGGGGAAAAATCGCCCGGGAATTACCAGGAGATTAATCCGCAAATTATCGATTCCGTTGATTATGTGGTTCGCTGGAGACAAAATGATTATTCAAAAGCAACTCCTTCAGGGATAATAAAACTTGGAATCAACGGAGAAGTTGAGGTGATTAAAAAATAACCGGTACTTTCTTAATTTTAAACCTTATCTCCAAGAAAGACCATGAAAATTCGTTAAATTACCTATCCCTGAAAATAACTTCAGTTGCCAAATCATTATTAAAATCTTTAACATTCCTACTATTTATCATATTCTTCATGAAAAGAGACGCAAAAATTATCTTTCCTGCCATATTTTTATTTAATTTTGAATCTTTAGTTAGCATCCTTTTCTTATAGATAAACTTTTTAAAAAAATCTTATGATCCGGTTTCCTAAATCATATACTCCCCGATGGATTGTTTTTTTGATCGATTTATTTATATGTGCCATATCTATCTCATTAGCTTTCTTATTAAGGTTTAATTTTGATATTCCTCAACCCTATTATGATGGTCTCTATTTTATTATCCCATTTGTTTTGTTTATCCGGTCGGTAACTTTCTTAATATTCAGAACATATGCCGGCATAATAAGGTATTCAGGAGCTAAGGATACCGAACGTATTTTTATTGTAGCCATAACCGGAAGCTTGATTTTTATCATCATAAACATCCTGAATTATTATTTAGTCAATAAAACATTCATTATTCCCTTTTCGATTATTGCAATTGACTTTCTTACCACAATATTTTTAATGTCCTCATTTAGATTATCTACAAAAATAATTTATCAGGAGTTATACAATCCGTCAAAAGAAAAAACAGGCATTATTATCTATGGTGCGGATCAGTTTGGCGTAATCACCAAAAGAACGATTGATCGTGATGCCGAAAGCAAGCACAAAGTATTGGCATTTTTTGACATTAACCAAGCCAACCTGGGAAAAACGCTCGAAGGGGTAACCATCTATCATCCGCAATACTTAGAAAATATTTTGGAAAAAAATGATGTGGAAAAGTTGATTATTGCCAAAGAGAATATTCAACCAGAAGAAAAACAGGCTGTTATTGAACAATGCCTGCAAAACAATATTAAAGTACTGACTTTGCCCGATGTGAATACCTGGATTAATGGGGAGCTAAGCTATAATCAAATTAAAGAGATTAAAATTGAAGATTTATTGGAGCGTCCCCCCATTATTTTAGATATCCAAAAAATTAAAAAGAAACTTTTAAACAAATGTATTTTAGTTACAGGGGCAGCAGGCTCTATAGGAAGTGAAATTGTTCATCAGTTAATTGCTTTTAACCCCAGAAAAATTATCCTTTTTGATCAGGCTGAATCACCTTTATACGACATGGAACTTGATCTACAGGAAAAATGTAATTTTTATAATTTTGAAATCGTTATCGGTAATCTAGCCGACGAGTACCGGATTAACAAACTTTTTGAGGTTTACAAGCCCGTAATTGTCTTCCATGCTGCAGCTTACAAACATGTTCCCATGATGGAAAGCAATCCTACCGAAGCATTAAGAACAAACATCATAGGAACAAAAATATTAGCCGACATATCCCATTCCTTTAATGTAGAGCAATTTGTAATGGTTTCCACCGACAAAGCCGTTAATCCAACCAATGTTATGGGTGCTTCAAAACGTATTGCCGAAATTTATATACAGGCTTTTAACCAGGTATCAGATACAAATTTTATCACCACCCGGTTTGGTAATGTTCTTGGATCCAACGGATCGGTAATTTTACGGTTTAAAAAACAAATTGATAAAGGAGGCCCGGTAACCGTTACACATCCCGAAGTAACCCGCTACTTTATGACCATCCCCGAAGCCTGCCAGCTGGTAATCGAAGCAGGAGCGATTAGTAAAGGGGGTGAAATCTTTCTGTTCGATATGGGAAAATCCGTTAAAATTATCGATCTGGCAAAAAAAATGATCAAATTTTCCGGGTTGGAAATCGGCAAAGATATCCAAATTAAATATACAGGGTTAAGGCCGGGTGAAAAATTGTACGAAGAGTTATTAAATGATAAAGAAAATACGATACCTACCCACCATTCAAAAATCATGATTGCTAAAGTCAGCACCCACGACTTTAAAAATGTAGAAAAGCATATTCAACAACTAATCCTGCTCCATAAAAAACATAACAACATGGAAATTGTCAGGGAAATGAAAAAGATTGTTCCCGAGTTTAAAAGTCAAAATTCTATATACGAAGAGTTAGATTATTGAATGATAAAAGCAAGAAAGAAATGACCGATAACTTTGAATTCTTCCATAAGATACCTGTTCAAATCAGATTTAATGATTTCGACATACTAAAACATGTAAACAACTCGGTTTATCAAAACTATTTTGACCTTGCCCGTTCGAATTATATTGAACAGGTTTTTGAAGAAAAAATACAATGGAATACAAGTGGCCTTGTTTTAGCAAAAGTCACCCTTGAATTTATTCGCCCTGTTTTGATGGATGAAAAGATAGAAGTGTTAACCAAAATATATTGGTTAGGGAATAAAAGCCTAAAGATGTTTCAACAAATAAAAAACACCAAAACAAATGATTTAAAGGCTACTTGTGACTCGGTAATGGTTGCTTATAATGATTCTGCAAATAAACCTTACCCCATACCTGATAATTGGCGACAGAAAATTATTGAATTTGAAAAAGATATTGATTTTAAACCATAAACTAATCCAAATCCGACAATCCATCCACGACATTTAGTAGAATATACCGTTCGTCATCATCTACTTCTATGATCAAATCGTCGTTTGCGGGCAACAATAATTCGGCAGCTGATGTTTTAACTTTTAACAAGGGGTTTTCCGGAATATCAACAAATTCAAGAACATGACCAATATGTTTATTATACTGATCTTTAACTTCATATCCGGTAATATCGATAAATTCTTCAATTAGATAGTCTATGCGTTTAATTTGTTGCGGGGATAAATAAAAGTCAGCACCAATAAGTTCCTTCAATTTCATTTCGTTGTCGACCCCTTCAAGTTTCGCCAAAACGGTATCTGCGGATTTCTCCCGAAGGGTATAAATAAAAAAAGGAACCAATTTTCCATCGACTTCGATAAAAATTGATTCCAGTTTTTTTATTTTTTCAGGAATATCATTTTTAAATTTAAGGATTACTTCTCCTTTCGTTCCGAAAGGACGCAAAATAGATCCTGTTAAATAATGATCCTCCTTATTCATGCATGAAAATATACTTAAGCTTTTGGTGCTTCGTCGTTATTTTCAGCTTTTGGAGCTTCGTTGTCAGACTTTTTGGCTTCGTCTTCAGGCTTTTCAGCTTTCGGTTCTTCAGCTTGTTGCTCTTCGGCGTTTGTTTCTTCAGCCTCAGGAGCATCTTCAGTCTTAGCTTCCTCTGTTTCCTCTGCATTAGCTTTTGCTTCTTCAGCAGCAGCTTCGGCATTTCTCTTCGCTAATTCTTCAGCTCTTGCTTCACGAATCTTCGTTTCAGCTTCTAACCGTTTTTTGTCTTCGTCGGCTATACCTTTTCGAATTTGTTCGCGTTTCGCTTCAATTTTGCTTTCTTTCTCTTTAAGCCAGCTTTGAAATTTTTCTTCCGCTTGCTCTTCGGTGAAAGCCCCTTTTTTTACTCCATCGAGTAAGTGTTTTTTCATTAAAACACCTCTGTACGACAAGATAGCTCTACAAGTATCAGTAGGTTGAGCGCCTTTTTGTAACCAATCTAATGCTCTATCAAAATCAAGTTCAATAGTAGCAGGATTTGTTATAGGACTATAAGATCCTATGCTTTCAATGTATCTACCATCCCGTGGCGCCCTGCTATCTGCGACAACAATGTGATAATAAGGTAATTTTTTTCTACCTCTTCTTGTTAATCGAATTTTTACAGGCATACTCTTTTAAATTTTAATTAGACCTACTTTTTTTAAAATGTCCGGCAAAGATACAATTTTATTTCAATTATAAAATATTTTCAAAAGATTAATAATAAAAGATCCCCTGCAAAAATTTAAAAATCAATTTTTTAAAACAACCCTTTTTCAACACAGGCAGACTTTTTTATAAGCACCTGTTTTCAACGCCTAAAAAAAGAAAAACCCATTTCATTAAATTTTGTTAATGATATGGGTGTGGTGCTATTCAATATTTTTTAAATATTTATTAACATCCCTAAGTATAATCGCATTCATTTTTATAATTTTAAACATTCAAACAAGCAAAGAAAAATCACAATAATCATCAATAAATCAAGACTTTAAGAAATGAAGCCTTACACTCACTTACATGTCCATACGCAATATTCAATTCTGGATGGAGCTTCTGATGTAGCCCAACTTATAAAAAAAGCAAAAAACGATGGAATGCCTGCGGTATCTATTACCGATCATGGCAACATGTTTGGAGTAAAACATTTTTTTAACGAAGCCAAAAAACAAGCCATTAAGCCCATCATCGGATGTGAAATTTATGTTGCTGATGGCAGCCGGAAAGAAAAGAAAGGAAAAGAGGACCGCAGTGGATATCATCTCATTTTACTTGCAAAGAATTTAACAGGATATAAAAATTTAACCAAACTTGTTTCGCTGGCCTGGATAGAGGGGTTTTATTATACTCCCCGCATTGACTGGGAAATTTTACAAAAATATAACGAAGGAATTATTGCTTCATCTGCTTGTTTAGGGGGTGAGGTTCCACAAGCCATAATGACAAAAGGACCGGAAGCAGGAGAAAAGATGGCATTGCAATACAAAGCGCTTTTTGGCGACGACTTTTACTTAGAGTTGCAACGACACCCATCGGGCGATCCTAAAAAAGATCAAGATGTTTATGAAAATCAAATAAAAGTAAACGAGGCACTCATTCAAATTGCAAAGAAACATCATATCAAGCTTATCGCAACCAATGATGTGCACTTTATAAACGCAGAAGATGCCCAGGCACACGACCGCTTAATCTGTTTAAATACAGGAAAAGATCTTGATGACCCTTCACGGATGTCTTATACCAGGCAGGAATATTTCAAAACGCAGGAAGAGATGAACCAACTTTTTGGCGATATTCCTGAAGCCCTGGAAAACACCAATGAAATTGTAGCCAAAATAGAAGATTTTGATCTGGACTGCGATCCTATCATGCCAGAATTCAAGCTCCCCGAAGGGTTCGACAATGAAGACGAATATTTGCGGCATATCACCTACGAAGGGGCTAAAGAACGTTACGAAGAAATTACCGATGAAATTCATGAAAGAATTGACTTTGAACTTTCGGTGATTCAAAATATGGGGTTTCCCGGATACTTTTTAATTGTGCAGGACTTCCTAAATGCAGCCCGTGAGATGGATGTATCCGTTGGGCCGGGACGTGGATCTGCAGCGGGCTCGGTAGTAGCTTACTGCAATCGCATTACGGATATTGACCCCATAAAATACAATTTACTGTTTGAGCGCTTCCTTAATCCTGACCGAATATCCATGCCCGATATTGATATTGACTTTGATGAAGACGGTCGTGAAAAGGTCCTGGACTGGGTTGTAGACAAATACGGATACAACAAAGTAGCACATATCATTACATTTGGTACCATGGCTGCCAAGATGGCTATCCGTGATGTTGCCCGGGTTGAAAAATTGCCTTTAAGTGATGCTGACCGACTGGCAAAATTGGTCCCCGAAAGACCGGGAACAAGCTTAAAAAAAGCTTTCGAAGAAGTTCCTGAACTGAATAATGCCAAAAAATCAGACAATGAACTTATCGTTAAAACACTTAAGTTTGCTGAAACACTTGAGGGGTCTGTCAGACATACCGGGCTTCATGCTTGTGGCATTATTATTGGAAGAAATGACTTAGTAGAACATATCCCTGTTTGCACTTCTAAAGATTCCAGTCTTTTAGTAACCCAGTACGATGGAAATCATGTAGAATCTGTGGGCATGCTAAAAATGGATTTTCTGGGCCTCAAAACACTTTCTATCATAAAAGATGCGGTTGAGAATGTAAAAGAATCGCACCACGTGGATTTAGACATTTCGGGTATTCCGTTAGATGATGAGAAAACACTGGAGCTTTACAGCCATGGAGAGACAACAGGGCTATTCCAGTTCGAATCGCCGGGAATGAAAAAACACCTGAAGGCCCTAAAACCTAACCGGTTCGACGATTTGATTGCAATGAATGCATTGTACCGGCCGGGACCAATGGATTATATCCCTTCGTTTATTGCCCGGAAACATGGGAAAGAGCCAATAAACTACGATCTCCCGGAGATGGAAGAATTCTTGCGCGATACCTATGGAATTACGGTTTACCAGGAGCAGGTGATGTTACTTTCACAAAAGCTTGCCGGTTTCAGCAAAGGGCAAGCCGATTCGCTGCGAAAAGCCATGGGTAAGAAGAAAAAAGACCTGATGGAGCAGCTTAAAGAAAAATTTATTGAAGGATGTAAGCAAAACGGGTTTGATATTAAAATTGTAAATAAAATATGGAACGACTGGGAAGCTTTTGCCCAATATGCATTCAACAAATCACACTCAACTTGTTATGCTTACGTTTCCTATCAAACCGCTTACCTCAAAGCCCATTTTCCTGCCGAATATATGGCGGCTGTTTTAAGCCGAAACTTTACTGACATCAAAAAAATCACCATCTTTATGGACGAAGCCAAACGGATGGGAATCTCTGTTTTAGGGCCTGACATTAATGAAAGCAGATTGAAATTTAATGTGAATAAGGAGGGTAATATACGCTTTGGATTAGGAGCCATTAAAGGTGTTGGCGAAAGTGCTGTGATTAAAATTATCGAAGAAAGGAGCGAGAATGGCCCCTTTCAAGACATCTACGACTTTGTTGAACGCGTCCCCCTAACGCAAATAAACAAAAAAACTATTGAAGCCCTTGCCACGGCAGGTGCTTTTGATAATCTAGATAAAATTAAACGGGGACAATATTTCTCTATCGATAATAAAGATACCACACTTATCGAAAACCTTATCCGGTATGGAAATATGTACCAAAACGATAAGGATACCCACCAACAATCATTGTTTGGAGGGCAAGACTCCATCGAAATATCCAAGCCAATAATTCCAGAGGTGGAAGACTGGCCAAAACTTGAAAAATTAAAAAGAGAGAAAGAACTCATCGGGGTTTATTTATCAGCACATCCTTTAGATGATTTTAAAATGGAAATTGACCAGTTTTGCAATGCTACCCTTGCTGATTTTGACAATTTAAACAACATTAAAGGCCGGGAGCTAACCATTTCCGGTATTGTTACAGAAGTCAGGCATGCTATTGCTAAAAATGGAAATCCATATGGATTTCTTACTTTGCAGGATTATACCGAATCCTACCGATTTGCTCTTTTTGGTAAAGATTATGAAAATTTCAGAAAATATTGTTACGAAGATTATTCATTACTGATAAAAGGAAAAGTTCAAGCGAAACCTTACCGGGATAATGAACTGGAATTTAAAATTAAGAAAATCATATTATTAAGCCAGGTGCGAGAAGAGCTGGTTGAAAGCATTTCCTTAACCATCCCGTTAAAAAGCATCTCCACAGGACTGATAGAAGAAATAAAGGAATTTGCACTTGCCAAAAAAGGCAAAGCACTCATGAAGTTTAAAATAGTGGATACCGAAGAAAATATAGGAGTGGATTTGTTTTCCAGGTCAGAGCGCATAGATATTACCAATGAATTTATTCGATACCTTGATGAAAAAAGCGATATACAATATTCGATAAATTAAACAATTTATCCGTAAATTTGTAAATTAGATGAGATATAATATAGAAATAACAATTAATTAATAACATAAAAAACAATTAATTATGACAGTAGAAGTTAATGACTCCAATTTCGAAGAAGTTGTAATCAAGTCAGATAAGCCCGTAATCGTAGACTTTTGGGCTGAATGGTGTGGTCCTTGCCGTATGATTGGCCCAATTATTGAAGAATTATCCGACGACTACAAAGATCAAGTGGTTTGTACCAAGCTTGATGTTGACAGCAACCCTGGTGTAGCATCAAAATATGGAATACGAAATATCCCTACTGTTTTATTTTTTAAAGATGGTGAGATTGTTGACAAACAAGTAGGAGCAGTTCCAAAAAGCAATCTGGAAGGCAAATTAAAACCTCTTTTGTAAAATTATTGACAGTAGATTTTCTTTTAAGGCATGATTTTTTTCATGCCTTTTTTATTTTTCGTTCATTTATTCGTATCTTAAAGATGAAAATAAACACTCAAACAGTAAATGACCGAATATAACAATTTAAGAATTAAAGAGTGGGCTGTTGAAGATCGACCCCGGGAAAAACTCCTGAAAAAAGGAATCCAAAGTTTAAGTAATGCCGAAATTATTGCCCTGCTCATTGGTTCAGGCACTAAAAATGAGTCAGCGGTTGATTTATCGAAAAAAATCCTTAAAAAGGCAAACAACAATTTAAACGAGCTGGGAAAGCTGGATGTTAACGAATTAATGAAAAACAAAGGTGTCGGAGAAGCCAAGGCCATAACGATAATGGCTGCACTCGAACTGGGACGAAGGCGAAAAATCGCTGAAATTATTGAAAAGAAAAAAATTACCCAAAGCAATGATGTATTTGAATTTTTTCAACCATTAGTAGGTGATTTACCTCATGAAGAATTCTGGATTTTACTTTTAAACCGTTCGAACCGTATGATTGAAAACAAAAAAATAAGTCAGGGCGGAGTTTCCGGAACAGTAATCGATGTAAAAATCATACTTAAATATGCGATTGAAAATTTAGCCAGTTCCATTATTTTATGCCATAATCACCCCTCGGGCAATAAAATTCCCAGTCAGGCGGATAATGCAATTACCAAAAAATTGGTCGACGCCGGAAGTCTTTTAGATATTAAAATATTGGATCATATCATTATTGCCGATACAGAATTTTACAGTTATGCCGACGAAGGGAACCTCTAAATTTACATCAATCTACGCTCACAATTTTATCATAACAGAAAAAAAACATGTACCTTTAGCCAGATAATTTTTCAAATTTTTAGTTAACAAACTCAAGATGATACATATTCTATCCCACAAAAAATCATTAATGAATCTGTTTATTACAGAGTTACGTGACAAAGAAATCCAGAAAGACAGTATGCGTTTTAGAAGAAACATGGAGCGTATTGGCGAAATGTTTGCATACGAAATTAGTAAAGAGCTTGAATATAAAGAGAAAAAAATATCCACACCCCTGGGAATAGCCAAAACGACGGTTCCTGTTTCTTCGATTGTTAATGCAACCATCTTACGGGCGGGGCTCCCTTTTCATCAGGGTTTTTTAAATTATTTCGATAATACAGAAAATGCTTTCATTTCAGCCCATCGAAAATACCATAAAGATGGTTCTTTTTCTATCCAGTTCGAACATTTATCAAGCCCTTCTATCGAGAATAAAATATTAATTTTATCAGATCCTATGCTTGCTTCAGGAGCTTCGATGGAAATTGCTTATAAAGCTCTATTAGAACGCGGAAAACCCAAACATACCCATATCGTTACCATTATTGGCAGTAACCAGGGCATTAACTATGTAAAAAAACATATCTCCATGGATAATGTTACCATTTGGGCAGGAGATGTGGATGACGAGTTAACTTCAAAATCATACATTGTGCCAGGATTAGGCGATGCAGGCGACTTAGCGTTTGGGAGTAAAATATAAGTCAGGATATTAAAGTTACGGATGATTTATCCTCACAATGTTCGAGTAACGTTGTGAGAGATTGATTTAATCCGGGATGAATCAAACCGGGTAAAATCTCAACCAGCGGAATTAAGGTAAAACGTCGTTTGTGTAACTGCGGATGGGGAATAACTAATTCCGGAGTATCAATTATTTCCTGTTCATAAAATAATATATCAATATCCATGGTGCGTGAAGAATAGCTTTTCCCGCTTCTTACCCTTCCCAATTCCTTTTCAATGGAGAGGATATTTTCAAGGATATCAAAAGGGCCCAGGGATGTTTCAACAATTACCACCTGGTTATAAAAGCTGTTTTCGGCAGAAAAGCCCCAGGGAGCACTTTCATAAACTGCTGAAGACCGAATAATTTTTCCTGCTCTTTGCTCAATCTTTTGTTGGGCACGATGGATAAAATTCAGTCGATTGCCTATATTACCCCCTAATAATAAAACGACCTGCTTCATAAACTATCCAAATTAAACGATTTGCAAATTGATGAAATATTTTTCTTTTTTCAAAATGAATATCCGGAAGAAAATCAATTATCAAATCGTTAGAAGTTTTTGTAATTTCAATTTAAAACGTTAATTTTAATTCCTTAACATATTAATACAATTACACGTAAATCGTTCAATTTAAACTATTTCATTATGAAAAACTTTTTCAAATATTTATTGGCCACCGTTTTAGGCATTATATTAACAAGCATTCTGATGTTTTTTATTGTCATTGGAGGTATTGGGGCAATGGTTTCTTCGCAAGATCAACCCGTAAACATTGATGAGCATACCATTTTACATATCGAGCTAAACAACCCTATTGCAGACCGAAGCAATAAAAACCCCATGGAGAATTTCGATTTTGGAAGTCTTAAACCCATAAATCAACTGGGGCTCAATAATATTTTAGACAATATTAACAAAGCCAAAGAAGATCCTAATATTGATGGTATCTATCTTGATTTTACCATGATTCCGGCAGGAACTGCCACGGTTGAAGAAATAAGAAATGCATTAATTGACTTTAAGGCATCCGGCAAGTTTCTTTTAAGCTATGCGGATACTTACACACAAAGCACTTATTATCTGGCCAGTGTTGCCGACAAGGTTTACCTCAATCCGGAAGGACTAATCTCCTGGACCGGTTTACGCTCGGAGATTATGTTTTTTAAAGAGGCCCTCGAAAAAATAGGTATCGAAGCACAAATTATACGTCACGGTAAATTTAAAAGTGCCGTTGAACCCTTTATGTATACTCAAATGAGTGATGAAAACAGGGAACAAGTCATGACCTACATGGGTTCTATCTGGAATCATATGCTTGCCCGGATTGCTGAGTCACGCAATCTAACGGTTGACCAGTTAAACGACCTGGCCGATAACCTCACCCTAAACAATGCCCACGCTGCGCTAGAATATGGGTTTGTAGATGGTTTAAAATATAAAGATGAGATTCTGGCTGAGTTAAAAGAACGATCAGAACGAGAAGGAAAAGAAGAGATAAAAAGTATAAAATTAGCGAAATATACAAAAGTACCCAAAAAACGCACTTCGCTTGAAAAAAATAAGATTGCTGTTGTTTATGCCAGTGGTAGTGTGATTATGGGTGAAGGTACTGAAGGGACAATTGGCTCCGACCGAATATCAAGAGCTATACGGGAAGCCAGAAAGGACTCTTCCATCAAAGCCATTGTTTTTAGAGTTAATTCAGGAGGAGGAAGTGCATTGGCATCAGAGGTTATCTGGCGTGAAGTAAAACTGGCACAGCAAGTTAAACCCGTTATAGCCTCGCTGGGCGATGTGGCCGCATCGGGCGGATATTATATTGTCGCTCCGGCAGAAAAAATTGTAGCAAACCCCAACACAATTACAGGCTCAATTGGTGTTTTTGGGATGATTCCGAATGGTAAAAAATTATTGAATGATAAATTAGGCATTCATGTGGATGTCGTTAAAACAAACAAACATGCTGATATTTATTCTTTTAGCCGACCATTATCAGCCAAAGAAAAAGAAGCTATACAATTAAATATTGAGGGCGTATACGAAACTTTTATTACCCATGTAGCCGAAGGCCGGAAGATGACCAAAGAAGAAGTAGATAAAATTGGTCAGGGACGGGTATGGAGCGGCGCTAATGCCATAGAAATTGGGTTAATAGACGAATTTGGAGGGTTGGAAAAAGCCATCGAATTAGCAGCACAAACCGCTAATATAGAAAAATACCGTGTGGTTGATTATCCCAAATTAAAAGATCCTTTCCAGCAGTTACTGGAAGACTTTCAAGGGAATGTTAAAGCTTCAATCCTTAAAAAAGAACTGGGTAACGAATACAGGTACTATGAAAAGATACAAACGATCAAAAACTTAAAAGGTATTCAGGCCCGCATTACTTACGATGTTGAAATTTATTAAACAAAAATAGGGTACAAACAAAAAAAGCGTCCCTTCACACTGAGAGGACGCTTTTTTTAATGCTGTAAATTTGTATCTTTAAAATTACTCTATTTCTGCTTTAATTTTTGCTGCAATAGATTCAAACTCTTCGGGGCTTAATTTTAGCTTAGGCCTGGAAAAACTTGCATCTGCCTCAGTATTTAACGGAATAAGATGTACATGTGCATGGGGCACCTCCAGCCCTAAAACCACAACACCTACCCTTTTGCAGTCTATGGTTTGATCAATGGCTTTGGCAACCTTTTTAGAAAAAAGCGTTAATCCGCTAAGCGTTTCATCATCCAAATCAAAATAATAATCGGTTTCCTGTTTAGGAATAACCAGTGTATGCCCTTTAGCTAAGGGATTAATATCGAGAAACGCATAAAAATTTTCATCCTCCGCAATTTTATACGAAGGAATTTCTCCCTGGACAATTTTGGTAAATATTGAAGCCATAGCGATAAAAATTTTATAGTGAAATTTCAATTACTTCTAATTCCATTTTACCGTTGGGTACTTCTATCTCGGTAACATCACCAACTTTCTTTCCCAGTAATCCTTTGGCAATTGGAGTATTAACCGAAATTTTTCCCTCTTTTAAATTCGCTTCACTCTCGGATACAATGGTATACTCCATTACCGCATTATTCTTTTTATTTTTAATTTTTACTTTATTGAGTATTTGTACCGAAGAAGTATTTAATTTCGACTGGTCCAGAACTCGTGAATTAGCAATGGTATCTTTTAGTTTACTTATCTTCATCTCAAGCATTCCCTGAGCTTCTTTTGCTGCATCATATTCGGCATTCTCCGACAAATCACCTTTATCGCGGGCTTCAGCAATTTGTTGTGATATTTTTGGACGCTCAACAGACTCTAATTGCTCTAACTCCTTCTTTAACTTCTCTAATCCTTGCTCTGTAACATACGATACTTTTGCCATCTCTACTAATTTTTATAACTTAATCTTTATTCGGGATATATAATAAATAAAGAAGAATTCCAAAAAAATTCGGAACCCTTCTTATAGGGTACAAATTTAAACAAAATTTTTAATACTTACACAATATTTACGGGTGTAATTTAACGAATTATTTGATATACAGGCTTTTTAATACTCTTTACGCTGTAGTATTTCGGAATAGATGACTGCTTCTTCCAGATCAAAATCGGCTCCTCTTTCTTCTTCCTCTTCAATCGTCAAATCAGTCCCTTTTATCGGTTCCGAATAAATTTCGCCGGTATCGGCATGATCCATACTATAAGGCATCTTTTCTTTGTTATTATACGATTGTTCAGGAACATCATCTAAGATCTCGTGCTTGATTTGATTATCGGTTGCTCTTTGCTGAGGCTTGCTTTCTCCAACAAATGAAGGCTCAACCTCTTCGGAATCGACAGACTCCTCATCGTGATCATCAAAGAACCGGTCTAAATCTGATATAAATGGAGATGATTTATTTTCTGAATGGTCATCACCGGTAAAATTTGCAGGAGGTCTTTCTGCCGGTTTTTTCTTTTTACCCATCAACGATATGGCAAAAGCAGCCAGGGTAATAAGAATATAAATTAAACTGTCAAAAATATCATCCATCACTTTTTCTTTTTAAATATTCGTTGAAATATATTTTTTTTAGATTTTCTTTTTTGCTTTTTTGTATATAACCCTTTATCGGGCTTCGGTTTGGGTTTTAAGTTACGAAAAAAATCTTTTATCTGTTCAAAAAATGGTTTTCGTCGGAAATGATGATTCATCCATTGTTCAGAATCTTTTTTATTTTGCTCCATCATCTCTTTGGTGCTCTCGGATTGCATATTATAATGCTTCTTACGAGCTTTCTCTTGTGCTTTGCGGAGCTCCTCTTTACGCTTTTTATCACTCTTCTCTTTAACCTGCTGCGACTTTTCAATACTGGTTAAAGGTTTGGTCTGGCAACCCGAAACCAGTAAAGAAACAAAAATTATAAAGAACGTTTGCTTTATAATAAAAAGCATTTGATTATTTTTGTACAATAATAAGTCTGAAAATGAATCATCTATTCTTCATATCAAAGGTAAGATTTTTTTTCATACCAATCTTAATCCTTTTCCTTTTTATCCGTTGCGATGATGAGGAGATTCCTTTCCCTCATGTGCATGTTGATGCTATATTATATGTCGATACCGATTTGGGAAACATTACCGTTGGCGATTATACCTTTGTGGATGGGTACGGATTAGGAGGATTAATTATTTATCGAAAAGATTACTCAGAATACCTGGCATTTGACAGAGCCTGTACCCATGAAGCCAGTCGAAATTGTAAACTTCAGGAAGAGGATATCTATGATGTGATTGGTATTTTAGAATGTCCATGTTGTGGCTCAACATTTTGGATGACCGGTGATAATGCCGGATTCTTTTTGGATGGACCCGCAAATGTTCCCTTAAAAGAATACAACTGTTATCTGTCAGGAGCAAACACCCTGATTATCAGGAATTAATTAGTTAGTCAATATCCTCTAAGGCCTCATATTCGAACGGTACATTTACCAACTCGGCGTATTCTTCTCCTGCTTCCAACATATCATCATCATCATCCAGGTAACCCCATATAACTTTTACCTCTTTCCCTGATTTCTTTATTTTATCTAATATATTCATGATCTCGAGAAGAATAAGTGAAGATGACGAATTAAAATACTCCATTTTAAACGCAAACCAGGTTTCCTCGTTTGGATCTTTAGCGTACTCTTCTAACCATGTAAATACCGGAGCATAAAACTTTCTGCTCTCTTCGGGAAAAGATTTACCGGAAATTTCAAATTTACTATTTTCCCTGTCGAGATAAACTTTAGGGGTTGATTCCTGTGCTTCAATAAGTAATGGTTTCATATGTTACGATTTCAGGTATTTATTTAACGTAGATAAAAATAATTTTAACTGAATAGGTTTTAAGATAACATCATCACATCCCACTTCTGCAGCTTTCTCTTTTGCATCTTCAACATTAAGTGCTGTTTGCGCAATTACCGGAACATCATTCCGCAATTTTTTTATCTCTTTGGTGGTTTCAAAACCGTCAATCCCGGGCATATTAATATCCATGAGGATTAAATCAATTTCCGGATTTTCTTTAAAAACAACAATTGCCTCATGCCCGTTTTGTGCCCTTAAAATATTCACATCAGTCGTTTTTAAGGCTTCTACAAGGAAAATGTAATTCATCTCTGTATCTTCGGCTATAAGAATAGTCTTATCACTCCAGTCATACTTATCTTTGGGTACCAGTTTTCGATTGGACGTTTCCAGTTTAATGCCGACAACCAGGATATCATCCAGCTGGATATAATCTCCTTTCCACTCTTCAAACGTTCTTTCCAGGATCTGTTCCTGCACATCCATTGGCTTTTCATGAATTTTAAGCAATAGCTCCTTAAAATTTCTCGACATAAACTTACGCTTTTTAGGACCGCCGATTTGGTCAACAAACCCATCGGAAAAAATATAAATTACATCATCTTTATAGATGTCTATCTCGTGATTGACAAATGATATATCGGCCTTTTGATGAATGCTGACAGGCATCCGGTCACCTTTGAATACTTTTAGTTCTTTATTCCGGATAAGGTATAATGGATTATGAGCTCCTGCAAATTGTAATTTCTGTTTCCCGGGATCGATAATACAAAGGGCTATATCAATACCATCCTTTGATTCGTTGTCTGCACCCGATTGATGCAATGACTCGATAATATACGTTCGCAATTGATTTAATACCTCATTGGCCTGAAGCGAATAGATATGCTTATTTTCTACAATCTTATTTACAATTTCATTTAAGAAGGCTGTTCCGAGCATGCTCATGAAAGCCCCAGGCACTCCGTGTCCTGTGCAGTCTGCAGCAGCAATAATAATCTTGTCATCTTTATTCATCATCCAGTAAAAATCGCCACTCACAATATCGCGAGGTTTAAACAGGATAAAATGTTCGGGCAAACTACGCCTGATAATGCTTAACGGAGGCAGCAAAGCTGTTTGAATACGTTTAGCATATTCAATACTATCTGTGATATCCATTTTTTGTTTATTGGCTAAATCCCGTTGTGCCTCAATCTCCTCTTTTTGTTTAATAATCTGAGTGTTTTTCTCTGCCAGTTTTTTATTGGCTTTCTTTTTTGCCTGAAACTGACGATAAACCAGAATGGAGAAGAAAAAGATAACCACAAAAATAAGCAGGATACCATAAATGATAAGCCGCTTATTGCGCAACTCTGCTTCCTTTTCCCTAATAGTAAGCCGGTTTAATTCCAGCTCGAGCTTTTGTTTCTCGGTAAGCTCTTTGGTTTGTTCCAACGACTGTTTCGTCTTTTCCAGCTCAGAAGATCTTTCGGTCAGTTCCTTTTGCGATTGGGCTTTATCCATTTCGGCTTTCCGAACCTCCTCTTTACTCTTAGCCTCAATATCTTTTATCTGTTCGGCTTTTATATGTTTATCAACAGTAGCAAAAAGATCAAAATACTTCATGGCATTTTCTGAATCTCCTAAAGCCTCATAATTCTCGGCCATCATACCATAACAGGTTCTTACTAATTTTAAATTATTAAGTTCCTGTGCATAACTTAATGCTTCGTTTAAAATGGTTAACGCTTCGTTAGGTTGAGATAAACTTTTTAATGCGGAAGCTTGATTAATCAATCCGGTATAAATCCCTGCTTTTTGACCCAAATTTCGGGCATACTCTGTTCCCTGGCGAAAATTTTTCAACGCAAGCTGATAACTTTCCATATCAGCATAAATTAATCCAATATTATAATAAACAGACTTTATTCCATTTTGGTTATTATGTTGCTTGTTTAATTCCAGCGATTGAGAAAAATATTCAACTGCTTCCTCAAGCATACCGTTTTCCCAGTATAAGTATGCAATCTTATTATAATTATCAGCTTCCTGGATCGTATTATTTTCTTCTTTAAACGTTTCTGCCTGTTTCTTATATTGATTGATCTTCTCTTCTACATTTTTATCCATGGTTTGAGCTACTGCCAATGGAATAAAAACGACAAATAATAATATATACGCTATACAATATTGCAGAATTTTTTTCATTAAAGAAGGTTGTTTAGAAATTCTTATTCAATAAAAAACTCGACCGTCTTTTCTGATTTGTTGCCCAGCTTATCATAAGCGGAAACATCAATCTGATAAACCTTATTTTCGTTAAAATCTTTAATCAGGCTATTGTATGATTTAGCGGCAGAGCCGTTCACCGAGTAAGTCATCTTATCGAAACCAACCAGCGTATCGGTTGAGGATAAAAATAATACCACATGACCCGGGTATACATCATACCTCTTTTGATCAATCATTTTCGTTTTTTCAGACAACATACTAAACCGAAAAAATATTTCCGGTCCACTATTATCTTCAACACAATTAAAAGAATGGGTGCTTGAGTTATCCACATTATCATAACCCATATAATGAATAACATGAAAACCCTCTTCATTTACACTAAAAGGGCCTTTATATTCCTGCATCGTTCCGTTATCAATAGAGTAGGTAATACCTTTAGTACCGGAAGCGTCATCTTTGGCTGAAAGCCTGATTTTTGTGTTTTGGGTTATAAAGGTCGTATCTTTGGATGCAAAAAAGGGCCCTTCAAAATGATGCCCAAGGGCCGGACCCGACAAATCAACATAAGCAATGTTTGATTTATCAGTCATAATAACACTTATCTTTTGATTATTAACATTATCGGTGACAAATGTTTGTATTTTAAGTTTTCCGGATTTATTTAAATAGAATGGTTTGGAATACACCTGAAATTCACCATCGTTAATGGAATAGCGTATTTCTTTTACCCCTGCTTTATTATCCATGGCTGTTAGTTTTACCTTGCTCCTTCCTGAGGAGTATTCACGACCATTGGCAATAAAAGTATTCCCAACAAGTTCGTCTACTATCATGGGTGGTGTTTTGTCCAGGTAAAAAGAAAATACCCGGGGTTCTTCTTTGTTCCCGGCATGATCAACCGAATAGTAGGTAATTGAATGTTCCCCTTCATTTAAGCCCGAAATAGTTATGGGCTGATTATAATTATACTCCGTACCCTCGTTAATCGAAAATAGTGTTTGTTTAACTTTTGAATTATCATCCAGAGCTTCCAAAATAATTTTTGATCTTGGCGACAGGATATTATTATGTTCATCGGTATTAATCGAAAGATTTGTTTTTGGGGCGGTTAAATCAATTTTTAATTTAATGGTTTTGGGTTTCTCTGCATTACCCACATTATCGACGGAATAATAGTTAATCGTATATAATACCTCCTTATCAAATACCTGTGGTTTTTCAAATGTGCGATAATTTTGTTCGTTGACAGAATAATAAATGGCTTCAACTCCCGATAGAGCATCTGTGGCCTCTAGTGTTAGTTCTGCGGATTGATCGAAAAAAAAGATATCATCCTTCTTATAATTTTTTGTATTACTTAGTGAAAACCGGGTATTCGGTGGCCGGCTATCAGAGTAGATCTCATAAATAATATCCTCGAGGGGATAAACAACCTGCTTTGTTGCGGTATCTACTTTCGAAGGAGAGCGAAAAGTATTATATCCTTCGGTATCGAGATACATTGGGTTTGCATATTTTTTTGAATCTTCGGAAGGAATTAACAAATACGAAGGGGCATCCTCGTCGGGAGATGTAGATACTCTAAAATACAAAGGCATCTCTTTATGGATATACATTTTCCCTTCTTCGGATACATAAATTTTGTGGGGATGGTTTAATGGTTCTTGTGATCTTAAGACATAAGGAACCATCATGAGAGCAATTAATAGCAGAGAGAAACTGAATCTATTCATATCTTTAATCATTATATTTTACGTTGTTTACTATTTTACTATTTATTATTATACGCGAATGAATAAAAAAGTTTTATAAAAATCAGTAATTAATCTTTTCATCTCTTCATCAACGATTAGTTACCGGATAATAGTTACCGTACCGGATATTCGTGGAGCCCCATTTTTTAGGTTAATAATATAATAGTAACTATCCATGGTTAACTCACTGCCATTAAAGGTGCCGTCCCAATATTGTGACTCATCATAGCCTTTGGAAAAGAATACACGCGTACCCCACCGGTCGAAAATTTCCACTTCGGCAGCAGGATAAAGCATCGTCATTTCAATAACCCACTTATCATTTATTCCATCTCCATTAGGAGTAAATGCACTGGGTATACTTAAACAATTATCACTTTTACTATTTATTCTAAACGTAGTGTCTATTTCACAGAAGTTTTCATCCTGAATGATAACATGGTAAACATCTGCACGGATATCATATAAATCCTCTTCACCACTTCCGTTGTCCCAATAAATGTTATAATATCCTATTCCTCCGCTTATATTTAACTCAATAAAACCATTCTGGATATCGGGGCATGATGGTTTCTTTATCACAGGATCGATAACCAGCTTATCGGGTTCGGTGATTTCAACCACTGTATCCAACATACAATCGTTTTCATCGGTAACGGTAACTTCATATACTCCCTTATCCAGCATATCTGCAACAGGTGCATCATATCCATTAGACCAGGCATACGAATAATCGGGAGTTCCTCCAAACATCGTAATACCGATATACCCATCGGCAAAACCATAACAGGTAATATCTGATTTATCAATGGTTGCTGCTAAAGGATCGGGCTCGGTAAGCTCAATATACACATGCTCAATACAGTTGTTTTCATCGGTAACATCCACCTCATATACTCCCGGCTCCAGATTTTCTATAATACTATCACTGTAGGTTATATCGTGATCCCATTCATAATCGTATGGTGTTGTTCCTCCTGCGGGTGTTAAAATAATTTTACCGTCATCAGACCCAAAACAACTAATATGGTTGATGGTTTTATTAACGATTAACTCCTCAGGCTGGGTTATCTCAACCGAGTTGGTTGTTAAACAATTCTTCTCATCGGTAATGGTTACCTCGTATACTCCCTGGGTAAGGGCAGCAATAGAATCTGCTGTTTCTCCGTTATTCCATAGGTAGGAATAATTTCCATTTCCTCCTGTTGCTAATACAACTGCTGTTCCGTTGTCATATCCAAAACAGGATACATCCGTTTTATGGATGGTTGATTCCAGCACATCCGGTTCAATAATTTCTGCTGAATCATAGATTTGACAATCCAATGAATCGATAACCGTAACCGAATAAGTACCTGCTCCCAGGTTATCTAAATGGGTAAGGGTGTCGCCTGTAGACCAGATATAGCTAAAATCTCCATTTCCACCTTCGGCAGTGACGGTTAACTCACCATCTTCATCACCATTACAGGTTATATCCGATACCGTAATATCAGACAGGAATGCCGGGGGCTCGTTTATTGCTGCCGAATCTGTTATCTCACAACCTCTCCAGTCGTTTACGGTAACATAATAATTACCTCCTGAAAGCCCGCTTTGATCTTCCTCTCCGTTGACCAGTCCGCTACCATCGGGTGTTGACCAAAAATAAATATAGTCCTTATCATCATTCCCTCCTTCAACGGTGATATCAATGGTTCCATCAGCATCTCCTGCACACGATAAATCTTTAGGATCAACGGATCTGATTAACAGGCTATCCGGCTCGGTAATCTCAACACTCTTAATGACCTGACAGCCTTCATTATCCCCAACGGTAACGGTATACCAGTCCGGAGTTAAATTGTTAATTTCCTGTGTTGTTGCACCTGTCGACCATTGATAGGTTGATCCACCTGATGTTTCAACTCTTGCCACTCCATCATCTTCTCCTATACAGGACACGTTTACAGATGTAATAGAAGCCATTACTTCGTCGGGTTGATAAACCACAAAAGTAGTATCCCGGTTACAACCTTTATAATCTTCAACGGTAACATAATACCTTCCAAACTCAAGATTATCGGCATAATATGTTGTATGACCACTCGACCATTGATAATCGTAACCTCCATTACCTCCAAGGGGATCTACACTGGCATATCCATCGGGATAGCCAAAACAAGAAGCATCTTTTACCGAATCGATATTCGGTACCAACCGGTTGGGTTGTGCAATATAGATGGAATCGACAACCGTACAGGCCTGATTATCCGTTATGGTTACGGTATAGGTTCCTTCGGTAAGTCCCGTAGCATGATCTGCTGACTGGTTCATCGGGTCATTCCATTGGTAAGTAAATATATTAATACCATTTTGTGCAAGCACCGTTGCTTCACCATTGGATTCCAGGTAACAACGAACGCTATCCATCAAAAAGTCAACATCCGGGGTTGGATGAACCACTATCGAATCGGTGATGGTTGGCCCGTTAGTACATCCAAGATCCAGTGCTCTGGGCGTAATTTCGTACCGTACAACCAGTGGTTCTGCCGGGTAAGCAGTGCTGTTATGTAATGAGTCGGCAATCACAAAACCATGGG
The DNA here is from genome assembly GCA_035269575.1 of Bacteroidales bacterium. Taxonomy (GTDB): domain Bacteria; phylum Bacteroidota; class Bacteroidia; order Bacteroidales; family UBA12077; genus UBA12077. The sequence continues at coordinate 703 of DATFIZ010000143.1, read as the reverse complement.
TACGATCTGTATCTGTACTATTACCTGTTAATCCTGCATCTGCATTAGAAATATAATCAAAAGTAACTTCACCTGATGTTAAAACACTAGGTGTGGTTAGTATAATTTCGGTATAGGTATCGTTACAAATGGTATCGCGCACCACTTCAACAATTACGCGTGGAGTAGGATTTACCCATATATCCACCTCAACAGATACTCCTTCACACTTATTATTACCATTGTTGCCGATAGTCCATGGAGTAATGGTGTAGGTAACCAACTGTTTGGTATCGCTGGTATTTGTTAATGTTTGTGTAATTGCTGTACTCAAATCATGCCCCTGTCCGGTACTGCTACTTTCTCCAACAATTTCCGGATTATCTGTAACCGTCCAGGTGTATCGAATACCGTTCGTGGTAGTATTCGGGCTGGTAACCACAATATTGGTCATATCTCCATCGCAGAGGGTATCGTCTGCAGCGGTAATCTCAACCGTTGGTTCAACCCAAATATCAATATCTACAGGCGTTCCTGCACATTTATTATCTCCGTTGGCATCGACAGTATGTGGCGTAATGGTGTACGTTGCTTTTTGAGCATCCGGTCCTGAATTGGTAAGATTCTGTATGATTGCTGATCCAATATTCTGTCCCTCTCCACTACTATTGGTTGCCCCGGAAATATTGGGATCCTGAACAACAGTCCAGGTATATCGTATGCT
>DATFIZ010000142.1:0-4751 GCA_035269575.1 Bacteroidales bacterium | reverse complement strand
GCAAATTGCCGGGGGTATTCATATCAAAAACATAAATGGGCAGGTTGTTCTCTTTGCACATGGTAAAAGCAGTCATGTCCATCACTTTTAGTTCGCGTTGAATGACTTCATGAAAAGAAATTTCATCGAATTTAGTGGCTTTTTGGTCTTTTTCTGGGTCGGCGGTATATACACCGTCAACACGGGTACCTTTTAAGATGATATCTGCCCCAATTTCTACGGCACGTAAAGCAGAGGCTGTATCGGTAGTAAAGAAAGGATTTCCGGTACCTCCGGACAGAATGGCTACATGCCCGGCCTCCAGCTGCTCAACCACCTTGTCGCGATGGTAAAAATCTCCTACCGGCTCCATCCGGATAGCTGTATAAACGATAGATTTTGTTTGTAGGTTAGTTAATGCCGATTGTAAAGCAAGGCTGTTAATTACGGTGGCTAACATGCCCATTTGATCGCCTTTTACGCGGTCGAAACCCCGGGCTGCACCCGACAGTCCGCGGAAAATGTTTCCTCCGCCAATAACAATGGCAACCTGAGCTCCGGCTTCTGTCAACGCTTTTATTTGTTCGGCATACTCGTTTAATCTTTTGGAATCAACACCATAACCGGCATCTCCCATCAGAGATTCACCACTTAATTTTAAAAGGATGCGTTTATATTTTAGCATGTTCAGGTATTTTTAATCTTTTGAAATATTTATCATACAAAGTAACATAAAAATTTTAATTCATCGGAGTTTGAACGTAATTTGTTTTGTTGGGTTGATGAAATAGTAAATTCGTGAAATAGCAGAATGGTAAATTAGTAAAATGGTAAAATAGTAAAATGGTGAATTAGTAAATTAGTAAATTGGTAAAATGGTAAATATTAAATCTATATGCTATTACTGCTTACTGCTGCCCTCCTAACGGCGGACAAGCTGCTGCTTTTATATTCATTCTCCGTAGCTTCACACCACTTTCGCTGGAAGCTTCAGACGCTTGCGCTAAAGCTTCAGCGGCAGCGTGTGGTTGCGTGCGGCAGCGTGTGGTTGCAAGTGAAGGAGAACTGGTTACTACTTGCTTTTTTCACTGTATTATTTTTTCGCTTTCCTGCGCTGCCCTTTTGTTCCCTAAAGGGAGCCAACCCACTTTAAAAAATATCCCTGTGCGATGGTCTTTCCCCTTCAGGGGATAAAGGGGCTGTAATGGGATTTATAAATTTCATGTATCTTTATTCTCCGAAGCTTTAGCGAAGGAGAACTGTCTCCTGTCACGCCGGCAACGTAACTACAAATTTACTTCCTTTTCCCGGTTCGCTTTCAATAGTGATTGTGCCGTTATGCTTGTCAATAAACTCTTTGCAAAGAATTAATCCAAAACCGGAACCTTCTTCATTTTCTGTTCCTTTGGTCGATATGCTTTTCGTAATATCAAAAAGTTTGTCTTTCATTTCCTGCGATAAGCCTCTTCCGGTATCTTTTACCGATATTTTAATCGTATTGTCCTGAGTGTTTTGTGCGTTTATTGCCACTTTGCCATCCCTGGGCGTGAATTTTATGGCATTAGAAATTAAGTTTCTTAAAATGGTCGAAAGCATATTCCGGTCTGCGCTTACCGTCGTCTTTTTATTCACTTTATTAATGATGGAGATGGATTTTTTTTCTGCGGATGGTTTTAAAACATCAAGAACTTCTTCTGAAAGCAAATACAGGTTTTCATCTTCCCGGCTAAATCCCAAAGCATCTTTCTGCGAATGGGCCCACAGTAATAAATTCTCCAACAGTTTGTAGGTTTTGTTAATGTTTTGATGAATATATTCAGCATATCTTTGCTGTTCATTAATATTTGTTTTGTCCTGAAAACTTTCAACCAGCAAATCGGAAAAACCGATTAAAATATTAAACGGGCTTAACAGGTCGTGCGAAATAATAGCCAGGAACTTGTCTTTGGTGGCATTATTTTCTTCTAAAATGGTGTTTTTTTCTTCAATCTCCTCTTTGTGGGCTGTAATTTCATCGGCTTTTTGCTTTAAATCGGCATTTATCGCCAGCGTTTCCTGATATAGCTCGTCTGTTTTTTGTTTTTCAATATCCAGCAAATAGTTTGTTTTAAATAATCGATACCTGAGTTTATACTGAATCCTGTTTAAAAGATATCCGATAATGATAAAGGGATAAATATCAATCAGTATCGTAAACTCCTCCTTCGAGGGATTAAAAAAAGTAAATAAGATAACAGTAAAAATCAGAGCCGGCAAAAAATAAATCAGGATGGTAAATATTTTATTGGATTTTACCTCGAGCGAAAAAACAAAAACAACAAGCAACATCCCGGCAACCGAGGGGGCTAAAGCGTTGGTATGCAGATGTACCAGGCAAATACCTAACATCATCACCTGCCCGCTGGTTAAAAAGATATGATAAATAATAAATTTTAGGTATTTGAATTTATCTAATGTAATAAAATGAAAAATAAGTAGAAGAATGCCAATGGCTATAGGGATGCAACGAAAGTAAAATGCTTGTATACTATTGCGAACCACCAAATCAGAATACATATAATAGCTTATAAACAAAATACTTAGCGCTATAATTAGTGGAGCACTTTTAAGGGTGGTCTGAATAATATGTTCCTTAAATTTTTTATTTAATACTGTATCCTGATTCATCATCGTTTTTTAATATTTATGTCAATAGGAGTTTCATTGGCCAGCCAGGCTCTTTTTTGTAAGCCGACAGACAGTTTATCGGAAAAATCCATGGGTAAATAGCTGTTTACCGGATGTGTGGATGTGAGCAGTCCCATGTTGATATAGGTATAAGCCGCTAGCTCGCTGCAAAAAAACGTGTTGAGGGTTGTTTTTTCATGAAAAATCCGGCCTCTGGTCGGATCAATCATTTCGTGAAAAACTGTTGTCTGCTTCTTTATCAACATACTGATACTAACTTAGCCTGTTTATGAGTAATACAGATCATTTTTGCGGATATAATGATCAATATACAATACTTTTTTTTAAGTGAAAAAGTTACTTCCAGGGGCACAAAATAATCTAAAAATTTATATTTCCAACAGCCGTTCAGTTTGTTTATTGATGATCAATAACAATTCATTGATGATCGTTTACGAATACCTGATTATTGAAATAACTTTTTAATGTGGAAAAGCAGCTTTTTTTCACCCCCTTAATCCCCCTGCCATTCGGCTTTGCTCCGCACGCTGCCGCTGAAGCTTTAGCGTAAGCGTCTGAAGCATTGCGAAAGCGATGCAGGTAAACCTGGTAGGGGGAAAATATGGTGCAAAAGCACTATTTCTGTTCTCCCTCAAGGGAGAATACATGAGAGTGAATAAAAACATTCTTCTTTATTCCACCCCTAAATCGCCGTGACAGGACTAAATAAGCATTTTTTTAAGTAATTAACGTCACCGCAAAATAAAATTCTTCGTTATGTTTATAACTTTTTTGAGGGGGTTTTCGTAGAATTACTAATTCCAAAATGCTGATTATTAACTTTTTTATCCTTTTTCAGGAGGTTTTTTTGAGGTGAAAAATTTATCAAAATATAGCCCTCATTGTTGTCAGGGTATTGATATTTAATTATTTTTATGATAGTTACGTTTTTATACTGTATTTTTATAAACATTTTTTGAACAAGAATAAAGTGGTTAATATATAAATCATTGAAAATTAAAAAGTAATTATATAGATTAGATTTACAAAAATAGGGTGAGTTTTAATTCAAATAAAAAGAGCCTTTCCGGTAATATGTTATCCCCCAGGATTTTATTTTTAAAAGGAAAGCGCTTCCATCGATGTTGTGCTTCAATATGGACCGGAGACTCTATGTCATTTTTTTTATCGCCATTAATCTTTAGCACGATTCTATCATCTATATTTTTCAGGAAAGTTCAAAAAGGATGGGCAAATTACTGCTTGTTACAAGCAGCGGGGTGTCCTCAATTGACTATAGGTCAGCTTTTCGGACAATCACAATTTTTTATACAGCAAAATCATCCAAAAAATTATAAAGGAGGCCAACAATGGATACATTAATTGGTACATCAGGCAGGATTTCTATTCAGAAGAATAAGAAAACAAGGAAAAAGGCTTTACAATTAAAAAGCCTGGCGTTTATGGCAATACTGTTTTTAACCCTCGGGTTACAAAACACCTTTGGGCAGGGCGTAGGTATTAGCGAAACATCTATAAACCCGCATGAATCAGCCATTCTGGAGTTGCGATCGACAGCAAGAGGTTTCCTGGTTCCGAGAATGACAACGACGCAAAGAACCGGTATCTCAGCTCCTGCCGACGGTTTGATGGTGTTCGATACCAACACCAAAAGCTTTTGGTATTATGATACCGATGTCCCTGCCTGGGAAGAGATAACCAATAAAAACCTCCTTGATTTAATTTATGATGCCCTTAATAATAGAATAATTGCTGATTCACTGCGATTAAGTGAAGACTCTGTCCGGCTGGATGATGCAATTTTTTGGTTTGACGGAAGAATAGAAGCCGACTCATTGCGCTTAGAAAATACAATCGTCTTCTTTGACGACAGAATAGTAGCCGACTCGCTACGATTAAGTGAAGACTCGGTACGCCTTGATGAAACTATCACGTGGTTTGATGACCGGATCATTGCTGATTCACTGCGATTGAGTGAAGACTCCGTTCGTCTGGATGATGCAATTGTCTGGTTTGACGATAGAATAGAAGCAGACTCATTAAGACTGAGTGCTGACTCTGTAAGGCTCGATGATGCTGTCACT
>DATFIZ010000141.1:0-14672 GCA_035269575.1 Bacteroidales bacterium | reverse complement strand
TTTGGAACCGCTTGGGTTTATAAATATTTGCAAACAGAACAAATTGTTTCGAATTGCCATAAAATCCCGGCCAAAGAGTTCGAACGGATTAAATTGGGTGTTGAAGATATTTTTGTGGAATGGGCAAAGCTTATTAACCGGTTAACGGAGTTAAATAAAAACCTGAAAATTATTTTTACAGTTAGTCCGGTAAGGCATTGGAAAGATGGAGCAATGCAAAATCAGTTAAGCAAATCGACCCTTATTTTGGCGATTCATCAATTAATAAAAATCTTTAAAAATGTGGACTATTTTCCTTCTTATGAAATTATGATGGATGATTTACGTGACTATCGATTTTATGCCGACGATATGTTGCATCCCTCAAATGAAGCTGTTGAATACATATGGGATCAGTTTGCAGAAACATATTTTGAGGAAAGAACAAAAAGTATTATTCATGATATTTACAAAATAGTGCAGGCAAAGAATCACCGACCGTTAAATCCGCATACAGAGCAGCATAAAAGATTTCTTAACGCCCAGGTAAAACAGGTTGAAAGATTATCGAAAAAATACCCTTTTATGGACTTAACCCAGGAATTGATTTTTTTTAAAGAAGGGTTGTAAAAACTCCGGTACTAATGCACATTGTTATGGTTTCTGCTATGGCGTAAGAAAGCAGGAACTTTTACTGTAAACCTAGGGAGCAAAAAAACTATTATCTTCTTTATTTTTTTGATTAAGATTTAAGATCTAAATATTTATTTAGGATTGAAAGTAATTTTTTAGGGTTGACGGGCTTTGTAATATATTCATCCATTCCGAGGAGACGCCCCTTTTCAATATCCCCGGGCATGGCATAAGCAGATTGTGAAATAATCGGAACGTTTAGATTTAAGCTTTTGATGATTTTAGTAGCTTCATAACCATCCATTTCGGGCATTTTTAGGTCCATAATAATAAGATTAATTTCCTGGTGTTGTTTAAACATTTCAATCGCTTCTTTCCCATTGGTTGCTCGTATTAATTTTGCGTTGGTTCTCTTGAGCACTTCTTCAATATAGAAAAAATTCGTTGGTTCATCTTCGGCAACAAGTATGGTTTTATCTTTCCATTGGTATGTTGTTTTATTTTTGGAGGATTCTTTCTTTTCTTGATTTTTCTTGATTTTTTTATAGGGTATGGTAAAATAAAAAGCCGAGCCCGAACCACGAAAAGACTCTACCCATATCTGTCCACCAAGCAACTCAATCAGACTTTTGCATATGGCAAGGCCTAATCCGGCACCACGATATAATTTTGTTTTATCGTCTTCAATTTTCCTGAAACGTTCAAAAATAAACTCTTTTTTCTTCTCATCCATCCCAATTCCACTATCTTTCACAAAAAAAAGGATTTCATCTGATTTTTGGATTTCATAGCCAAAATCTATAAATCCTTCTTCGGTGAATTTTAAGGCATTATCAATAAGGTTTGAGATAATCTGAGTTAATCGAAGGGGGTCCGTAATAATGGAAATATCTTTTTCTTTTTGCGCAAGATGAACCGACAGATCTATATTTTCCTTTCCTTTTTGTTTTTTTATTTCTATATATGACTCATAGATATCGTTTAGGGTTTTGTTTATATCACATGGTTTAGGAATAATTTTTAATTGTCCGGCTTCAATTTTTGAAATATCAATAATATCATCAATCAGTTGGAGAAGATTGTTTCCACTATTATGGATTAGTTTTATATAATTTTGTTTTTCCTTTGGTTTTATAGAAGAATCGGGCATCGTAAGCAATTCTGTAAACCCGAGGATAGCATTCATAGGAGTTCTTATCTCATGCGACATATTAGCTAAAAAGGCAGACTTTAACTGGTCGCTCTCTTCCGCTTTTCTTTTTGCTTCAATCAGTTTATTCTCAGCTTCGTCGCGGGCAGCGTCCCTGCTTAATATTTGATGAAGCATATTATTAAAGTCGTCGTAAAGCACTCCAATTTCATCATTGCTTTTTCTTTCTATTCTTATATTATAATTCCCTTCTTGTGATAATTTTCTTGTAAGCTTGGCTAAATCTAATATTGGTTTTGATATTGGTTTTTGTAAACCACTTGCAAGGATAAATGATAAAATAATCATTCCAGTTAAAACACCCAACATGATAATAATATATTCTTTGATTTTTTCTGTCAGGATGGATGTGTCTATTTTGGTGATGATTATACCATAGGTAAAATTTTGATAGGTAATGGGATCTTCAATCGTTAGTATGCCCGATTCAAAATTATATTTTGTATCTGTTAAGTTATCAGGGTCATCGTATAACGGGGGAACAAAAACTTCATTATTTCTTTTATAAGATGCAAATAAAATTCCGCTACGATCATAAATAGTTCCACTAATAAAATGCTGAATAGATTCGAGTTTAGATAAGATTTCTTCAGCCCCCTGGTTGTCATCAAAAGTTAAGGATGCTATTGAATAATCTCCAACTAACTTAGTATTTAAGATTGCATTTGCCAGTAGATTTTTTTTCAAACTGTTAATATCATTGATTCCAATAATCGTAAAACCAACAATCAGGGTAACACTGCTGGTAAGTAAGATTATACCAACAATTTTGTTTTTTATAGATATGTTTTGAAAAAATCTCATTAATCTTATTCTTCTACGGGTTGTACTATTTTAGCTGAATTTAATAAGTAATAACTCATTTGTAATGGTGATTTTAACACCGCCGTTTCGTTTATCTCAAAACGTAATTTATTATCTTTCTCGAAAAAATTAATTAAAACCCCTTTTTCTGCATATCCTTTTGTTTCACCAATTGTTAATATAGGTTGATGTTTTGTTATGGAAATAATTTTATCGATATTTTTCTTTTCAGATTCAGCAATAAATAAAACATGAGAACCTTCAATGTCCTTAATGTTGGTAACAGACTGAATGATCACACGTTTGTTTTTAATCTTTTGGATTGCATAGATCTGTTCCAGGTTTTTCGTTAATGGCGTTTTTCCAATGACCGATATAATAAATGGTTTACTGGTGTCATCCGTTAAGCTTTCTTCGGGCCAGGTTATAAAACGTGAAAACTTTTCTAAATACACTGCCTTAAGCACATAAATACTTGCTTGTGAAAAACCCTGTAATGTCAATACAGATAATAGGATTATAAGTCCTGTTCGTTTATATACTGAACGGGAGAAATTATTTTTCAGGGTTATATGTTTATTGATAGTTATTCTCACAAAGTATCGCCGTAGTAACTTAATTCAACATATTCTTTATTTTCGAATCCCCATATTACAATTTTAGGTACAGGATCCCCCTTCACATCAAAATTAATTGGTCCTGTTGCCCCTTCGTAATTAATTGGTTTCCCTTTTAATAATATATTCCTGCCAATATCAAATTCATTAACATTTATTTTTAACACTTCATCGGTTTGCTCATAATACTCTTCACCCGAGATTTCCTGCAGGTATTCTTTTATAATTAATGGGTTGGTTGTGTTTCCTCTTTGCATTGCATATGCAACACAATATACCGCATCATAGGCATGTTCAGAATAGGGAGCGGGAGCAAAACCAAAACGGCTTTGATAATTGTTTTTGTATATTGCGTAGTTAGGATTTCCCTCGTTGGTGCTGGTTATTCCTAAAACATCATCAAGCAACTCCGGATTTCCATTGGTTAAAATCTCTTCGGCTAAAATACCATCGTTAACAAAAATAAACGGTTTTACGGCTAATGACTGATATTTAGCGTTATTATAAATTTTATTGGTAATAACCGATATCTCCGAATTAAAGGCAACAATGTAAAGCACATCAATATACTGACCAAACACGGTATTCAATTGATAATCAAAAATATAATCATTGAGATTGATTTCGTCAACGGGGTAGTTTACGGTGGCCGTAATTGTTCCTCCAAGTAGTGTGAAATTTTCAATAATAATATTCGAAAGTCCGCTTCCAAATCTGTCGTCCCGGTAAAGAATTGCTGCTTTATTTAGTTCCAGTGAATCGTGACAATAGCCTGCCGAAATTGTTCCGAAGGTATAATCGGACGGGCATGTTCGCCAGATTAAATGATTATCGTTTAAAAATGTTAGTTCTGGGGTGGTAGCTGAATAAGTCATCAAAAGCATATTATACTCGATACATGCTTCAGCCATTTCAACAGCAACAGACGAAAATGTTGGCCCAATGACAATATCGATTCCCTGGTTTTTTAACGCTTGAACTATCTCAACACCTGTTTCAGGATTTCCTGCCGAGTTTTTAAAAACTAATTCTATCTCTCTTTTTCTGCCATTAATTTCAAGTCCTCCTTTTTGATTAATTTCTTCAGCGGCCAGTTGTGCCCCAAAAAAAATGTTTTCTACCGATTCTCGCAATACAGAAACATCACCAACCACGGCTATTGTTACAGGATCTTCATATTTAGGTCTGTTATAATCTTCTTTTAAATTATCGCAGCTTATATTGATAATTAAAAACAGAAAGATGATAAAAAAGAGGTTATATTTTTTCATGTGCTCTACTTTTATATAAAATGTGTAAATCTAAAGGAAAATGATCTTCCCAAAGCGGGAATATCATAATTCTTAAAACCGGGATAGTAGTACTTATGGTTCAGTAAATTCTCAACTTTTAATATAATTCTTGACTTGCTGTTTTTAATAATTTTTAAATCAGTTGACGAAATCATGAGATCAATAACATAATAGGGGTCAAGAGCATAGCGATTAGTAGCATAATTTATTGGATCGTAAATAAAATTGTTTTGGTCGCTGGCAATTCTTGAACTGACATATCGGGCTTCTAAATTTACATTCACATAATATTCAGGGATATGTAAGGTATGTCCAAATTTAAGAATATGCGATGGGTAGAGGGCTGTATTTACTTTAATTGTTTTTAGGATCGGATCTCTTTTTTCTAATATACTTTTTTGATAAGAATAATTTAAATAACCCGTATTATTTCTTTGGGTAAGATTTATTTCTGCTTCAACTCCTCCTGAATAGATATTGGAAATATTTCCGGCGGTAATATTTGAAACCTGTCCTTGGGGTGATAAGTATTCGATTTTATCTTCAATATCGGTATAAAAAACATTAGTGCTAAAATTTATTTTTTCCGTTAATTTCCCCATAAGTGCCCATTCAAGTGTTTTTGCTTTTTCGGGTTTTAAATCCGGATTACCGACAAACCCACCAGGAGTAATGTAATTTGTATAAAGTTGTGTGGAGGATGGTGCATTAAACGAAGTTCCATACATTAACTTGGTACTTAGATCTTCATTTATATGGTATACACCGGCAAACCGGTAAGTTAATACATTGCCATAAATATTATGCATATCATACCTGTAACCGCTTGTAATTGTTAATTCTTTGAGGTAGGAAAGATTGAATAATTTTGCCGGATTGAATATCATTTGAAAAAATACGCCCAGGTTATTAAAATTATTTTTGCCGTCAGTACCTCCGGGATTGAGACTTCTTATTCCGGAATTATTTACCGTGTAAAATTTCTGATGTTCGTGTATATCTGAAGTAAAATCAACCCCTAACGAAAAATTGTTTCTATCATCGAAAAAGTAAGAAAAGTTTCCGTTTAAATCATAACTGTTATATTTTATTTCTCTTTCAATCCATTCAGTAGGATCATTATCATTATCAAAAATCTCGTTATTCAGTGGTTGCCCAAAACTATGAGCAAATGAAAAGTCTGCAGAAAGTTTATCGAAAAGCTTTTTAGAATACTGAAGCCTTTCGAAAGCATTAAAAAGATTGATTCTGTTATTCTGGGTTAATGCTCCCCAGTCGGCAAATTCAGCATGTGAATTAATATTTTGGTTAGCCATGTCGAAGGTAAATTTTCCCCAATTATCGGAGTCGTAATTCATTTTGATATAAACACTTAAAGGCGCCGATTCATTTTTCTTACTAACCGCATCAGAGGAATAAATGTTTTGCCCGGGGATATTGTGGGGTGTAAGATTAGACTGGTTTAGCTGTGCATACGAACTGGCAAAAAGGAAGTCAAAATCTTTTTTGGCACCTCCAACAATAGTGTTTAAACCATACGAGATATTTTGATTGGTCAACCCTATAAAATGGGAAACGGAATTTGAACTTAGGTTTTCTCCTCTTTTAGTAATAATATTAATAACCCCCAAAAATGCATTTTTCCCGTAAAGAGCAGAATTGGGACCGCGAATAATTTCAATTTTATCAATGGCTTCAATGGGGATTAACGATAATCCTAAATAATTATCTGCATTTGATCGAAAGGATATATTTTGCCCGTCAATCATAACTTTTACTAAACGCGAATAACTCCTTACTCCTCCATTGATGCCACGTATTCCCATATTGGGTTGAAAATAATCGGTGATAAAATCAAGCCCTGCAATGTTATTAAGTGCTTCATCAACGCTTGTATATCCTCTTTCTTTAATTTGATTTGCGGTAATTACAGACACAATAGAAGGGGCATCAATAATATTTTGATTTTGTCGTATGGCAGAAACAATTTCAACATGCATCAGATCTTCCAGTGTAAGTTCAAAAAGCTTGCTGGTCGAAAGGGTGTCGGACTCCTGAGCAAAAGAGTTTATGGTAACCCCCAAGCCAATTATAAACAGAAGAAATGATTTCATACCAATAGTTTTCATTTTTTTAAATCAGAGAGTGTAATTTATAGAAAAATATAAATCAATCCTAAATTTATAAATATAATATTTTTAAATACGAAGACCTGAGGTACAATTGTTGCACATTTTTATACTTTTCCGGTTTTTTATTATTTTATATCTGAACGCTTTAAATTCAGCAGATTGCCATATTTGCCAAAGGTTTTTTTTATGGATATGCCCCATACAATAATTTGCATCTTTATCGAAACAACAGGGGATTACTTTTCCATCCCAGGTAATAACCAATGTACTCCAAATCCTGAAACATCTGTTCTTTAAAGGGTTCTTTATAATGATTTGATTATTTGTCCAGGTATATCTTGAATATTTTCTGTTTTGGGGTAATAAATAAAGTTTGTTATATGCAGGTTCAATTTGAGCTGTTTTTATCTCAACTTTATTCGCTCCAATAGTTTTTCCGAATGATTTAATCTCTTTAATTTGATGTTCGTTAAAACGGAAAACCAGAAATTGAATAATGATCTGTGGGTTTTTTGTTTGATATTTTCTTTTGAGCTCCGACAAAATCTTAATTCCGGTGATTACTTTTTCCAATTCTCCTCCTTGTCGATATTTTTCATACGTATCTTGGGTAATCCCATCTACCGAAATAATAATTTTGTTAAGCCCCGATTCTATAATTTTTTGTGCATTTGCATTGGAAATATAATGGCCGTTAGTAGAGGTACAAGTATAAATCTTTTTTTGATGGGCATATTGTAACATCTCAAAAATGTGTGGATGTAAAAATGGCTCCCCCTGGAAATAAACCATATGATAAAAAAGCCAGGGCGAAGCAGAATCGACTATTTTTTTATAATCCTGCACGTTCAGGTATCCCTTTTTTCTTTGGGTCGAATTATTACCTGTTGGACATTCCGGACAGTGCAAATTGCAATAATTGGTTGGTTCAACGGTTAAGCTTAAAGGTTTTCCCCAAACAACAACTCTTTTAAAGACAAGCGTAACAATATAGCTTGTAAAGATTTTAAAAGCATTAAAGATTTTTAAAAAAGAAAGGTAGTTGGACCAATACACTTTTAATTGGCTTCTAAAATTTTAAATAGTTCGTCTAGTTTTGGGGTTAGGATAATTTCAGTTCGCCGGTTTTTTCTTCTTGCTTCAGCTGTTTTTTGCGGATCAATCGGGAAATATTTGCTTCTTCCTGCAGCAATAATCCTATCTCCGTCTATATTTGGGTTTTCCATTAATATGCGAACAATTGCAGTAGCTCTTTTTACACTTAAGTCCCAGTTGTCTTTAACTGCTTCGCCAGGGATGTAGGGAACATCGTCTGTGTGTCCCTCGACCATAATGTTTATATCGGGATTGTTGCCTAAAACGCCGGCCAGTCTTTTTAAGGCACTAACTCCTTTTGGGTCAACTTCTGTACTGCCGGATTTGAAAAGTAGCTGTTCTTCCAACGAAACATAAACCTTTCCGTTTCTTATGTCTACTGCTAACCCTTCATCAGCAAACCCTATTAAAGCTTTGGATACTTTTTCTTTTAATACATTGACAGCAGAATCTTTTCGGTGTAAAATCTTTTCCAGTTCTACAAGTCGTGCATTTTTCGATTCTAGTTCTTTTTGATAGGCATTTAGCTTACTTCTTTCCTCCCGTAAGTTATCTTCAAGCCTGCGTAAATCGTCTTCCTTTTTAATAATTTCAGACTGGGTATTTTGAAGCTCTTTCAACAATTTTTTTGTTTCGTTTATGTTGCCCGAAAGAAGCTGGTCTTGTGATTCCTGAAGTTGACTGTATTGTTTGTTTAATTTATCATACTTAATTTCTATAGAGCGAAGTTTTGTTGTCTTCTCCAGGCTGTCTTGCTGTAAATTTGCAATCTTTTTTTGTAGCTGCTCTGTTTTTGCTTTCAGTTCTGTGTTTGTGATGGTCAGATTTTTATTATCCTCTTTCAATAATTCCCTCTCTTCCTCACACTTTTTAGCTGTCTGTTGTAATTCTTCAAATTGTTTGGCCGGAACACATCCCGAGATAATTATGAGAACAATAAAAAATAGTTGGTAAGATTTAAACGTTGAATGCATGTCAATAATTTTGGTTATCATGGGTTAAAGATAATAATTTTGATAGAGCAAATATATTAAAATATGTTGTATTACGAATACGTTAAAACGAAGTAAAAATTATTCATATCTTTGCAATGAATTTTAAGGCTTATGTCAGGTGAACGATTAAAAAATATTCTTTTTCCGGATGATTTGAAAAGGTTGCCCATGGAGGAGCTTCCGATGCTAAGTCAGGAACTCAGACAATTTATTATTGATGTGGTATCCTCAAATCCCGGTCACTTTGGTGCAAGTTTAGGTGTTGTTGAACTTACCGTTGCTTTGCATTATGTTTTTAATACTCCTTATGATAAAATTATTTGGGATGTAGGGCATCAGGCCTATGGGCATAAAATTCTTACCGGCCGGCGAGAAGTATTTCATACCAACAGGAAATACAAAGGAATAAGCGGATTCCCTAAACCTTCCGAAAGTGCTTACGACGCTTTTGGAGTAGGACATTCATCTACATCTATTTCGGCCGCTTTAGGCATGGCAAAAGCGGCTCATTTAAAAAATGAAAAAGACCGGCAGGTTATTGCTGTTATAGGAGATGGGTCAATGACAGCTGGAATGGCATTTGAAGGGCTAAATAATGCCGGATCGGCAAAGGAAAATATGCTGGTTATCTTAAATGATAACAACATGGCCATAGACCCCAATGTTGGCGCATTAAAAGAATATTTGCTTGATATTACCACATCAAAGACCTATAATAAATTTAAAAATGATGTTTGGAATCTTTTGGGGCACTTAAATAAATTAGGCCATAATTATAGAAAGATTGCCCAACAAATTGAAAATTCCGTTAAAACATTTCTTCTACGGCAGAGTAATCTTTTCGAATCATTAAACTTTAGATATTTTGGACCGGTTGATGGACATGATGTGGTTTTTCTCACAAAAATATTATCTGATTTAAAAGATATTCCAGGCCCTAAGTTACTCCATGTAGTAACCCAAAAAGGGAAAGGTTTTAAACAAGCCGAGCAGAATCAGACCGTCTGGCATGCTCCCGGAAAATTTGATAAAACCACAGGAGAAATTTTAAAAATAAAATCGGATAAGGCCGATGCGCCTAAATATCAGGATGTTTTTGGACACACTTTATTGGAGCTGGCTAAGCAAAATGAAAAGATTGTGGGAATCACCCCCGCCATGCCAACAGGTTCATCACTAAATATAATGATGAAGGAAATCCCTGAACGTATTTTTGATGTTGGCATTGCAGAACAACATGCTGTTACTTTCTCCGCCGGGTTAGCCATTGAAGGAATATTGCCGTTTTGTAATATCTATTCGTCTTTTATGCAACGAGCCTATGATCAGGTAATTCATGATGTGGCTATTCAGAATTTAAATGTAATTTTCTGTCTCGATCGGGGGGGAATAGTAGGCGAAGACGGGGCAACACACCACGGTGTATTTGATTTGGCTTATTTACGCTGCATTCCTAATATGATTGTTTCGGCACCTTTAAACGAAGAAGAGTTGCGGAATTTAATGTATACCGCACAGTTAGAAAAATATGGTCCGTTTGCAATACGTTATCCCAGGGGCAAAGGAGTAATGCCAGCCTGGAAAACTCCTTTTAAAAAAATAGCTATTGGTAAAGGGCAACAAATAACAAAAGGAGAAGATATCGTCATTTTGTCCATTGGCCATGTGGGTAATTATGTGATCGAAGCGACCAGAAAGTTGACTAAAAATTACCAGATAAGTATAGCGCATTATGATATGCGATTTGTCAAACCTATTGATGAGGAAATTTTACATACCGTAGGGAAGAATTTTAAAGCTGTAATTACGATTGAAGATGGTACTGTTGTTGGAGGTTTTGGTAGTGCAGTACTTGAGTTCATGAGCGAGCATGGATATCATCCGGTTATTAAGCGAATGGGTGTGCCCGATAGATTTGTAGAGCAGGGAACACTCCAGGAGTTACATCATGAATGTGGTTTTGATGTACAAGGTATTATAAAAGAGGTTAAAGCGCTAACCAAACCCAATATCTTATCTAATGTGGGGTAATCTTTTTTAACAAACGTTGAAAATAAATTTTGCCGAACAAAAAGTATTATCTATTTTTGCATTCGCAATGGTTCATTGTTTACTATGCCTGGATGGCGGAATTGGTAGACGCGCTGGTCTCAAACACCAGTGGACATTAGTCCGTGTCGGTTCGAGCCCGACTCCAGGTACTACTAACAGAACCCTCTCTTCAGAGGGTTTTTTTCTGTTTCCTTAAATTCTGTCCTATGGAAAATCCGGAATCTATTCATCCTTACCTTGAAAAACAGTTGGAGTATGATAAGCGATACCTTGAAATGGCTAAAATTTGGGCTAAAAATTCGTATTGTGTCCGACGACAGGTAGGCGCATTAATTGTTAAAGGAAAAATGATTATCTCCGATGGATATAATGGAACGCCTTCGGGTTTCGAAAATGTTTGCGAAGATGAAAACAATCTAACCAAACCCTACGTTTTACATGCAGAGGCCAATGCGATTACAAAAGTTGCAAAATCAAACAATAGCTCAGAAGGAGCTACGTTATATGTTACAACATCACCCTGTATGGAGTGTTCCAAATTAATAATCCAGGCCGGTATAAAAAGAGTTGTGTTCTGTCATAAATATCATAACACCGAAGGTTTGCAATTGTTGGAAAGAGCAAAAATTGAAATTGTACATTTAGAAATTTAATAAAGTGATGAGAGAAAAAAAAATTCATAAAATATATTTACCCATACTGTTTGCTATTGTATTGATAGCAGGGATTATCCTGGGTGGCGCTTTAAGTAAAAATAATGGGAATCATTCTTCAGATGCATATCAAGGCAAAGATAAATTATTTCGTATTATTGATTATATTGAACAGCGGTATGTAGATACCGTTTCAAGAGATGAATTGGAGAATGCTGCTATCCCTGCAATATTGGAAAAACTGGATCCTCATTCAGTATATATTCCTGCTTCAGAAATGCAACGGGTAAATGAGGATCTGCGCGGAAATTTTGAAGGTATTGGTGTTGTATTTAATCATCAAACCGATACGGCCATTATTATCAGTGTAATATCGGGAGGGCCCTCTGATAGGGCAGGAGTGATGGCTGGTGACAGAATTATAGAAATAAATGATTCGTTAGTTGCAGGACAAAACATTCCAAGTAACGATTTGGTAGGCATGTTGAAAGGAGAGATGGGTACGAAAGTTAAAATCAGCCTGGAGCGGAAAGGTGTTTCTGATTTAATTGATGCAGAAATTATACGTGATAAAATTCCAATATATAGTGTTGATGTTGCTTATATGGTAACCAACGAAATTGGGTATATTAAAATTAATCGGTTTGCCGAAACCACCTTTAGAGAGTTTCTGGAAGGCGTTAAGAAATTACAAAAACAAAATCTGAAAAAACTGATTTTAGATTTGCGGGGCAATAATGGTGGGTACATGGTTGCTGCTACGAATATTGTCGATCAGTTTTTAGAGGAGGGGAAACTGATTGTTTATACCCAGGGAAAAGCCAGCCCGCGGCAGGAAATATATTCTTCTTCGCGTGGGATGTGTAAAGATATTGAAGTGGCTGTCCTGCAGGATGAATGGGCTGCCTCAGCCAGTGAAATACTGGCGGGAGCATTACAGGACAATGACCGCGGAACCATTATTGGCCGACGTTCGTTTGGTAAAGGATTGGTGCAGGAAGCTTATCCTCTTTCCGATGGTTCGGTTATCAGACTAACCATTGCCCGGTATTATACACCAACCGGGCGAAGCATTCAGAAGCCATATGGCGACGATAAGATGGAATATTATAATGATATCTATCATCGGTTTCAAAACGGTGAATTTGAAGTTGCTGATAGTATCCATTTTGCAGATTCGTTAAAATATACTACTCCTGAAGGGAAAGTTGTTTTTGGAGGAGGAGGAATTATGCCTGATATTTTTGTCCCCATTGATACCACAGGGTATTCAAAATATTATTCTGAAATTATTCAAAAAGGTATTTTTCAGGACTTTACTTTTAACTATGCAGATGAAAACCGAAAAACGTTGAATCAATTAAAAACGGCTGATGCGATTAATAAATATCTGGATTCTGTAAATATCTTTGACCAGTTTGTTCGTTATGCAGAACAAAATGGGATCTCTCCTAATGTTAAGGGATTCGATAAATCAAGAAAAATAGTTAAGGTGCAAATTAAAGCAAATATTGCAAGAAATATATTGGATGATGACGGCTATTACCCAATTATAAGGGAAATTGACAAAACACTCAATATCGCGGTTAGGTTTTTTGAAAATAAATAACTTATCTGTTAAACCATTTTAATCTCCTAAAGTCATAGTATACGAATTAGGATTAAATGGTAGATTTAATTCATAATTTTGGGTTTTTAGGTTAGTTGCAGGCACTCTGGGGAGAGTGCCTCTCTTTTTTTATTCCTTTATTAAGACGCAATAAGATTTTTAGTGAACTTTACTTACTAAAGATTCTCTTCAATGAATTTTTAAATTAATACATACATTTTCCTCCTGCAGATTTTTAAAATCCGACATCATTTTATTTCAATTGACAATTCTGAACATTTTTTAGTATCTTGTGTTTATTCTATTGATAAAATAATTAAACGAAAATGAAGACTATTTATATATCTATATTATTTTTTATGATGTTGTCAGGAACTATTCAGGGACAACAAAAGAATACCGGAGAGATTGAAGGGAGAGTTTTTAATAGCAAGAATAACGAGGGAGTACCTTTTGCAAATGTTGTTATATATCAAACCACTATTGGTTCTGCATCAAATTTTGATGGAGAGTTTTTATTTACCGGAATAAAACCGGGTTTTGTAAGGTTGCAGGTCTCTGCGGTGGGATTTAAAACCTACATTTCAGAAGAAATAATGGTTACGAATGCCAAAAAGGTTAATATAAATATACCGCTAGAAGAAACATCAATTGCCCTTGAAGAGGTTGTTGTTAAACCCTCACCATTCAGGAAAACAGAAGAAAGTCCGCTGTCATTGCGTCGTATAGGTCTTAAGGATATTGAAAAAAGTCCGGGTGCAAATCGTGATATCTCAAAGGTTATTCAATCGTTTCCGGGAGTGGCTTCAACGCCTGTTCAGCGAAATGATGTAATCGTGCGTGGTGGCGGACCCAGCGAAAATTCTTTTTATCTCGACGGCGTTGAGATACCTACCATCAATCATTTTGCTACACAAGGAGCTTCGGGTGGACCGGTGGGAATAATTAATGTGGATTTTATTCGTGAAGTTGACTTTTATTCCGGAGCTTTTCCTGCAAATAGAGGAAATGCGCTAAGCTCGGTGTTGGAATTAAAGCAAAGAGACGGGAATAAAGAAAAACTGGAAATTCAAGGTACATTAGGGGCATCAGAAGTTGCCTTAACCCTGGATGGACCAATAACTGAGAATACAACCTTTATTTTTTCGGTTCGGAGATCTTATCTTCAGATTTTGTTTGCTGCTTTAGAATTACCATTTTTACCCACATACAATGATGCCCAGTTTAAGATTAAAACCCGTTTTGATGAAAAAAATGAGCTTACATTGATTGGGCTGGGTGCCATAGACCAGTTTGATTTAAATCTGGATGCCAACGATACCGAAGACCAGCGGTACATTTTAAATTTCATTCCTGTAAACGAACAGTGGAGCTATACGGTTGGCGCTGTATTTAAACATTACAGAGAGAAAAGTTATGATACCTGGGTTTTAAGCAGAAACGCACTCAATAACCGATCCTATAAATATCAGGACAATAATGAGGTCGATTCGTTATTAACGTTTGATTATTTTTCCGAAGAATCGGAAACCAAATTCAGGTATGAAAATACAACGCGCAGCGATAATGGATATAAAATAAATTATGGTGCAGGATTAGAA
>DATFIZ010000140.1:0-9066 GCA_035269575.1 Bacteroidales bacterium | reverse complement strand
ACCTTGTAATACGTGAATTTCAACCGAAGGCTGATTATCAGCAGCTGTTGTAAATGTTTCTGCTTTTTTGGTTGGGATGGTTGTATTGGCTTCAATTAATTTTGTAAAAACACCACCCATGGTTTCAATACCTAATGAAAGTGGAGTAACATCCAATAACAGAACATCTTTTACATCACCGGTTAAAACACCACCCTGGATAGCTGCACCAATAGCTACTACCTCGTCAGGATTTACTCCTTTGGATGGCTTTTTGCCAAAGAAATCTTCTACTACCTTTTGTATTGCAGGGATACGGGTTGAGCCACCCACAAGAATTACTTCGTCAACATCTGAAGATTGCATACCTGCATCGCTTAGTGCTTTTTTACAAGGCTCTAAAGTAGCATTAATAAGTTTGTCGGCTAATTGTTCAAATTTAGAACGAGATAAAGTTTTTACCAGGTGCTTGGGTACTCCATCAACCGGCATAATATAAGGCAGGTTGATTTCAGTACTTGTTGAACTTGATAATTCAACCTTGGCCTTTTCGGCAGCTTCTTTTAAGCGCTGAAGTGCCATCGGATCTTTTCGAAGATCAATCCCTTCATCTTTTTTAAACTCTTCGGCTAACCAATCAATGATTACTTCATCAAAATCATCACCACCTAAGTGTGTATCACCATTTGTTGATTTTACTTCAAAAACACCATCGCCAAGTTCAAGAATTGAGATATCAAAAGTACCTCCACCCAGGTCGAAAACAGCAACTTTAATGTCACGGTCTTTTTTGTCCAGACCGTAAGCTAATGAAGCAGCTGTTGGCTCATTAATAATTCGTTTTACCGTTAATCCTGAGATTTCTCCGGCTTCTTTTGTTGCTTGTCTTTGTGAGTCGCTAAAATAAGCAGGTACAGTAATAACAGCCTCAGTAACTTCTTGTCCAAGATAATCTTCTGCTGTTTTCTTCATTTTTTGAAGAACCATCGCAGAAATTTCCTGTGGCGAATACTTTCTGTCGTCAATTTGAACTCGTGGAGTGTTATTTTCTCCTTTTACAACTTTAAATGAAACTCTGTTTATTTCTTTCTGAACTTTATCATGTGTTTCACCCATAAATCGCTTTATAGAAGATATAGTTTTTGTGGAGTTTGTAATGGCCTGACGTTTAGCCGGATCACCAACTTTTCGTTCTCCATTTTCCACAAAAGCAACCGTTGAAGGGGTTGTTCTTTTACCTTCGCTGTTTGGTATAACAACAGGTTCGTTTCCCTCCATTACTGCTACACATGAATTTGTTGTTCCTAAGTCTATTCCAATTATTTTACCCATTTCGTTATTAGATTTTATGTTATTATTTAAATTTTTTAATTCTCTTTTAATTATTTGTTTTCAATTATTCAATGATTGTGCCAGTTTAGATTTATCTTTTTTTTATGTAAATATGGCACCTGTGTATATTGATTTAGCTTTATATTGCCAGTATTATGACAAAACGACAGCATGACATTCTTTTTTAATTTCATTTGTGGTTAATAAGATTTTATTTAGTTTAATTTGTAGCTTTGCTTTTGTAAACTAAATTGTATTGTTATGTCAGTTCATCAAAAAGTAAAAAGAGTAACCACTCATGTTTTACATGAAATGAAACTTCGTGGTGAAAAAATAGCCATGTTAACCGGATACGATTATTCTATGGCCCGAATACTGGATAAAGCAGAAATTGATGTTGTCCTGGTAGGCGATTCAGCATCAAATGTTATGGCAGGAAATGAAACAACCTTACCTATAACGATGGATGAAATGATATATCATGCCAAATCGGTGGTTAGGGGTGTTAACAGGGCCCTGGTAGTTATTGATATGCCTTTTGGTTCGTATCAGGGAAACTCGAAAGAAGCATTGATTAATGCAATCAGGATCATGAAAGAGACCGGAGGGCATGCCGTAAAAATTGAAGGGGGACAGGAAATTTTAGAATCGGTACAACGAATATTATCCGCCGGAATCCCGGTTATGGGCCATTTGGGGTTAACACCTCAATCTATTCATAAATTTGGTACTTATGTTGTACGTGCACGCGAAGAGGCTGAGGCTGAGAAATTAATTGAAGATGCTCATAAGTTACAGGAAGCCGGATGTTTTGGATTAGTACTTGAAAAGATTCCTGCTAAACTGGCTGCAAGGGTTGCCGGCGAATTAACGATTCCTGTTATTGGCATTGGTGCCGGACCGGATGTTGATGGGCAGGTTCTTGTTTTGCACGATATGTTAGGAATTACACAGGAGTTTTCTCCAAGATTCTTACGTCGTTATCATAATCTATTCGAAGAAATTAAAGGTTCGGTTAAAGCCTATATTAACGATGTTAAAACGCTTGACTTTCCTAATGATAAAGAACAATACTAAACGGTCAAAAAAAAAATTGAATGGAGGTTCTTTACGAAGATAATCATATTATTGCGGTAAATAAAAGAGTATCAGATATTGTCCAGGGTGATAAAACCGGTGATGAACCTCTATCAGAGAAGGTTAAATCTTATATCAAAAAAAAATATAATAAACCCGGAAAGGTTTACCTGGGGGTTACTCACCGTTTAGACCGCCCCGTAAGCGGAGCGTTATTATTTGCTAAAACCAGTAAAGCGTTGGGCCGCTTAAATGAGATGTTTAAAAACAAAGAAATAAAAAAAATATATTGGGCGATTGTAAAAAATAAACCTCCTCAATTGGAAGAAACACTCAATCATTACCTCATCAAAAATCAAAAGAAAAATAAATCATTTGCTTATGATAAGGAGGAGAAAGATACTAAACGTGCAAGCCTTACCTACAAAATAATTGCAGATGCTGATAATTATTATTTATTAGAAGTTGAATTACATACCGGGCGTCATCATCAAATTCGTTGCCAGTTGGCCAAAATAGGATGCCCGATAAAAGGAGATTTGAAATATGGATTTCCCCGGTCGAACCCTGACGGGGGAATTAGTTTGCACGCCCGTAAAATTGAATTTGTGCATCCGGTAAAAAAAGAATCTGTTGGTATTGTTGCACCAACCCCTGATGATTCCTTGTGGAAACACTTTAATCAGGTAGTTAACTAATTATTTTCTTTTTAATAAAAATGAATACTTTACCGCTCTGAGGTTAGATTTCAAATATCCCTTTCAAATAACAATAAATTAGCTTAAATAGTATAATTTTGAAAAAAATATTTATTTGTAATGTTTAAATTTTTAAATAAACCCTATCCTTTTAACGATGATTTAAAATACAACAGTAAGCTGATATTTTTTATTAGCATTGGCGTTTTGGGATTTTTATACCTCTTTCAGCCCCTTGATGTAAGTTTAATGGATGATAATGAAAAACTTTATGTAGTATTAGGTTTGGCGGCTATTACCTTTCTTTCGTTAAGTTTAAACTTATTGATTTTACCCAGTTTATTTCCCGCTATTTTTATTAAACGGGTTTGGACTATCAAAAAAGAGATTTTATGGAATCTTTGGATATTAACAACCATTACTGTTGGTTATTACATTTATTATAAGCTGTTGGGAATCTTTACTGTTGATTTCAAAATGGTTCTCGGCTTAATAGTGATTGCCATTATTCCTATCACCGGATTAATTATTGTAAACAGAAACAGGAAGTTACGTTCGAACCTGAAGTTAGCCGAGCGTATCAATAAGAAACTTGAAGAAAATAAATCAATCGATAATAAGCTGGTTCACTTTCAGTCAGAATATGCAAAAGATAATTTATCCATAAAGGTAAATTTATTAGTACTTATAAGAGCTGCCAATAATTATATTGAAGTATTTTGGAAGGAAGGAGAGAAGATAAGAAATCAAATGATTCGTACCAGTTTGAAAAATGCTGAAGAATTGTTAGAAGATTATGGTTTCATTTTTAAATGTCATCGTTCTTTTATGGTTAATACACATTATATAGATAGAATTGAAGGAAATGTACAGGGCTATAAAATCCATTTTGAAAAGATTGATTTTCCGGTTCCTGTTTCCAAAAAATTCGCACACAATCTCAAACAATTGATTTGATTGGTCTCTAAGAAACACTTCATTCGTCCCTGTATTTAAATTTTTCATCCCTAAACAGATTTATTCAACCCTTTTTTTGTGCTATCATCCCTTTTATTTTTTGCCGGCAGATTTTCACTTTAGATTTGCTCTGAAATTTTAGTGAGAATACTTAACGAACATTATTATGAATCCATTGAATATAGGAAATTTAAGAGCAAGACTTCCAATTATACAGGGAGGGATGGGTGTTGCCATATCATTATCAGGATTAGCATCGGCAGTAGCAAATGCAGGCGGAATAGGCGTTATTTCAGCAGTAGCTATTGGAATGACAGAATCTGATTACATGAAGAATTATCGCGAAGCCAATAAAAGGGCGTTAAAAAAGGAAATACGAAAAGCAAGAAAGCTGACTAATGGTATATTAGGAGTAAATTTAATGGTGGCAGTTACTGATTATGAAGATCTGCTTACTGTTTCGCTTGAAGAAGGAATTGATGTGATGATTTTAGGAGCAGGATTACCTTTAAAGATGCCTAAATATGTTTTAGATAAAGGATTTGAGAATATCAAAACAAAATTTATCCCTAAAATATCATCAGCGAAAGCTGCCCGGTTGATTTTCTCATCATGGGCCAAGAATTTTAATCATGTACCCGATGCGGTCATTGTTGAAGGCCCTCTTGCCGGAGGACATTTAGGATTTAAAAAGAACGATTTGCAGAATAACCCGGAATCGTTGGAATCTATTGTTGAAAAAACGGTTGAGGAATTAAAAGTTTTTGAGAAAAACTTTAATAAAGAAATTCCGGTAATTGCAGGTGGAGGAGTATATGATGGAAAAGATATATACCAAATCATGCAAAAAGGTGCTAAAGGAGTAAAAATGGGGAGTCGTTTTGTTACTACGGAAGAATGTGATGCATCCATTAAATTTAAAGAGATGTATATCCATAGCGAAGAAAAAGATATTACTTTAATCAATAGTCCGGTTGGCCTTCCCGGACGAGCCATTCGCAATAAATTTGTTGATCAGGTGAATGCCGGAAAAACAAAGCCTTTTAAATGTTACTGGAAATGTCTTAAATCATGTGATTCTAAAAATGTACCTTATTGTATTGCACAAGCTTTACATAATGCAGCTATAGGTAACATGGATGAAGGATTTGCGTTTGCCGGGACAAAAGCTTATTTAGCCACAAAAATACAAAGAGTTTCTGAGGTTGTTTTTGAATTAAAAGTTGATTATTATAAAATGAAATATAAGGAATACCTGCGTAGCTTTGCAGGTACAAAGATTGTTCCTGAACAAATTAATATCCCGGCAATTTTTCCTAAAATTCAATTGGTATAGTTTACCTTGATAAATTCATGATTTCTTAGGTTAAACTTCCAGTTGTACTTTTTGAGTTGTGTCCGTTAAATTTTTAACTCCGGTCGAACCTCCCTCAGCAAGGGATATATCAACCGGATTATTTTTTTTCCAGGAGCCATTGGTGAAGTCCGGAACATCAATGCTGTTGGAACGGTTGGCTACAGACCATTCGCTAAGTGGAGCAATGGCACTCCAAAGTGCTGCATCGTAAACATCCTGGTCGAGCGGCAATCCGTTGCGCAAACAATCAATTAAACGCCAATCCATGATGAAATCCATGCCACCATGGCCACCAATTTTTTTGGCCATTTCCCCAACTACTTTTACTATTTCAGGAGTGTATTTTTTTTCTATTCCCTGAAATTGTTTTTCATCAAGCCATTTATGGTCTGTGGCTATTTTAGGAGGATAAGGCCATTTTCGGGCCATTGCCTGGGTACCACTTATTAAATGTATGCGTGAGTATGGGCGGGGTGAGGTTACATCATGCTGTATCATGATGGTACGCCCTTTATGTGTTTTTATCGTTGTTGTATTCATATTTCCCCGGTATTTTTTCCCTGTAAAGGGCTCAAAAAAAGAATCCTCAAGAGCAAGTTCATTCACCGTTTTTTGCATCTGAAAATCATTACTTGACATGGAGGTTAAGTATTCCATTTTATCACCTCGGTTTATATTCATGATTTGGCAAACAGGTCCTAATCCATGCGTTGGATACAGGTTTCCATTCCTTTTATTTTCTTTCAGACGCCACATATCGGCATATCCGTTTGGGTCAAAATTTAAAAATCGTAAATCATGAATATAGGCCCCTTCGCCATGCACAATCTCGCCAAAAAAGCCATTGCGTGCCATATTAAGAGTGAGTAATTCAAAGAAATCGTAGCAGCAGTTCTCGAGCATCATGCAGTGTTTTTTTGTTTTTTCTGATGTTTCTACTAACTGCCAGCACTCGTCAATGGTTTTTGCTGCCGGTACTTCAACGGCAACATGTTTATTTTTTTCCATAGCATAAACGGCCATGGGAGTATGATAGCTCCATGGAGTACATATATACACTAAATCAATATCCGGGTCATCACAAAGTTTTTTCCAGGCTTCTTCAGAACCACTGTATGATTTAGCTTTTGGTAATCCTTTCTCTTGAAGAATTTTTTGGGTTGATTCAACGCGATCTGAATATTTGTCACAAAGGGCTGTAATTTCAACACCTTCGATGTGCGACATTCGTATAACCGCTCCGGGCCCTCGCATGCCCAATCCAATAAAACCAATTCTTACTTTTTCAAGTTTTGGTGCACGGAAACCACACATATTAAACTTTTGCCGAGAAGTTCTTTTGTTAGAAATGTTATTTTTTTTATCTGAAACATTGCAGGCTGTAGTTAATCCGGTAACAATTAATCCGGAGCCCAGTGTAATTGTCTTTAAAAAATCGCGGCGGTTATTATTCATCTTTTTGTTGTTTAATTAAGCTACTTAAAACTATAAATTAAGTAAAAAAGTAGATAGTTAGCAATGATTAAAATTATATTTCCGGGTTTAATAGTTAAAAATTTGAATTATCATTACTTTTGTCTCTTTTATTAAACTATTTATTCCCTTTTATGTCGAATTATTGTGGAAAATTTAATGATTATATTAACTTTTAAATTTAAATATTGTGAAAAAACTTTTTTTAAGTATTTTAGTTCTCGGGATATTTATGATATCCTGTAGTAAAAAGGAAACGAATCCTTTATTAAGTGAATGGGATACCCCTTATGGAGTGCCTCCGTTTGAACAAGTAGAAATTGAACATTTTGCTCCTGCTTTTGAAATAGCCATGAAAGAGCATAAGGACGAAATGGAAGCAATCATTACAAATTCTGAAGAGCCAACCTATGAAAATACGGTTGAAGCATCCTATTATGCAGGAGAGTTATTAAGCAGAGTAAGAACTGTTTTTGGTGCTTTTAATAGTGTTAATATTTCTGATGAATTACAGGAATTAGCCAGGGAACTTTCTCCCAAATTGTCTGCTCATTATGACGAAATTAGTCTCGATCCAAGATATTTTGAAAGGTATAAGACCGTATATGAAAATAAAGAGAACTTTGATTTAAATGATGAACAACTTTTTTTATTAGAAAGTGGATATAAAGGATTTGTTCAGAGTGGTGCTGCTTTACCCGAAGATAAGAAGGAAGAATTAAAGAAAATGAACCAGGAATTATCCGGTTTAACTTTGCAATACAGTCAAAATATTTTAGCTGAAGTAAACCGTTTTAAACTGGTCATTGATAACCAGGAAGATCTTGCCGGATTACCCCAAGCATCAATTGATGCTGCTGCTGAAACTGCTGCTAAAGATAGTTTAGAAGGAAAATGGGTTTTTACCATTCAAAAACCCAGCATGATACCGTTTTTACAATATGCGGATAACCGTGAATTAAGAAAAGAAATTTATGATGCTTATGTTAACCAGGGTAATCATGATGATGAATACGATAATAAAGAGAATCTGGCAAAGATTTTAAATCTACGGGTAAAGCGTGCTGAATTATTAGGTTATGAAGATCATGCCTCAATAAGAACAGAAAATCGAATGGCTCAAAATCCTGAAAATGTGTTTGATTTATTAAATCAATTATGGGATGGCATTTTACCCAAGGTAAAACAAGAGAGAGCTGCCCTACAAGGCATGATTGACAAAGAAGGAGGCGATTTTAAACTGGCCCCACACGACTGGTTTTATTACACCGAGAAATTGCGCAAAGAGAAATATGATTTAGATGAAAGTGAGGTAAGACCCTATTTCGAACTGGAAAATGTACGTCAGGGAATATTTGATGTAGCCAATAAACTTTATGGTATAACATTTACTCCTATCGAAGGTATTCCTGTTCCTCACCCAGAAACTACCGTTTACGAAGTGAAAGAAGCCGATGGTTCTCATCTTGCATTATTTTTTATGGATATGCATCCACGTGCAAGCAAACGTGGTGGTGCATGGTGTGGCGGATTCCGCGAACATTATTATACCCAGGATGGTGAAGAGGTAAAACCACTCGTTACGAATGTGACTAATTTTACTCGTCCAAGCGGAGATTCTCCTGCACTTTTAAGTGTCGACGAAGTAGAAACGATGTTCCACGAATTTGGACATGCTTTAGATGGTTTGTTTTCGGAAACTTCTTACACAACCAGTAATATTGCCTGGGATTTTGTTGAACTACCTTCACAAATTATGGAGCACTGGGCTTTTGAAAAAGATGTACTCAAGATGTATGCTAAGCATTATAAAACAGGGGAAGTAATTCCTGACGAATTAATTGAAAAATTACATGCCAGTGCGAACTTTAACCAGGGATTTGCTTTAACAGAAGTGTTAGCAGCATCGTTGCTTGATATGAGATTTCATACCATGACCGAAGAAACCCCTGAATTGAATGTGATGGAATTTGAAAAAGAATACCTGAACAGCATCGGATTAATTCCTGAGATTTATTCTCGTTATAGAAGTACCTATTTTAATCATATTATGGGAGGATATGATGCAGGATATTATTCATATACATGGGCAAGTGTTTTAGATAATGATGCTTTCGAAGCATTTAAAGAAACAAGCTTATTTGATCAGGAAACAGCTCAATCGTTCAGAGAAAATGTATTGGCTAAAAATGG
>DATFIZ010000139.1:0-30137 GCA_035269575.1 Bacteroidales bacterium | reverse complement strand
AAAAGTATCTTTGTATTTTTCCTGCCTGTTAAAAGTGTACCGGTTTGCTAAACCGGCCACTACTTTTAGCAGGCAGGTTTTGTATTTTTACGCTTCGGGGAGCTCAAGTTGAAAAATGTGTGTTGTGTTTTCCGTAATCTTAAACCGTTCATCAATACGCATGCCTGCAATCCATGCAATCTTGTTTCCACTTTCGATAATCCATACTTTTTCTTTTTCGGGAATCGGGACCTTTTGATCAATAAAAAAATCACTCACTTTTTTCAGATTTTGCATCCCTAAGGGCATAAAGTAATCTCCTTTATTCCATTTACGAAGCGTTAACGGAAATTCGAGTTTATCATAATCCAGCTGGGCTATATTTTTTTGTGTATTAATTTGAAATTCTTCTGTTTTATCAGATTTATCAAGAATTAAAGGTATTGGATATTCTATCTGGCCGGTTGTTTCTTCGATAAAAAAGGGCTTAGACTGTACAAGCGAGATTTCTTCCAGGATAAGGTTGTCACGGTCTTTTATGAGTCGGTGAGTGGGTGAAAAGAATTGTTTCCCTGAAATTCCGTCCAGAGAGGCAATGATATCATTTATTTGAGAAATCGAAAAGCCATAAGGGTTTAGAAATTCAAACATGTAGGTTTCTACAGGCTCCAGCTTTTCTATTTTATCTATGGCAAAATATGTTTTTTTATCCTGTTCATCAGCAATTTCGGTAAGTGTTTTTTGCAGGGTATGGTAATAGATTTTTTCTGTATTTTTTAATGTATTGATATTTTGGGTCATGGTATCTATAAACGAAGGGTTGATCGATTCAAAGGCAGGAATGATCTCGTGACGGATAAGGTTTCGGCTGTATTTGGTGGTTTTGTTGGAAGAATCTTCGCGATATTCAAAGTTATTCGTACGGCAATAATCATCAATCATTTTTCGGGATGCAAAAAGCAGCGGACGAATAATTGCTCCTGATTTTTCTTTTATTCCTGTAAGCCCTTTTATGCCGGTCCCGCGAACCAGGTTAATAAGAAAAGTCTCAACCAAATCGTTATTATTATGGGCAATAGCAATATAATCGTAATGATGTTGTTGTCTTAACTCTTCAAACCATTCGTACCGCAAATCGCGTGCTGCCATTTGTATCGAGATACCTTCTTTTTCGGCTATTTCCGGGGTATTAAACCGGATGGTATGAATTGGAAGTTGATAATTCTCGGCTAAATGAGTCACAAACGCTTCATCCTTATCCGATTCTTCATCACGTAACTGGAAATTGCAATGTGCAAGGGCGATATTGTATCCCGACATCCTGAAAAGGTGCATCATCACAATAGAATCAATTCCTCCACTAACGCCAAGTAATAGCTTATCATCCTTTATGCATAGATTATTGATGGCAATATATCTTTTAAAATCATCAATCATATTCCCTGATTATTTAGAACGTTCAGCATAGCTTGTGCTTTAACCATGCACTCTTCGTACTCATTTTCAGGAACCGATAAGTTGGTTATGGCTCCCCCAACGGTAAAAGATACATAATTTTTTAATTGGTTGTATAAAATACTGCGAATAACTACATTAAAATCGAAGTCTTTATCGGGTGTAATGTATCCTACAGAACCGGAATACAGTCCCCGTTTGGTTTTTTCGTATTGCTCAATTAATTCCATGGCTCTAATTTTTGGGGCACCGGTCATTGAACCCATGGGGAAAGCATTTTGAATGATATCAATAATTGGAAAATTGGCATCAACTTCTGATACAACCGTCGAAATCATTTGATGTACTTGTTGAAAAGAGTAAATTCCATACAATTCTTCTACCTTAACGGTACCTTTTTTCGCTGTGCGCGACAAATCATTTCGGACCAAATCAACAATCATTACATTCTCGGCTCGTTCTTTCGGGTCATTAAAAAGTTTTTCTTTTAAAATATGGTCTTCCTTTTCTGATTTTCCTCTTCGTATGGTCCCCTTAATAGGTTGCGAAATGATTTTAGCTCCTTTTTTCTTTACAAATCGTTCGGGACTGGCCGAAAGCAGATAATTATTTCCTGTTTTGTAAAAGCATGAAAAAGGAGTGGGGGAGGCTACTTGTAATTTCAAGTAAGTACTTAACGGGTCAATGGCTGTATGGCTGAAAAACTCCTGGCATAAATTGATTTCGTAAATATCACCTCGTTGAATATGATTTTTGAGTTGTGTAATTGTTTGCAGATACTCTTGTTTTGTAAAACGAGATAAGATATTGATGGATTGGTTATTTTCTTTTAAGGAGGATGTATCTGTTGAATCGATTTGTTCTACAATTTGTTTTAATTTTTCTGCATTATATTGTTGTTGATTATAATAGATGAAGAGTTCGTTATTTTTGGCTACAAAAACCAGTTCGGGAATAAAAAACTGTACCTCAGGAAATTGAATACAGTCCATGTTGTTCGATTCCAGTTGTTCAATTTCATTTTTTAAATCGTACGAGAAATAGCCGAATATCCATTGGGTGTTTTTTTGGACAAACGTTTTAAGTTGTTCAAACTTATTCCCTGCTGACAGGCAGCAAAATTTTTCTGCTTTTACAGCTGCCAGAAAATCATACTCATAATAGGTTTTCCCTGATGGCTGATTGATATTGTAATCACAACTGTCTAAAAATACAAATGGGTCGAAACGGTTTCCCCACAGGATTAGTTTCTGTTTAAATTTTTTTTTGTTTTTTATATTTACAGAAAATTTTTTAACCATATAACAAAAATAAAAAAAGCGCCCTGACCACAGGCGCTTTTACAAAAAAATATGTAAAATAATTAATTACTTAGGTAATCGGAGATTCCTTCTTGTGTTGGTTGTAACGCTTTATCGCCTTTTTTCCAATTGGCAGGACATACCTCTCCATTTTCTTCGAAATACTGAAGAGCATCAATCATTCGTAAGGTTTCGTCAACACTTCTTCCGAGGGGCATATCATTTACTACCTGATGTCGTACTATTCCTTCTTTGTCAATTAAAAACAAACCTCTGAAAGACTGGGGTATCCCATGAAATGTACTTTCACCTTCGTCGTTAAGATCGTAATGACCGGCCAGCACATCATAATTTTCCGATATGGTTTTTGAAAGGTCTGCTACCAAAGGATATTTTACACCTTTAATGCCCCCTTCTTTTTGTTCGGTTTGTAACCATTTCCAGTGTGAAAAAGCAGAGTCAACAGAACAGCCTACAATAGCTACATCGCGCTCTTCGAATTCTTGGATTTTTTCCTGGAAAGCAATAATTTCTGTAGGACATACAAAGGTAAAGTCTGCCGGATAAAAGAAAAATACGACATACTTTTTACCCAGATATTGTTCTAATGAAAAATTCTCTATAATTTCACTGCCATTAATTACCGCATCGGTTTTAAATAAAGGTGCTTTTTTTCCTACTAATACAGCCATAAGATTCTGTTTTTT
The DNA here is from genome assembly GCA_035269575.1 of Bacteroidales bacterium. Lineage (GTDB taxonomy): Bacteria > Bacteroidota > Bacteroidia > Bacteroidales > UBA12077 > UBA12077. The sequence continues at coordinate 26,695 of DATFIZ010000139.1, read as the reverse complement.
TTCGTTCGACATTTTCAAAACAAACAATGAGAGTAAAGGTTTGTTCAACAAAAAAGACAGAAAGGTATTTTTTTATTGAAAATCGATGGTTGAGGGGGCTTCTGGTTCGAAATAAGTGTGTTTTAAATACGACTCTCCGGATACCATCAGATAAAATGGATCTACATCAGTGGGAACGGATGGATAAAAGGCAAATCTTATCTGGAAAGTTTTAAATACCAGGTTTTCATTACGAACCCTTACACCTAATCCTATTCCTGAGTATAGTTTATTTCTGAATATGGATTTATTTTCCGGTCCAATCCATCCAAAATCGCCAAAACCAAAAAATACAAACCTGAAATTATAAAGGTAAAGATTGGTAAATGCTACAAGTTCGTAATTAAAGGATAATTTTTTTAATCCATACAAGTTATCAGAGGAGAACCCCCAAATATCATTTACAGAATTAAAGTATATTTTTTCGTCCGGAAACCGGTTTACACCACGCGTATAATTAAGGCTTAAAAAATTACGGAATTTAATATGTTTAATATAATGTAAATTACTTATTGCTTTCGCATTAAAATTTAGCCCTCCTTGTTCTATGCGGTCATCATAGTATAGTCCACCCAATTCTGCCCGAAAGTTAAGATATCCGATTTTGTTATAATATAAACCATTTGCTAATATTAATCCTGCATAAGGCCGGTTGAAGAACTCATCTTTTTCGAATCCGGCGTTGACCTGAGCTAATAACCCAACAGGAATATCTTCTGTTTTACCAAAAGCATAAATTAAATTTGAGGTATAAAATTTTTGTCTTGAAAAGGAGAGACTACCCAGAAGTATTTGATTGTCATGGTAATCAAAGTTATAGCGTTCACTAACTTCGGGACCTTTGTAAAATTTATTTTTAATAAACCGAGCTCCTAAAACCAAACGTGTACGGTTTGTATATTTAATATTATCGGTTTTTAACATAAAAGAGCGGGAAAGCCAATAATCCCCTGTAGCATAATTTAATCGGGTATCGGTTAAGATAGTATTTGTTTTTTTTATGTCTTTGAGTGTTGATGTTTGCGAAAAGCTAATATGTCCGGCCCATTTTGTATTGTAAGAAAAAAACGGTCTGTTGGCTTTTATTTCCAATCGTTCAGTATGGAAAGCCTTATAATATTGTAATGATGATTTAATAAAAGTATTTCCAATATTGTTTATGTTATACTTAAACGAATAACCTGTTGATGGATTTTCATCAACATCGATAAGCCATCGGGCCTGAACTTTATGACCAATACCTGCCAGGTTGTTTTCATATAGATCTATTGAGCCTGAGCTTAGATTCCATAAATCGACATTAAATCCGGTACTATATACATCTTTTGTAATTACCAGAATATCAACCCATTTATTGTCTCCGGGAACCTGGATAATTTGTATGTTTGCATCCTTAATATAATCGAGCTCGCGGAAAATTCTTTCATTATCAATGAGTAATGTTGGATCAATAGAATCACCTTCGGAAAATAAAAGGTTGTTTTCTATAATGAAATCACGTGTTTTTATATGCGTATTATTGCCTGCTTTCTGTATCCAGTTTAAGGTTGTTGATCCACTGTCGTTTAGTGCGGGTCCAAAAACATCCAGTTTTACAATTTCAATTTTGCGGATTTTTTTTCCTTCATATATTTTAAAATATTTTTCTTTTCTTATATTTTCTTCTCCTATATAGATTCCTTTATCCGGCTCTTCCTTCAGGATTAACTCTAAAGCTGTTTTGGTAATTCTGTTTTTTGATGCTTTTAATTTTAGCGTGTCGTAGAACTGGTCAGACCGATTTCTTTTTTCAGTAGAAATAGAATCTTTTGGAATAACCTTAAGAACAGACCGTGTTGAGTCAATAAAAGTATTATTACTTTGCCCGGCAGATATAAGTGGCAAATATGAAATAATAATTATAATATATGTTCGGATATCTTTCAACTCAGCTAATGATGTGTTTTTACAATAGTAATTATTTGAAATGAAATAAAAAAAGGTTCAATCGAGAAAATTGAACCTTTTATGAGAAAGTATTTTTTAGTTCTTATAACCCAAGCATTTCTTTCCCTTGCTTAAAGATAATATCTCTTGGGATACCTGCTTCATTAATTTTGTCTAAATCTTTTTGTAAATCTTCTTTGATTTTTCCGTCGGCTTCAACCCATGCTTTGGCCTGTTCAAAATCGCCATCACCCTGAATGATTAGAATTTTTTCGGTAAGCTCGTTCATTGCAGCTTTCATTTTTTCGAAATCGACCCTATAGGTTCCGGTTTCAGAATTTTTAATAAAAGCACCTTTGTCCTGAAAAAAGTAGAATCGCATCATGTTGGCTTTTCCATGCGAGCTGGCGATACCAAATCGTGCCGAACGGAAAATTCCGGCCATAAAGGTAACATAATTGTCCATAACTTCACCGCTGGTTAATTCGCCCATTTCATATAACTTATCAACAATAAACAGGCCTAAAATATCTGCTTTTCCTTCTTCAATCGAAGTGTAATATTCTTTTAAAGCTTCGCGTACCGTTTGTTCTCCATCAATTGTATTTCCAAGTCCTAATCCATGGGCTACTTCGTGAAACATGGTATTTTCGAAAAAAGCATCAAATTTAACATGTTTTCTTTGTTCGGGATGGATAACGATATTTGAGATGGGAACAAGGATTTGATCAAATTTTGCCTGCATTGAGTTTTTTAGCTGTAGCTTTCGGCTTCCTTTATCTAATCTTACCTGTTCGTCGTTTGGTAAATTAATGGCAATGGTTTTGCTTCCTGCATTACAATCGCCGGCATAATAAACAGCATCATATGCACCAAGGTCGGAATCGCTTCCGGGGGTTTCATTTTTGTATTCCTGAGGAACGGGTAAATCTTCTTGAAACTGAGGTAAGAAAGCGGCAAATTTATCCAGCTTTTTACTCCATTCCTTGTCTTTAATAAGAATAAATGACTCGTGAGCTGCTTTGTAACCATACAATGCATCTTCGTAGTTTTCAATAGGTCCTACAATAAAGTCGATATCATTACTCTTCATTTCCATCCATGCTACATCACTTTCGTAATACTCATCTGTTTCTAATGCCTGAGCTCTTAAGTTTAAATATTTTTTAAACCCTTCATCTTCGGCAAGCTCTGCCGCTTTTCTGATAAGCTCAACCGCCTTTTTTGTTTCTTTATTAAACGCTTGATGGTAAGGAATGGTGTACAGTTCGCCCTTTTCGTCTCGTCTAACCAATGTATAAAGACTCGTTTTGTCATTGGCGTCAAGTGCTTCAAACGCTTCTTTAGTCATGTCTGACGGATAAAAGTTTGCTCCGGCAGGTTTTTCTTCAAAACCTTCAATAAAAGGCTTGTTGTCATTTAACCGTTCCCATGGTCCATAGTTAATTTTTACAAATTTCCGGGCTGCGGGGTCAGAAATACTGTTTAATAGTTCTTCTTTATTTCCATAGGCTTCCTGCCAGAAAATATCATCCATTAATTGAGCTGCTTCGAACAAATAACCCAACATCTCCTTTTGGTTATCGGTTAAATGGCTAATGTCCGAAGTAAGTTCAACCTCTGCATATTCATCTAATTTTTTTTGCATATCCGTATTTGCTTCTTTCTCGGGACTACCACAGCTTGTTATAATTACTGCAGCAATCATTACAGAAAATAAATTTTTAATTTTGTTTTTCATACTATTTCAATTTAATTTTTAATTTTGTTTTAAGTGTGCAAGATATAATAATACCGGCAAATTTCATAATCTGCCATGCTGAAAAATAGAGTGATCAGCCAGCTATTTTCTGCGCAAAATCTTTAATATTGTTAACTTTTATTTTTGATACGTTACGATCGGTTTGGGCAATTTTTTTAATGATAGCTTTTTCAAAGAAATTCATTTTGTCAAAATTAAATTCGCCACCGAAGTATCCATGAGTAATTGCATTTTTTCTCAGGGATTCGGGAAAAGCATTATCAAATTGTTCCTGAGCCTTTTCACCTTCTTCCATACAACAAATAAACAGACCTGTTTTCTTTGTGTTTAGTATGTCCAGATACTTTTCTATAAACTTTTTTATTTTCCGGTTCATTGAACCCGCATGTATTGAGCCGCCAATGATGATTGTATTAAATTCATTGAGATTTACGTCGGTTGACGTATCAAGATTAATTAAGGCTGCATTCTTATTTAATTCGTTTGCAAGAGTGTGTGCACATTTTTCTGTACATCCGTGCTTCGTAGCATAGATAATTGCTGTTTTCATTTTTTTATCCTTTTAATTTGCAGGATAAAAATACAACAAATAACCGTGGTTAGGAATCTCTATAGGTATTTTTTAGGGAAGAAAGGTTATTAGTTCATCTTTTGGTTTAATAATTCAGACCATATTGCGATCCTTGCTCTATTTTGTTCTTCGTCTGAGTCGTCATCAAGTGGAAGACCAACAAACTTTTCGTCAAAAAGCGCTAATGATTTTTCAAAATTATAACCCTGAGTAGAGAATTCTCCTACAAAAGTTACTCCTTTGCCTTCCAGCGCCTCGAAAATAACACCTAAAGCATCGGCAAACGATTCGGGATAAACAGATGAATCGCCAATTCCAAAGATAGCTACTTTTTTCCCCTTAAGGTTTGCTTTCCTTATTACCTCCAGAAATTGTTTAAAATCTTCCTGCAATTCTCCCTGTCCCCAGGTAGACGAACCTAAAATAATATTCTCATATTTTTCCAGATCAGGCTGGGTGGCCTCACGTACATTGTAAATATCTATGGTTTCTGATTTTAGGTGTTCTTTTATTTTTTTTGCAATCTTTTCAGTATTTCCGGTAGTTGAACCGTAAAATATTCCTATGGCTTTCATTAATGTATTTTAGATTTTTAAAGATGATTTTTGATTAATATGCATGTTTAACAATAAAACGTACATCTTGTTTATTTTATTTACTGATATTTGTTGATGGAGCAATTATAAAATAAAAAAATGAGAGCACAATGCATCAGAATGCATCATGCTCATTAATTATTAACCGGAGATATATGTAGAATTGAATTACTGTGATATTTAGTAAATCTGATTTAATGCTTTACTCCATGAATTTCTTTTTCCTATCTTAAATTTTAATTGTTTTCCCTCTTTTGTAATAATATTTAATCCATTAGGAAAAATTTTCATGATGTTAAATGATATTATTTCCTGAATTTGGCTGGGTAAAATCTCTATATTGTAATTAGAACTCTCGTTATTTTTGGGTTTAAAATATACCCGCTGATTGGTTAGTATTAGTTTACCATCAACATTTGTTTCTTCTGCAAGGAGATTTGAATCGCCTGCTTTTAATACCAGTTCGTTTGCTTTTAAATCTACTACCATGACTTTTGAATATTATAAGATTAATAATTGTTAATAAAATATCATTTTTTGTGCCAAACTTTGTAATTACCTGTATTTAAATACCTTGTTGTTTTGCTGGCTTTATTTTTGCTACGTTAGGTGTTCGATATTGTAACATTACATGTCCGATTTGAAACATTTGCTTTTGTAGTAAAGACGATTAACCATTAAAAATGATGCAAAAAAATCCGGTAAAAGTTTTACCGGAACAACAATTGCTAATCAAATGTTTTGGTAGCTAGTGTTTTACGACACGTCGTCTGAATTAAATTTAAATCCTAATCGCTTGCCTGTTTTCATTCTTGAATACTCCATCTTTTCATTCAGTTGGGCAACGGAAGCAATTTTAACATGATCGTAGGGTGGTACCAATAAGTCAAACTCAATGGCATAGATTATAGATTTCAGAATAATCTCTTTTAGAACTTCTTTGGTAAGTATGGATTGTTCGAAATTATTATACAAATATTTCTCCTGCCGTTTGCCTTCAACAAAGAAATGTTTTTCGATATTAATAAATATTCGGGTAATTAAATAACCCAAATCTTCCAACCGGTTGTATTTAAACGAGTCGGCTAAAAAGTTGTATACATTAATAATTCCACAATAACTGTACATCTGATTATTTTGGAGGTAGTTTGTTTTCCAGGCATTATGCTCACGATTAAATTCAAAAATATTAGAATGCATACTAAAAATAAGCATGTCGCCGGCAACTTTAAGCTCTGCCTCAAATTGCCCCCGATCTTTATATTCTAAATGAACACGAGTGTCGTTAATTTTAAGTTCATTATTTAATTCAACGGCAATTTCAAAGAGTATTTCTTTTAGCGTTTTAAATGCCTCAAGTGTTTGATCGTAAACACGTTGTTTGACAATTGATTTAACTTCCAGGGCCGATATAATTTGTTCTTTAGGATCGTTTTCTGACATATTGATGGTTTTAGCTAATTACTAATAGGCTTTAGCAAATATTACTCTTCGTTTGGATGGTTTTCCGGAATAGATGCATTTACCTTCTTCTTCTGTTGAATCAAAAGGAATACATCGAATAGTTGCTTTTGTTTCGTTTTTTATTTTTTGTTCGGTCTCGGAAGTTCCGTCCCAGTGCGCCAGTACAAAGCCACCTTTATTTTCCATTATTTTTTTAAATTCTTCGAATGAATCGGCTTTAAAGGTATTTTCGTTTCTGAATTTTAATGCTTTCTGGTAAATGCTTTGTTGTATTTCGTTCAGTAAATCTGAAATATAAAGATCTATGCCATCCTGGGAAATAATTTCTTTTTTTAAGGTATCTCTTCGAGCTATTTCAAGGGTGTTATTTTCAATATCGCGGGGTCCTAAAGCAATTCTAACAGGTACACCCTTTAATTCATATTCGGCAAATTTCCATCCCGGCTTATGTGTATCTCTGTCATCAAACTTTACGGAGATGCCTTTTTCCTGTAATTTTTTCTTGATTGTTTCAGCTTTTTCTGCAATGGCTCCCAGCTGCTCGGTTCCTTTGTAGATAGGAATAATAACCACCTGTATAGGTGCTAATTTGGGAGGAAGTACTAAACCATTGTCATCCGAATGGGCCATAATTAATGCACCAATTAGTCTTGTAGACACTCCCCAGGAGGTAGCCCATACATAGTCAATTTTTCCATTCTTATCGGTAAACTTAACATCAAAGGCTTTGGCAAAATTCTGACCAAGAAAATGGGACGTTCCTGATTGTAAAGCTTTCCCATCCTGCATTAATGCTTCGATAGAGTATGTATCTATTGCTCCGGCAAATCGCTCATTTTCAGATTTGTATCCTTTTGTTACAGGCATGGCCATCCAGTTTTCGGCAAAATCAGCATATACATTAATCATCTGTTCTGTTTCGTCCAGGGCTTCCTGTTTAGTGGCATGAGCAGTATGCCCTTCCTGCCATAGGAATTCTGAGGTACGTAAAAATAAGCGGGTGCGCATTTCCCAACGCACCACATTGGACCACTGATTAACTAAAATAGGTAAATCGCGGTACGACTGTATCCAGTTCTTATAGGTATTCCAGATTACCGTTTCTGAAGTAGGACGTACAATTAGTTCTTCTTCCAGCCTGGCATCCGGATCAACAACAATTCCTTTTCCGGTTTCGTCATTTTTCAGACGGTAGTGGGTAACTACAGCGCATTCTTTGGCAAATCCATCCACATGGCTCGCTTCTTTTGAAAAAAACGATTTAGGGATAAATAGGGGGAAGTAGGCATTGGAGTGCCCGGTATCTTTAAACATTTTATCTAATGCTGCCTGCATCTTTTCCCATATGGAATAACCGTAAGGTTTTATAACCATTGAGCCTCTAACAGCAGAGTTTTCGGCTAAATCTGCTTTAATAACGAGGTCGTTGTACCATTGTGAATAATTTTCTTCTCTTTTTGTAAGTATTTTAGCCATGTTTGGTATAAAATTTGCTTGTTATTTAATAAGATTAATAATCGTTTTAAAGTTGCAAAAATAAGGAAATAAATTATAAAATATAACGAATCAGGAGGTACATTATGAAAACTAAAATTTTTTTAATATTTATTTTATCAGTCTTTATCGCCTCATGCTCATCATTACAACAAACTGCTGTAAACGACGATTTGTATTATTCGCCTAACGATGATTATGTTGCAAGCACTGATGCGTATTCCAACCCATCATACAATAATTATGCCTCTAATGAAAAAACATCTGCATTTGATGATCAGATAACTGAAATTTTAGAGGATGATTCTTACGGAGATACCGATACAACCATTTATGAAGATAAAGAATCGGGAAATGCTTACGACCGGATTATGGTTGATAATCATGGTGAAGCCCGCGAGAGAAGAATGGAAGCTAAACAGAGTCCATATTATGGAATGACAACCAACTATAACATTTATTTTAACGACGATTACAGATTGGCAAGCATGTTTATTGGTGATCCATTCTATAATGTTGTAATAGCAGGCGACCGTATATGGGTTGAACCTTATTATATTTCTTCCAGTTTTGGTTATTGGGGAAGTAATTATATCTATGCAGGAGCTCATTCTCCATGGTATTACTCACCATGGTCACGACCATTTTATTCCTATTATAGTCCGTATTATTATAATTCGTACTATTACAATCCATATTATCATTCCTATTATAATCCTTACTATTACCCGTATTCGACAAATAATTATTATATGAATAACCCAAATGATAACTGGGCCAGTTCTGCGAATTATTCATCTCGTCGCAGAGGACTAAGCTCAATGAGTGGTTCGGGTGTTAATACTGCTAATCAGCGAATTGCCCGTAATCCGGAAATTTATATGGGCAGGGATATTAAAGAAACCAACACGGTTAAATCAGCTATTGATAATAACCGAAGCGAAGGAAGATCTGTGCGAAGAACAGAGGTGACAAACCGACGAAGTGACGATGGAAATATTAACTCCCGAAGAACAATCAGGGTAGTAAACAATGACAATAACTCCAGAGTTGTACGCGACCGAAATCGTCAGGAGATTCAGGAAAGAAGGAGTGCAATATCATCAAGCTCAGCCAGAACCAGAAGTAATGTTCGTTCAACAACAAACCGTTCTTCGTATAATGCAAACAGCAGAACGACCCGGTATAGTCGTCCGAAAAGTGTTACTAATACAAATACGGTTAAACGTTCCGGCTCGGGCAACTCTAACTCTACGTACAGAACCAACCGGAATACCCGAAGTAACAGCTCCGGTTCTTCAAGAACCTATACGCCAAGACGATCTTCAGGCTCTTCAGGTACTTCAGGTACCCGAAGCAGTGGAACATCTATTAATCGTTCTTCTGGAAGCTCGTCAAGTTCCGGTTCAGGTTCAACCAGAAGTTCCGGTTCAGGGCGAAGAAGATAATAATATAGTATTTACCTGAAAGGCTTATTGAAGGCCTTTCGGGTTTTTTTATGAATATTTTTTTAAAACTATTTAAAACATAACTATGAAAAAAATAGGAATATTGATTATAGCGCTTTTATGTGTACAAACTGTTCTTGTTGCTCAAAGCCCTTATGTTGATTATGCGTTGAAATTTTCTTCAAACAATTATTCGGGAACTGCCCGATTTACAGGTATGAGTGGTGCTTTTGGTGCTTTGGGAGGAGATTTTTCCTCTATTTCAATAAATCCGGCGGGTATTGGAGTGTTTAGAAACACAGAATTAATGATTTCTCCTGGCTTAACTTATAACCAAACTTCTTCTGCCTATCTTAATACAATTACAGATGAAAGCAAATATCGAATGGGTTTCAATAACTTAGGGTTGGTTACATCTTACGACTTAGAAGATTCGGATACCCGATGGGTTAATGTTAATTTTGCAGTAGGGTATAACAAGGTTAATAATTATAATCAAAATATCTTGTTTGGCGGGAATAATGATCAATCTATAATGGAATATTTCGTTGCAAATGCGGAGGATGCTGGTTCAGTCCCTAATCTGGATGGTATGTATGAGTCTTTGCTTTATAATACTTATTTGATAGATTATGATACCATAAATAATGAGTTTTGGAGTCAGGTAACCGATGAAAAATTTTTATATCCGGATGAATTCAATATTAATAAACAAAAATCGATACAAACAGAAGGTTCAATAGGGGAGATTAATTTTTCGTTTGGAGCTAATTATGCGCATAAATTGTATGTAGGTTTTAGTTTGGATATTAAAACGATTCATTTTTCTGAATTTTCATCGCATTATGAATATGAAAATAATGAATCGGATATTTATGATTTTTCTGCCATGAAATTTCAAGAAGAAATTCAAACCAATGGAGCGGGTTTTTCACTTAAGTTTGGCGCAATTTACAAACCTTTTGATTTTCTAAGAATTGGAGGTGCTTTTCATCTACCTACATTTTATAATTTAGAAGAAAATTTCTCTACACGAGTAGATGCATATTATGATAATGGAGATTATCTGTGGCAGGAATCAGAATCTCAAACTTATGAGTATCAATTAACAACACCCATAAGAGCCATCGGAAGTGTAGGCTTTCAAATTGGTAAAATTGGATTGGTGGATATAGATTATGAATATGTTGATTATTCAACCATGAAATTAGACGATGATTTTAATAGTCAAGGGATAATTATTGATAATAATTCTATTGAATCAATTTTTACCCGAACACATAACATTAGAGCAGGAGCAGAGTTCAGAACTGGAGTTCTATATTATCGGGGAGGATTTGCTTATTCCACAAGTCCTTTCAAAGAAGGACATGATAATGAAGGGTTTGACCGAACATCTTACTCTGTGGGACTAGGATATCGTGAAAGTAACTTTTTTGTAGATTTTGCTTACAAAAGAAGTATGAGCGAATTTAGTATTATTGATTATTCTGGAGGAAATCAGGCTCTAATCGATAATAGTCTGAACAATTTTATTTTAACTACAGGCATTAGATTTTAGCAGATAGAAATTTTAGTCAGGGTTTAATCTTTGCTGCCGGTAATTCTTTACCGGCAGTTTTGTTTCTTTCAATTCCCGAATTAATTGTATATTTATCGTATTAAACGATTTTATCCGATTTTTCTTTGAGTATTAGTCGGTAAATATTTATTTTCGTAACCTGTAAAATAAAAAAGATTTTCTCTTTTACCTATAAAATTAAAAGAAGGCTTATATTATGGACGCTAAAGACCAAAAAAACTCTGACTCTGTTCAGAATGAACAGCAAATAAACAACGAATCAGAATTAAATCAGGAAGTTCATCAGGATCAAACCGAAAGTTTGGGTGATGAACAAAAAGGTACCTCCGGGGATAAACAGAAAAAAAAACCTGGCGTAACTGCTAAAGAGAATGAAGTAAATGATCAAACACCGGATGTTGATTCAGAAGAAACTCCGGATGAAAGAGATGATAAAGAACAATTGGTGGGAAAAGAGAAGGAAACATCAGATCAGGAGAAAAAGGATGAGGATTCCCATGAGTCAGACACGATAGAAAAACAGGAATCATCCGAAAAAGTAAAAGCAACAGAAGAGGAGGAAAAAGGGGAAATTGATTATAATAAATTAAGCCGTGAAGAATTAGTCGAAGAACTTAAGAACGTGATAGATACCCACTCCATTCATCAAATTAGGAAAGAGGTAGAAGCGATAAAGGCCAGTTTTTATAAACAGCAAAAAGCAATCAACGAAAAAGTACGTCAATCATTTATTGATGATGGGGGCGATATCGAAGAGTTTAAACTTCCAGATGATCCCATTGAGGTAGAACTGAAAGAACAATTTAAGCGATATCGTAAACTGAAAGCAGAATATAACAGAGAATTAGAAAAAGAAAAAGAAACAAACCTTGAAACAAAATACCAGGTTATTGAAGAACTGAAAGAGTTAATCAATAAGAAAGAATCGATTGGGGAGACATTTAAAGAATTCAGACAGCTACAGAACCGATGGAAAGAAATAGGCCCGGTTCCGCAACAGAAATTAAAGGATTTGTGGAATACTTATCATCATCATGTAAGTAATTTTTACGATTATATAAAAATAAACAAAGAGCTTCGTGATCTGGATTTAAAGAAAAATTTAGAAGCGAAAATTGGATTATGCAAAAAAGCTGAAAAATTAATTGACGAACCCTCGGTTGTCAGTGCTTTTAAAGCATTACAGAAACTGCATAACCAATGGAGAGAAACAGGGCCTGTACCCAATGAGGATAAAGAACCTATCTGGGAACGTTTTAAAGAAGCTACACGCATCATCAATAAAAATCATCAGGAATATTTTAAAGGACTTAAAGAGGAACAGAAAGAGAATCTGGCTAAAAAAGAAAAGTTATGTGAGCAAGCCGAAGAAATGGCTAACAAGGAGTTAAAATCACATAAAGAGTGGTCAGAACAAACCAAAGCAATTATTGATCTGCAAAAAGTGTGGCGCACGATTGGTTTTGCTCCTAAAAAGGACAACAATAAGATATATGCGCGATTTAGGAATGCCTGTGATAAATTTTTTGGTAAAAAGAGAGAGTTTTATGCGCTGAATAAAGAATTACAAGAAGCAAACCTTGAAAAGAAACTAGAGTTATGTGAGAAGGCAGAACAATTGAAGGATAGCAATGACTGGAAAAAAACTACTTCAGCTTTAATCAATTTACAAAAAGATTGGAAAGAAGCCGGCCCTGTACCCAGAAAACAATCGGATAAAGTCTGGAAAAGATTCAGAGCTGCATGCGATCATTTCTTTAAACGAAAGTCTGAATATTACGCCAACATCGATCAGGAATATGAAAAGAACCTTGAATTAAAACAAGCCTTAATTGAGAAAGTGAAAGATTATAAATTTTCAACAAATGTGGATGAAAATTATGAAGCCTTAAGGAGATTCCAGGACGAATGGTCAGAAATTGGTTTTGTTCCCTATAAAATGAAAGATAAGATACAGAATGAATTCCGTGAAGCTATAAATTCACAATTTGATAAGCTTAAGATAGATGATTCGGAGAAGAAGCTTTTAAAGTTTAAAACCAAACTGGATAATATTCAACATAAACCAAAAGCTTCGAATAAAATGAAGCATGAGCGGGATAAGTTTTTTAATAAAATCAAAAAACTGGAAAGTAATATCACCCTTTGGGAAAACAATATTGGGTTTTTTAATGCAGATAGCCCCGAAGCCAGAGAGATGATTAACGATTATAAAGAAAAAATTACCAGCGCCAAAGAAGATATTGAAATTCTCGAAGAGAAAATCAGAATGATTGATAATACTGATTCTTAGATTATAATATAATTTTTTAAACTTTACGTTTTGTCGACAACAAAATACATATTTGTAACAGGAGGAGTTACTTCTTCCTTAGGTAAGGGAATTATTTCTGCCTCGCTGGCAAAGTTATTGCAGGCAAGAGGTTATTCCGTAACGATTCAGAAACTGGATCCTTATATTAATGTTGATCCCGGCACTTTAAATCCTTATGAGCATGGCGAGTGTTATGTCACAGAAGATGGTGCCGAAACTGACCTTGACCTGGGCCATTACGAGCGTTTTATCAACCTGCATACTTCGCAGGCAAACAACGTAACTACCGGCAGGATATACCAGACTGTAATAAATAAGGAGCGAAAAGGTGATTACCTGGGAAAAACCGTTCAGGTAATACCCCATATTACCGATGAAATTAAACGCAACATTAAGTTGTTGGGGAAAAAATATCATTACGATGTGGTGATAACTGAAATTGGAGGAACAGTTGGTGATATTGAATCATTACCCTATATTGAGGCTGTCCGTCAGCTAAAATGGGATTTGGGATCCCAAAACAGTGTTTTTATTCATTTAACACTGGTCCCTTATTTATCTGCAGCCGGCGAGTTAAAAACTAAACCAACGCAGCATTCTGTAAAGGTAATGTTGGAAAATGGTATTCAGCCTGATGTGTTGGTGTTGAGGACAGAACACCCGCTGGGTATTGATATTAAAAAGAAAGTAGCCTTATTTTGTAACGTAGAAATTGAATCTGTCATTCAGTCTAAAGATGTATCTACCATTTACGAGGTTCCATTATTAATGAAAGAGGAAAAGCTGGATATCTCCGTACTTAAAAAATTGAACCTCCCACCTAACGAGGAACCAAAACTTGAGAAATGGACTGAGTTTGTAAATAAACTGAAAAAGCCTAAGAAAGAGATTCAAATTGGATTGATTGGGAAATATATTGAACTGCAGGATTCGTATAAATCAATCATGGAATCTTTTGTTCATGCCGGAGCTGTTAACGAATGTAAAGTGAATATTAAATGCATACATTCTGAAAAAATAAACGATCAAAATGTTGAGGAAAAACTAAAAGGTCTTGATGGAGTGGTCGTAGCCCCGGGTTTTGGACAACGTGGTATTGAAGGAAAAATAAGTGCTGTACATTACGTTCGTACAAATAATATCCCTTTTCTCGGAATATGTCTTGGTATGCAATGTGCAGTAATTGAATTTGCGCGCAATGTACTTGGATATACTGATGCCGATTCAACAGAAATGAGCCGTACAACAACCCATCCTGTTATTGATTTAATGGAGGAGCAAAAAGGAATAACCGAAAAAGGCGGAACCATGAGGTTGGGTGCTTATCCTTGCGAAATAAAGAAGGACTCAAAAGCACATACGATTTATGGTACAGATAATATCCTTGAGCGCCACAGGCATCGTTATGAATTTAATGATAATTACCTGGAAGATTTTGAAAATGCCGGGATGAAAGCAGTTGGCCATAATCCGGATACCGGGTTGGTGGAAATTGTCGAAATACCCAAACATAGATGGTTTGTGGGTGTTCAGTTTCATCCTGAATATAAAAGTACGGTGATTAATCCCCATCCATTATTTGTAGATTTTATACGTGAGATTAGTTCAGAGAAATAAATTTATTTAATAAAAAAAGAAACAGAAAAAAGAGAAAATGGACAAAAATTCAATTATAGGTATTGTATTAATTGCTGCAATATTAATTGTTTATAGTGTAATTAATCAACCTTCGAAAGAAGAAGTGGAAAGAGCTAAGCAAAGAAAAGATTCGTTAGAGCTGGTTCGACAACAAAATATAGACGAACAGCAACAAGCCGAAGAAGCAATTGAACAAACGGCCGAACCAAAAGAAAAGGTTGAAGAAACGAACATCAAAGAACAACTGGTAAAGAAATATGGAAGTTTTGCCAGTGCAGCTGAAGGAGAAAAAGAGTTTGCAGTTGTAGAAAATGATTTAATGAAAATTAAATTCAGTAATCAGGGTGGACGTATTTATTCGGTTGAACTTAAAGATTACAAAACGTATACACAAGAGCCATTGATTTTATTCGATGGGGATTCAACCGTTTTTGGTTTAAATTTCTTTTCGCAAAACAAAAGTATCATTACCAATGATTTGTTTTTTAATCTTGAAAATGAAAGTTCTCATTTTGAGGTTGAGAATGATTCACAATCTGTAACCTATCGGTTGTATGCCGGTGAGGACCAGTATATCGAATATGTTTACACGGTTTATCCGGGGACTTATAAGATGGATTTTGATATCAATTTTGTAGGTATTAATGAAGTTATTGCCAGCAATTTAAATGTTATCGATTTAAAGTGGTCGATGTACTCACCGCAACAGGAAAAAGGAGCCGATAATGAAAATATGTATACCACTATAGGCTATAAATATTTTCAGGATGATGTTAATACATTAACTTCACGAAGTAAAGATGAAAATAGAGAAGAACTGAATACAAGGGTTAGATGGATATCTTTTCAGCAGCAATTCTTTTCATCTATTTTAGTTGCCGAAGACTTTTTTTCCAATGCAGTGGTTGAGTTTAATGATTTGCCCAACTCATCAAAATATTTAAAATATTTCCAGTCTACGATAGGCATCCCTTTTAACTATGAAAGAGAATCAACAGTACCTTTGCAATTTTATTTTGGCCCCAATCATTATACAACGCTAAAAAAGCATGATTTAGCCTTTGAGCGGATTATTCCGCTGGGATGGGGAATATTTGGATGGGTAAACCGTTTTGTTGTAATTCCGGTTTTTAACTTTCTGGATAATTTCATTGCCAATTATG
This sequence comes from Bacteroidales bacterium, assembly GCA_035269575.1. GTDB lineage: Bacteria > Bacteroidota > Bacteroidia > Bacteroidales > UBA12077 > UBA12077. The sequence continues at coordinate 10,698 of DATFIZ010000139.1, read as the reverse complement.
GGTTAATTATTTTAATCCTTACCATTCTTATTAAACTTGTCCTCTTTCCGTTGACCTATAAATCTTATTTATCAACGGCAAAAATGCGTGTGTTGAAACCTGAAATTGAGCAGGTTAATAAAAAGTTTCCGAAGAAAGAGGATGCCATGAAAAAGCAACAGGCTACCATGGCTCTTTATAAAAAAGCAGGAGTTAACCCCATGGGAGGATGTATTCCTATGCTTATTCAATTCCCCATTCTGATTGCTCTTTTTAGATTTTTCCCGTCATCTATTGAGCTAAGACAAAAAGCGTTTTTGTGGGCCGATGATTTATCATCTTACGATTCGATATTGGATTTGCCTTTTGAGATTCCTTTTTATGGTGATCACGTTAGTTTATTTACCCTTTTAATGGCACTGGCCTTATTCTTTTCTACCAAAATAAACAGTGGGCAAATGGGAGATGCCAATCAGCAAATGCCCGGAATGAAGTTTATGATGAATTATATGATGCCTGTAATGTTACTTTTCTTCTTTAATGGTTATTCTGCCGGATTAAGCTATTATTATTTCTTGTCCAATGTAATTACCATGGGACAAACATTAATAATCAGGCGTTTTGTCGATGATGAAACCTTATTAAAGAAAATACATGAAAATAAAAAGAAACCGGTTAAAAAGTCTAAATGGCAGAAACGATTAGAAGATGCTGCCAAACAAAAAGGATATAAAACACCTAAGAAAAAATAGAATTTTACAGATGATTAAAGATGAAGACCGGATATGTATTGTCCGGTCTTCTGTTTTTTAACCTGGACAACCATTTATAGTTTTATTGTTAGGTTTTATTTTTTCCCTACTTATTCTCATTACTATAAAAAATCACTATAGTCCGATAAAAATATTGCATCCATTCTGAAACTTTGATTTTATTTACCATTTACCAATTTCCTATTTCAGGGGCTTTGCCCCGGACCCCACATACTTTCTTGTCTTGAAACAAGAAAGTAAGCAAAGAAATTCAAGGCTGCGCCCGCCTCACTCGAAAAACTACGCGATGTGAGCTAAAAAATCTAAACTTGCACTTCCCTCCGGTCAGTGGTTGCCTTTGGCGAGCTCGCTCAAAATGCTCGGTTCAAACAGCAGATTTTTTTAAACGCTCACTGTGCTTGTTTTTCGGCTCACCGGACAATGCCAATCCAAATACGAATCGTCAATCATTTTTTTTTATCGGACAATAATGTTAAAGTAATTACTACTGTCCGGTAAAAATTTTAATGTCGTACCTACGGCACTTTATCAATTTATTATTATTTTTTACCATAATTACGTCGCTTTGCGACTTTTTAGTCTCGGTAGGGATGACATTTTTGTAAAATTTATTGCTATCTCGCAAAAACTGCTTTTGACCCTAATCTTACACTTCTAAGTGGTGAGTAACGAGTTCTTTGTTCTTAACTTCTTATCAGGAGAATAGAACGGAGATGTAGGCCCAAAAGGGTAAAAGAAATATGGACATTATTAATTATTATTCGGGATGCTTAGTTAAGAGAATTTTAATCGTAGATACCTGAAAAGAGAAGGCCGGATGTATTGTCCGGCCTTTAATTCTCCTTTTAAGATGATGATATATTTTCTTTAGAATGCTCTTTTCTTGCTGGGCGTCATCTTATGTTCGCGGCGCATTTCAAAAATATCCGTACTGATAGAATAATCTCCAATTAAATGTTTACTGAAATAATCAGCTTTTAACCAGAAGAAATATTCTGTATACTCCCCAAAGCCATGTCGTTGTCCGGGCATAATGAAAAGATCAAAACGTTTTTTTGCTTTTATTAATGCGTTAGCCATACGAATGGTGTTTCCGGGGTGTACATTATTATCGATATCTCCATGTACCAATAAAAGTTTGCCTTTTAGATTTTTGGCTAATTGAGGATTGGTTTCTATTTCGTATAAAAATTTTGAATTTCCTTCATCGTCAATTTTTTCTTCTACGCCATGATGCGTTTCACTCCACCACCGGTTATAGATATTGTTATCATGATTCCCTGCCGATGAAACAGCTACTTTATAAAAGTCGGGATATTGACATAATGCAGCAGTTGACATAAATCCTCCTCCGGAGTGCCCGCAGATGCCGACTTTTTCAATATCGATATATTTATAGCGTTGTGCTAATTGTTCAGCCACATATTTTTTATCGGCTAAACCATAGTCTCTTAAATCACCATAACCGTAGTTGTGGTACCATTTTGAGCGATTTGGATGCCCGCCCCGGTTGCCTAAAGTAACTACGATAAACCCTAATTGAGCAAATCGATCGGTTCGATCCATACGTGCAGAAAACGAACTGTTTACCGCTTCCGTTTGTGGTCCGGGATAAACATATTGGATTAACGGATATTTTTTTGTAGAGTCAAAGTTAAAAGGCTTGTATATTACTCCATAAATATCTGTAATTCCATCCGCTGCTTTTGCTTTAAATATTTCGGGAAATTTGTATCCGGCAGCAAAAAGATTGCTTAAGTCTGCTGTTTCGAGTTGTAAAACAACGTCCCCATTGTTATCACGGATTTCTGATTTGGGGGTGGTGTTTACGCGTGAAAAATTATTGATAAAGTATTTATACGAATCACTCATTTGAGCATGATGGTTGTAATTTCCTGCATTTAATACTTTTAGTCCTGTACCATCAAAGTTGACACGATATAAGTGAGTATAGTAAGGGTTTTCATCATTCTCTTTGCCATTTGCTGTAAAGTAAACGACCCTGTTTTTAGCATCTACTTTTTCAATATTGGAAACATGCCATGGGCCGGATGTTAGTTGTTTTTTCATATTTCCATCCCCATCGAAAAGGTATAGATGTGCCCATCCGTCTCTTTCCGACCAATGGATAAACTCATTACCATTACCAATCATATGAAGCGTCTTTTGTTCAAGATAGGTATTCATACGTTCCTTAATGATAATGTTAATCTCTCCGGTAGCTAAATTTAATTCACAGATATCCATTTTATACAAATCACGACTTCTTCTTGTAAAATAAAGTTTATCAGAGGTTTTGGATAACCATGTAGTAGCTACATAATCTTCTATCTTTTCTTTATTGGTTTTTATCTCCCGGTGTATGGTAAGCGACTGATCATTAAAAGCTTGAACATCATACTGTTTTCGTGATGTATCACTCATGGTGAATACCCATAACTCTTCCTGTGTGTTGTTTTCTTCACCGGGCATGGTGTATTTATACGATTCCAATTCGGGACGAGGATTGGCTAAAACATCAATAACCCAAAGTGTTTTTACATCTCTTTGGTCATAGCGTATTAATGCAAATTTTCTGGAATCCTGTGACCAGTAAATCCTAGCTCTTCTTCTTTTTTCGCTTTCTTTTTTTATTTTCTTTTCATCATCATTTTCTCCAGCTGTATATCCTCCGCCATAGGCATAATGTTGTTCCCCATCAAACGTTAGCTGATGTTCTACAATGGTAGAATCTTTTTCATCTTTTTCTTCCTTCCTGGCTTTTTCATAATTTGCTTTATCCATCCAGTACAGGTTGTAATTTCTCGAAAAAATTACATATTCACCATTGGGTGAAATGTTTGCCCATCGGGGATCTTCCTTATCTTCTTCCCAGTCTTCTATTTCGTATAGTTCACCGGTGTTTAAGTTATATTCCAGATGGAATACTTTCTTTTCGGCTTTTTTCTTCTTGTTTTTTTTGCTTGCATCCGATTTAGTACTGTCAGACTGTGTCGTATCTTTTTTTTCTATTTCCTCTTCCTGAGAACTTTTTACATCAAACTGAAAAACGGTGTCACCTTTTTTAAATTCAGGTTTTATATCAGGTAAATGCTGTCCATCATATGGATCTTTTGTGATTAATGTTAACATGGCCGCCATATGATCATTATCAAACATCTTCTTTTTGGTCTTATTGCTTAAATTAACAATATAATAATTGGTTCCGTTGGATGTTTTGTATGAATACCAGAATTTATCACCTGTTTTCATCCAGTTGGGGCGAACGGATGTGCTAAAAACCATTTTTTTAACTTTGGTAGGCGAAAATTGTTCGGCTAATCTGTAGTTAGCTTCTGTAACTGGTTCATTTTGCCCCAACAAACTTGTAAATATGAATGTTAAAGCAAGGGTAAAAAAAAGTTTAGATTTCATAGTTTTATCGTTTTCTTATAATTTATAAATAAAGGGTTTATTTTTTTATATTAGATAAATCCCTTGATATATGGGCTTTATCTTATTCTTTTCTTCTTTTTTTATTTTTCTTTTCCTCTTTTTCTGTAATATAATATCCTTCACGCGATAACAGGTGATCGAGGTTAGCTACTCCATAAACAACAATAGCGGTTACGATAGAAGTATGTTTCTGGTATTCGGGAATACTTTTGTTATATAAATCGCGTTCGGTATGCCAAATTTCGCCATAACTGAAATTATATCCTTTAATATCTTCGGTTCCAAAACCAATGGTAGGCACACCTTCAACGGCAAATGGTCCGCTGTCTGTACCCCAGGGTTCTTTTGGCCTTTGTCTGGGTTCTCTTTTATTCAACCTAAAAGGGAAGTCGGGGTTAATATCATTTAACGGAGCACATATATTTTCAAAATCGTCCCACATAGCCTCCGTAACACTTATGCTCGTTGGGACTGTGGGGCCTCCATCTCTGTTAAACATATTTGATATGTTATCCAGTTTACTTTGATTTTCGTTAACCCAGTGTTTCGAACCCAGCAAGCCAAATTCTTCGGCAGCCCATAAACATACCAAGATGGTACGTTTGGGTTTTCCTCCGGCTTCCATAATAAGTCTTGCAGCTTCCATTGCCGGAGAAACCCCCGAGCCATTATCAACACCTCCTGTGGCTACATCATAAGCATCGAGGTGCCCGCCCATAATTACGTATTCGTCAGGGTATTCTGTTCCGGGAATTACACCAATTACTGAGTGATACTTTATTGGCCCCATTTTAAAATGATTCCGTATATCAAATTCTAGTTGAAAATACCTGCGTTCCTGAACCATCTGTTCTATGATTTCATATTGATGTTCATCCAGTTTGATATCAGGCACTGTAGGTAATGTTTCAAAGGTAAGGCTGTCAATGTTTTTACGATCATATAAAGCTGTAATGGGTACTTTGGATGATTGAATGATTCCGAGAATCCCGGCTTCTACCATTTCTTTATAAAATACAGCAGGTTCATCTTTATAGGGAAGAAGCTCTTTTTGTGTGCCCGATTTACGGTTGGCCCAGTTTTCCCGGCTTATTTCACGGTTTTTCTTTTCTATCTCCTCATTTTCTTTGATAATCTCTTTGCGTTTTGCATCAGCGTTTTTAGAGATATCCACAGGCCATCCGTCACTATTTCCTGAAATTAATACCCAGGCTCCTTTTAAGCGGTGTTTCATCCGATCAAACTGAGCTTGTGTTTTAGGCTCAAGGACCACATGCCCTCGCTGCACGCCTTTGGTTCCAGAGGTATACGATGGAGTTGCAAAATGTAAGGTCATTCCATGCTCACCAATTAAACGTCCAAACCATGGACCACGATTAAATCCTACCGGAACTTCTCCGGCTTCATCCATAATAACCTCCATACCCCATTCTTCGAATTTATGAGACGCCCATTGGGCAGCATTTTCATAAGCATCCGAACCAACTAAGCGTCCTCCGAAACGGTTGCTTAAGATATCGAGATGTTGCATGGTCTGGTTGTCTGTTTTTCCCAGTTCAATTATTTTTTGAATAACAGGATCTTCTTGTGCAAATGATTCATTTGATAATGCAACAAATGTTAAAGTTATGACTATAAGTAAGGTTCTCTTCATAATGGATACTGATTTTTGAGTAGATAACTGTTAGAACTGATTTTATTCAATTGGTTTAATTAATGATTGAAAAATGATATTTAAAAAAACTGGATTCTTTCTGATATGATATGCATTTTTATCAATACCCGTTTTACCTGAAGGCAAACGGGGAGGTTTTATAAGCATGTGTTTTTGAAGCTTAATGAAAAATCGTTTTTACTGAATAGCATCCAATGCTTGTTTGAAATATTTCCGGTTTAATGAAGTTATGAATTGTTCAAAGGCTTCATCTTTTGCTTCTTCGGTACTGTAGCCCACACCTTTAATACTTTCTGTTTGTTTATTCCAGGTTGTTTTTCCTGAACTATCCTGAATGATTAACTCGCCCGAGATATAAACCGAAATAAGCCCTCCGGCACGTTCTCCCTCTCTGTATTCAAAATTTAGTTTTAAAATATAATCTGCAATCTTTCCGGATGGGTTTATAAATCCAAATTGACGTATATTTTGGTTAAAAATACCGGTAATTTTGTTGCACTGACTTTCTTTATACCTGCTTTCATCCATGTCAAGTGCAATAGATGGAGCTTTTATAAAAATATCAACGGTGGCAGGTTTGATATAATGCTTTTGAATCAATCCGCGGATAAAGAGATCATCTACGGATTGTTGTGCCAGATCTTTTAAATCTATGGATGCTGTTATTTGTTCTTGCTGGTTTTTCGAATAAATAGGTTCCGGCTCTAACTGAACAATTCCATTAGCATCAGAGTCCTTTTGGTCTTTTTTTAAATAACCGCCTGTATATAAGAAAGAAACAGGTATCCCCTGAACAGGGGTTTCTTGAAAAGTCACTAAAAATTCAAGGTTATCTTTAAAACTTTCTCTTCGTTTTACTATTACTGAGTTTCTTTTTGATTTTATATTTAAGTTATTTAAAATTCTGTTAACCGAAACGAATAGTTCATTGCCAATATCTATATTTTGATTATTGTAATTCGCAGGATTCTCTTCGTTTAGGTATTGTTTTATAGCTTGTAGCCCCTGCAGGTAAAAGGAGATGGCTTCTTTGGGTTTGTTTTCTTGCTCTTCCTCTTTTCCCGATTGGTATTTTGCCAGTGCGGTGGCAATGGCTTCCTGCTTTCTTTTTTCTTTCATTTCATGGTAGGTGCGCTGGTTAATTTTATAATACACCCAATAGGCATCTTCGTTTTCGTAAAAGGCAACAGGTTCAAACCCTTCAAGATAATCATCAGTACTTATTTGTATTTTTTGATCATATGTTTCTGAAAATCCGTATTTGGTTTCAATGGCATGTAATACAGAGGTTGAGCTCACATTTGAAGATACACTTTCGGCTAAATCGGCAAGTGCCTGCCTTCGTGCTTTTGTAATATACTGCGCTGAAGTTCCTACTTTTTTTACCGAAGCTATTCCAACGTAATAACCCGGAATAATCGGTTTTTGTTTTACCCAGTCAGGTAATGCTTCAAACTCTGCAGCTTGTTTTTTCGCAGCACAAGAGCTTAAAATAAACGTAAGGATAACCAGATATTTTTTCATTATTGTTCAGGATTATATTTATCAATAGCATAGGTTACATCTTTTACCGATTGTTCGATAAGTTCATTCAACAGTTCCTGTGCCGGTTTAATATCTTTATCTGCTTTTAGCAGGGCGTGTAACTTGTTGACATCGTTTTTGTTGTCATGCTGAACATCCTCTTTCGTAATTTTATCCTTGTATCTCCAGTAGCCCGGAATTAGCTTGTTCTGGTCTCCTTTATATTCAGCATAATGCATTTGGTCTGAGTTACTTTTATTAAATGCATCCGATGCCAGTACCGAATTATTTTCGGTTGAAACAAGTTTAAAACTCATTGACAACGATGCTCTGTTGTTTTGTTTGTATTCAAGGTAAGTCGTTTTGTAATATTTTACTTTTTCTATTTCTTCACCTTCGGCATTTTTTGTTTTGGTTACTTCTTTAATATATCCTTTTTGCTTTTCTTTTGTTACTCGTCCGTTCGTTGTCTTTACAGATGACACAACTCCTGTTAGAACAGCACTAATGCCGGCAAGATTGGCAGCCTTCATATTCATCTGTCCGTTTTCGTAAATATTTACATTCAGTGATGCAGGATCAATTATTTTCAGAAATGGATTATTTAATCGGTTTAAATTACTTTTAATACCTGAAGTAATTTTATTTGACGCATCCCTGTAGTTGTATGAAGTGTATGATATATCTGAAACTAAGATAGTAATAGTACCCTTTTCCTGGGCTTCATTTTTTAAAGCAACTGATTGTTTGTAATTCCCTGCACCATTTATAATTGTTTCGAAAGTGTAATAGGCTTTTCTAAACAGTCCATTCTCGAGATAATGATTTGCTTCACGATACATGGGTTCATATTTTGCTGTGATGTATAATTCTTTTACATCTTTATAACTGGCATCAATACCTTTTATTTCTTCGAAAACTGCTAATGCTGCATTAAAATCTTCACGATTTAATTTATCTACGCCATCGGCATATTTTTTATTAAGATAATCTCCTTTAGCTTCCTCGTAATATTCTTTGTAATATTCAGGAAAATCTAATTCTACATTTACCAGCTTAACTTTAAGGTAATACTTTTCTGCTTCCAGGTAATTGTATACCGCTTTTTCATAATCGGTTTGTTGATAGGCCTGGGTAAAATCAGCCAGCTTTCGGTCTAAAGTTATCTGTCCGGATTTTCGTAAACCCAGCTTGGCATCTACATTCGAATCTTTTCTCTTTACTGCCTCGTAATAATATTCGGCTGCATCTTCGTATAATCCTGCTTCTTCGAATTTAACAGCTTTTTTGGTATATCTTTTTGATGCACAGCCTGCTATGACTAAAATGGTGCTTAATAGGAGTAGCGTTTTTTTCATGATTTTTTGTTTTGAATTGATAGCGAAAAATAAGCATATAAATGGAATTATAAAAATGAAATATTAACATTCTATTACAAAGCACTTTTTAGATACTAATGATATTTTTAGTCTTGTTACTATAAAAATAGTTGTATAATTAAAAAAATAGTTATATGTTTGTTTTATGAAAGAATTAACCAAAGCTGAAGAACAAGTAATGCAGTATCTCTGGGATATTAAAAAAGGATTCCTAAAAGATATTGTTGACAAATATCCCGATCCGAAACCTGCTTACACAACCATTTCAACGGTTGTACGTGTGCTAGTTAACAAAGGATTTATAGGGTTTAAAACCTACGGAAAATCGAACGAATATTATCCACTCATTAGTAAAAAGGACTATGCAAAAGTATTTGTTAAAGGAGTAGTAAAAGGGTTTTTTAATAATTCGGCCAGCAGGTTGGTTTCGTTTTTTACAACAGAAAACGATTTGACTATAACGGAGCTGGAAAAATTAAAAAAACAGCTTGAAAAGCAAATTGAGTTAAAGAAAAAAGCCAAAGAGTAATGGAATATCTTTTTGAAGCCGCTATCATAATATCTTGTTTTTACTTTTTTTACGAATTGTTCATGAAACGTGATACATGGTTTGGCTTTAACCGTTTTTTCCTTTTGTTTGGTGTTGTTTTTTCTCTATTGGTTCCATTGCTTGATTTTTCAGCATCTGTTGATTTGGCAGATTCTAAAAATCAGTTCGAATTTAACGAATATCTGTATATTGGAAACACAGTAAATAATCTAAAGGAACAGACTATTGAATCTGTTTCACATTTTAATTTCATTTTTTTTATTTACTTACTAATTACCGGATTGTATTTATTGCGATTTGTATATCAGTTTTATAAAATAATAAAAACAATACATGCCAATGAGATAATACATGATAAGAATAAAAAAATAGTACTTTTGAATGATAACACGGCTCCATTTTCGTTTTTTAATTACATTTTTATTTCAAGAGATGATTATGGTTCGAGAGAATTGTTACAGCACGAACTCGTTCATGCACAACAAATACATTCGATCGATGTTATCCTTCTTGAATTAATTCTTGTTTTTCAGTGGTTTAATCCTTTCATGTACAGGTACAGAAGAGCTTTTAAAGAAATTCATGAATATTTGGCCGATCGGGGAGTGATGAAAGTAAATAAGGATAAAATTGCTTATCAGAAAATCATCCTGGGCCAGATAGAAAAGAGTTTTGAAGTGAATCTTGCCAGCCATTTTAATTATTCATTAACAAAAAACAGAATAAAAATGATAACAAGAATAAATTCAAGTAAAACAGCAAAACTGAAGTTGATATTCATAATTCCTTTTACCGTTTTTCTTTTGTCTGCTTTTACAATAGAAACATCCACAGAAAAGGTTTTTAATACGGTTAAACTTCAAACTATTGAAAAGTCAACTAAAGCACCCTCTATTTTTCCCGTAAAGAAAATTGACGGTGTGGAAATTTCTTCGGAATTTGGCATGCGAATGCATCCAATATATAAAATAATTCGTATGCATAATGCTGTTGATATAGTTGCACCAAAAAGAACCCCGGTTTTTGCAACTGCTGATGGAATGATTCGAAAAGTAAAACAAAATCATCGCGAAGGCAAAGGATATGGAAGATATATTATTATTGACCATGAAGGTGGTTATTCAACTTTATATGCACAGCTATCTGGTTATAATGTAAAAGAGGGTGTTGTAGTAAAACAAGGGGATATTATTGGATATATTGGAAGTTCGGGAATTTCAACCGGCCCGCATTTACATTATGAAGTGATGAAAGATGGTGAAAATGTAAATCCCGAAGATTATTTTTAAAAATATATTCGTGTCACGCTTAGAATACGTGGCACGAATTTAATTTGTTAATTTTCAAGGAAATAATAGGCTTCCCCCATATCGCCATATTTTT
>DATFIZ010000138.1:0-8178 GCA_035269575.1 Bacteroidales bacterium | reverse complement strand
AACACTGAATTCGTAATCATTATAAGTAATCCCAGGGCTAATAAGATATTTTTCATTGGGTATAAAATATTGATAAAAATGTACGATTTATATTAATTATATGAATTGTATTCTGACAAAATTCTTTCGTAAAGCTCATATAAATGCATCTTCTTAATTTTCTTAAGTCAAGATTAGCTCAATGGCTTTTATTTAATAGGCTAAAAATAGCAAATTTTTTTAGGTTATTTATCCCAAAAACCAATTTTGCTGAATTAGTTTATAAATTAGAAAATAAGAAATTCCAAGATTTACTCCGGAGAAAAGATAATTGTAGAATATCCTTATTTTTTGGAATTTCCTTCGGAAAAGAATTCCCATATTAGGAATAAATATACATAAAAGAAGCATCAGGAATGCCAGGTTGCTTAGCTGGTACTCAATATCACTGGGGCCAAAAAACATAAACAGATAAACACATACCAGTAAAACTGCAAGATAAATAAGAAAGCTTATTTTTAGGCTCAGCGTAGATATTTTTCGTTTGTAATTAATCAGGAAAGGCTTTACCACAATGAATGCGAGGAGGTAAATTGTCAAAAAAACAATCATCATTAAAAAATGGAAAAATTTTAAAATTACCCCATCCATAACTATAAAATTATAAGGATTAAAAATAAGCAAATCTTTAGTCAAAAACAAAGAGCCGGAAAAATCCGGCTCTTTGAAATTATCGATTAAAATTACTTCTCATCTTTTAACCATTTATCCAGCCAGCTAAAAAATTCACGTTGCCACAAAATACCGTTCTGTGGACGGAGCACCCAGTGGTTCTCGTTGGGATAATACAAGAATTTGCTGGGAATATTTCTGAGTTGTGCAGCATTAAATGCACTCATCCCCTGGGTGAAAACTACCCGGTAATCCTTTTGTCCGTGAACCACCATAATAGGGGTATCCCATTTATCAACAAACTTGTGCGGCGAGTTATCATACGTTTCTTTGGTTGATTTATCCCAGTATGGTCCGCCATAATCCCAGTTCACAAAGAACATCTCTTCGGTTTGGAGATACATGGATTCAAAATTGAATATCCCATCGTGTGCAATAAAAGCATCGAAACGTCCGTCGTGATTTCCGGCAATCCAGAATACCGAATAGCCTCCATAGCTTGCACCAACTGCCCCCAGGTTGTTCTCGTCAACAAAAGGTTCTTTGGCCAATGCATCAATAGCGCTGAAATAATCTTTCATGTTTTGTCCGCCATAATCGCCCGAAATCTGTTCGTTCCATTCCTGCCCAAATGAAGGTACGCCCCTTCGGTTAGGTGCTACAATAATATAATCGTTGGCAGCCATCATCTGGAAATTCCAGCGGTACGAGAAAAACTGGCTTACCGAGCTTTGTGGTCCACCCTGACAATATAATAAGGCAGGATATTTCTTCTCCGGATCGAAATTAGGGGGATAGATAACCCATACCAGCATATCTTTGTTGTCGGTAGTTTTAATCCATCGTTCTTCTACATTACCAAACTCCAGCTGGTTCAGTAAATTTTCATTGATAAATGAAAGTTGATTTTCTTCACCGGTTTCGGGATGGATGGAGTAAATCTCAGTGGGCATAGACATACTCTGTTTGGCTCCGATAAGTATTTCGTCTCCCGGAATTACCGATTGGTAATTATGTTTTCCTTTGGTGATCTGTTTTATGTCACCGTTTTCAATATTCAGGTTGTAAATCTGGAATCGTGCATGATAATCGCTGGTAAAGTAAATCGATTGGCTGTCATCAGTCCAGGTCAGACTATGAACATCCTGATCAAAATTGGCCGTATAATCTTTACGTTCGCCACTTTCAAAATTCAGGATAAACAAACGGTTTTGGTCTGCTTCATAACCTTCTCTCTCCATGCTTTCCCAGGCAATCATCTTCCCATTGGGTGAGTAAACAGGATTTTTGTCATAGCCCATTAATCCACCGGTTAAATTAATGGTTTCTTTGGTATCTAAGTCATACACATAGATTTCAGAGTTTGTAGAGAGCGCATATTCTTTACCGGTCATTTTTTTACAGGTATAAGCTACTTTTTTGCTGTCCGGACTCCAGTTGATCTGTTCCATTCCGCCAAAAGGCTCCATGGGCGAGTCGTAACGTTCGCCTTCCATAATATCTGTCTCATTTTTAATTGAGTTGCCGTCATAATCGGCTATAAAAATATGACTGTAGGTATAATCGTGCCATTTATCCCAGTGGCGGTACATCAGGTCGGTTTCAATCCTTGCATCAGCTTTTGGAAGGTCGGGATGTAATTCGTTAACGGTTTGATCGAGTTTTACATCTTTGGTAAAAAGAACTTTTTGCTGATCGGGCGAATATTTAAAGCCGGTTACTCCACCTTCTACTGATGAAATTTGTTTCCGTTTTGACCCGTCGGGGTTCATTTCCCAAAGCTGTAAGCTGCCACTTTCAGTACTTAAATAGCCTATTTTTTTACCATCGGGCCGCCATTGATGCGAATATTCGCCCGTTTTAGTATTGGTTATATTTGTGGCTTCGCCACCTTTTACCGGCATAGTAAATATTTCGCTATTGCCGCTATTTTTGTCAACATCGTAAAATGAAACGCCAAAGGCAATGGTTCTTTGATCGGGTGATAACTGAACACTACCCACTCGTCCAAACGACCATAATACTTCAGGCGTCATTATTTCTGACGAGAGTTGAATGGTATCTGCCGGGTTTCCGATTTTTGTTTTTACGGTTTTTTCCCCGGAGCAGGAGAAAAATAAGGATAAAATGATAAGTCCTGCTGTTAATTTAAATTTGCACATGATCTTTAGGGTTTTATGAGTTATTTTTCTATATTGTTTGTAATAGATTCTCTAATCTTATTTTCCAGTTCTTCAGCTAGTTCAGGATTGTCTTTAAGCAGCTGTTTAACGGCTTCACGTCCCTGTCCCAGTTTTGTTTCACCATAACTAAACCACGAGCCGCTTTTTTTAACGATATTATGATCAACACTAAGGTCAACGATTTCACCTACTTTTGAAATCCCTTCGCCATAAACAATATCAAATTCGGCTTTTTTAAAGGGGGGTGCCAGTTTGTTTTTTACAATTTTTACGCGTGTTCTGTTTCCTGAAACATCTTCACCCTCTTTTATCTGGCCTATTTTTCGGATATCTATACGAACGGTGGAGTAAAATTTAAGGGCATTACCGCCGGTTGTGGTTTCGGGATTTCCAAACATTACACCAATTTTTTCACGCAGCTGGTTAATAAATATACAACAGGTATTGGTTCGGTTGATATTGGCTGTTAGTTTTCGTAATGCCTGCGACATAAGCCGTGCCTGAAGTCCCATTCTTGAATCACCCATCTCGCCTTCAATCTCTGCTTTAGGCGTAAGCGCAGCTACCGAGTCGATAACAATAACATCAATGGCTCCTGAGCGTATCAGGTGATCGGCAATTTCAAGCGCCTGTTCACCATTGTCTGGTTGTGAGATTAAAAGATTTTCCACATCAACCCCTAATTTTTCGGCATAAAATCGGTCAAAAGCATGCTCTGCATCAATAATAGCTGCAATACCTCCCTTTTTTTGTGCCTCAGCAACAGCATGAATTGCCAGTGTTGTTTTTCCCGATGATTCAGGACCATAAATTTCAATCACCCTTCCGCGAGGGAAACCCCCTACACCCAGAGCAATATCAAGCGATATTGACCCTGACGAGATGGAGGGCACATCCGCAATGGCTTTATCTCCCATTTTCATGATAGTGCCTTTGCCATAATCTTTATCAATTTTGTCTAAAGTTAGTTGTAAGGCTTTTAGTTTTTCCTTATTAATATCCATTTCTTTTTTTTCTTTTGCCATAATATATTTCTTTCTTAATTAAATGTTTAACGATGTAAAAATTTGGTTGGTATGGTCTTTGGTCTTAACCTTATCAATAATTTTTTCAATGGTTTGATCTTCTGCTATGATATATGTTTTTCGCAGAACTCCTTCATATGTTCTGCCATACATTTTCTTTTCACCCCAGGCATTATACAAATTTAGGATTTTTTTGCCGGGATCGGTTATGAGTCGAAACGGTAAGTCATGTTTGTCGATAAACCTCTGATGGGAGATCTCATCATCAGGGCTAACACCAATAACATCCATCCCTTTATTTAAAAAGTCGCTGTAGTTGTCACGTAAATTACATGCTTCGGCGGTACATCCGGGTGTATTATCTTTGGGATAAAAATAAAGAACAACTTTTTTTCCTTGATACTGATCTAAAGATATCTCTTCGCCATTCTGGTCAATGCCCTTAAACATAGGAGCTTTATCTCCTTCTTTCAATGCTGCCATAACAATTTTTATTTATGATTTGTAAAATTATAAAATAACCATAATATCAACACCATGTTAAGAGGGAATGTTTATAAATCTTAAAACATGATTTTAATTTGAAAACTCAATTTACTGAATTTAAATCTGATTATTCATAAAATTAAGAAATTAATTCTTTAATGAAGAAATCATAATACAAATAAATGAATTATTACACGTATGATTTCTTGGTTATGCGTTAGCCTGTACTACCCATAAATGTCTGAAAAGATGATATTTAAAAACACATCAGATTTAAAAAAATATAAAAGTAATTGAGGATTTTCTTTTACCACAATAACAGGAATGTTAAATTTGTACTTATATATTCAATGGGTGGAAAAAATAATGATAAAGATTAAACAATATAGCTGTCTGTTCATTTTACTTTTGCTTGCATTTACTGTATTTGCACAACAACAGAATGAGCAAGACGGGCTGAATGATCTAAAAACTGCATATATCAATTTTGAGCAGGGTAATTATTCCGATGCATACCGCTATTTTAACCAAATGCTTACGCTGTATCCCAAAGATCCTACCTATAACTATTATACCGGAATTTGTTTATTGCATTTAGAAAAAAATGCCGATCATGCGCTTTCTCACTTGCGTTATGCCTCTGCCAAAAAAGTCCCGGATGATGTCTATTTTTACCTGGGATTGGCTTATCATCGAAACTACCAGTTTGATGAAGCATTAAAAAATTATGAATGGTTTGAAAAGGTAGCCGACAAAAAAAAGATTAACGATTATGCGTTGGAAAACTACAAAACCATGGCGCGTAATGGCTCTTACCTGGTAAAATATGGCAAAAAATATTCGGTTTACAGCAGAGAAAGAATTCCGGATGACGAATTTTACAAGCAATATCAATTTAATGATTTAGAAGGAAAGTTTGTTGAAAGGGATGATTTCTTTGGTTGGGAAAAAGATTCATTAGATGAAGAAACAGTACTTTTTGTGCCTAATGAATCAACTCGAAATGAA
Organism: Bacteroidales bacterium; assembly: GCA_035269575.1. Taxonomy (GTDB): domain Bacteria; phylum Bacteroidota; class Bacteroidia; order Bacteroidales; family UBA12077; genus UBA12077. The sequence continues at coordinate 2,825 of DATFIZ010000138.1, read as the reverse complement.
GTATTGTATTTTGCCGCAAAACATAAAACCAGGAATGATTATGATATTTACCGGATAACCAAATTGTCGGATACTGCCTGGAGTCAACCCGAGAATCTGGGAGACGTTATCAATACCCCTTTTGATGAAAATTATCCTTTTATACATTCCGATGGAGCCACATTGTTTTTTGCTTCGAAAGGGCATTACAGCATGGGAGGTTATGATGTTTATAAAAGTTCGTGGGATTGGGATAACCAAACATGGAGCGAACCCGAAAATATCGGGTTTCCGGTTAATTCGCCGTTCGATGATATCTTATATGTTCCCTCGGCCAATAATAAACTGGCACTGGTGAGCTCAAACAGAGATTGTGGTTTTAATGAGTATGTCGTTTATAAATTCGACCCTGAATATCATTCGCCCTATATCGAATTAAAAAGCCACGACCAAATTAAACACTTAGCCCTAATGGAGGTAAATGCCACGTTGGATTCCAGAAAAAACAAAAAATCTAAAGTTGAATCAGCCAGAAAATCAGCATCTTTTATTCAACCCTCGCTTGAAAAAGATTTTTTGAATAAACCGGAATACGACAGTTTAATGAATTTAGCCCTTAACTATCAGCTTAAAGCCGACTCGATTCGGTGGATCATCGATGATAAACGGAATTTGTTTGATAAAATTTCCGACGGTCAAAGTCGTGCAAAATTATCCAATGAGATCATTGAATTGGAACAACAGGTTTATTTAATCCAAAAAAATGCCGATAAATGTTATCAAAGTGTGAGAGAGATTGAGCAGCAGAATATAGCTTCGAAGAATATCACCTATGGATTTTTTGGAGAGCATAGTAACGGGAAAGAAGTTGTTGAAACGGATAAAAATAAAGGGATAAAAACAGAACAGAAGGAAACGGTTGGGCAAGCAAAAGATTCCCTGCATAAAATTCAGTTTTATACAAAGGGGATGGATGAAAATACAAATAACCCCTATGATTTTGGATTAAGTATTAATATCCCTTCCCGTTACAATGCATCTAATCCTATTCCTGTCGATAAAGAGTTGCCCCGGGGGGTAATTTATATGATTCAGTTGGGAGCATTTAGTTCAGATAAACAACCATCTGTATTTAAGGGTTTAGAGCCGTTGTGGTGCATCAAAAAGGCGAATAGTACAATCCGGAAATATTATACAGGAAAATTCAGAACCATCCGTGAAGCAGAGAAAAATCTTCCTCGGGTAAAATCCACCGGATTTTCCGATGCATTTATCGTAGCTTTTAATGATGGCAAACTAATTCCTGTTAATCAGGCGGTAAAACTTGAATCTGACGCTCCTGAAAAGAAGAAAAGGGTATCGGACAATGCAAATGAGAAGGTTCATACAAAGGACAGTGCAGTGGATCTTGACATAATCTATACCGTAAATTTAACCATGATGGCAGATGATTCAACGATGATTGAACAAATAAAAATGCTGGTGCCCGAAAACAAGGAGTTATATATTGAGGAGCAAAATGAGAATCAAAAAATAACTATAAAATCATTCCATAATTTTGATGAAGCGTTTGCTCTAAAAGAAAAGATTCAAGCTATTGTAAATAAAGAAGTTGAAGTGTATGCGTTTTTTGCCGAGCATCAAATTCCGTTGGAGCAGGCGGTAAAAATAACGCAATAACATAAAAAAGTAATATCTTTATGTTGATTTTAAATTGTATCTTAGAATTTTCTTATTTAAGGATAATATGACCAGCAGAAAGAAAACAGAAAAACAGAAAAGTTTTGAGGTTAATACTAATTCAGAAAGGGATTATTCGTTAATTTTATATAACGATGATGTTCACGATTTTGACTTTGTGATTAATTCGCTTATAGATGTTTGTAATCATGATTCGGCACAAGCCGAACAGTGTACTTACCTTGTGCATTACAAAGGAAAGTGTGATGTTAAAAAAGGGAAGTACAATCATTTAAAGAAAATGCATGATCAACTGCAAATTAAAGGTTTAACAGTATCAATAAATTAACATGTCATTAACTGCCATTATATTTTTAATCGTTCTGGGAATTATTTTATTCTTTATAGAGTTTCTAATTGTCCCGGGAGTTACCATTGCCGGAATTGCCGGAGCAATTCTGATTTTTATAGGCATTTACTTTGGATATAAAGAATATGGAACACCAACCGGACATTATATCCTTCTGGCAACGGCAGGAGTTTCAATTTTCTCTGTTGCATTAATGCTACGCGCAGGGACATGGGAAAAGCTAATGTTAAACTCAAAGGTTGAAGGAAAGTCAAGCTCATCGCTCGAAGATGAAATAAATATTGGAGATGTTGGCGAAACGGTTACCCGCTTAAATCCTTATGGAAAAGTATTTTTAAACGAGAAATATTACGAAGCAAAATCATCAAGTTCATATATCGATCCTAAAACAAAAGTTCAGATAAAAAAGATTGAAGGATCGCATATTATTGTAAAACCCTTAAATTAAAATATTATGGAATTTTGGCCTATTGTAGCAGTAATTATTGGAATCATTGTCTTACTTTATTTGTTTTTGTATTTAATACCCATCGGATTATGGTTCCAGGCACTGGTTTCCGGTGTAAGAATATCCTTGCTTCAACTTATTTTTATGCGATGGCGTAAAGTGACACCATCCGTTATTGTACGTGCCATGATTGAAGGAACGAAAGCAGGACTCGAGTTAAACAGAAATGCTTTAGAAGCACATTACCTGGCAGGTGGACGCGTTCCTGATGTTGTTCATGCATTGGTATCGGCAGAAAAAGCAAATATTGATCTTCCTTTTAATATGGCTACAGCCATTGATTTGGCA
>DATFIZ010000137.1:0-31654 GCA_035269575.1 Bacteroidales bacterium | reverse complement strand
CCACAAACTTTTTTGGGACATTATGTCGCCCGATGGAGGGGGTGATCCATCAGGAAAATTAATGGACGCTATTAAAAAAGACTTTGGTTCTTTCGATAAATTCAAAGAAGAGTTTAACCAGGCTGCGGCCACTCGTTTTGGCTCGGGTTGGGCATGGCTGATTAACCAGGACGGTAAATTAGTTATTGCATCTACTCCAAACCAGGATAATCCGTTAATGGATATCAGCGAAGTAAAAGGAACTCCTATATTAGGACTTGATGTATGGGAACATGCTTATTACCTGAAATATCAAAACAGAAGGCCCGAATATATTGATGCTTTCTGGAATGTTGTTGACTGGAATAAAGTAGAAAAGCGTTTTGTTTAGTTGTTTTACCAGCTGCCCTTGTAATAAGGGCAGATATGTAAGTGTAATTTAGGTTTAGTAAGGCCGGGATTTTTCCCGGTCTTTTTGTTGTAATGCCATTTTTTATTCGCTAAATTTGTTTAACATTTAATGTCAAACCTTAAAAATAATCATTATGACTTTCGAACTACCTAATTTACCCTATGCATATGATGCTCTGGAACCTGAAATATCCAAACAGACGCTTGAGTTTCATCACGATAAACATCATGCAGCTTATGTAAACAAGCTAAATAATTTAATTAAAGGAACCGAGTTTGAGAATTCGGATATTGTAGATATCATCATGAAATCGGAAGGTGGTATCTTTAACAATGCTGCACAGACCTGGAATCACACCTTTTACTTCGATCAATTTGGCAAAGACAAAAGCAGTGAACCAAAAGGACAGCTGAAAGATGCAATTAATGCAACATATGGCTCATTCAATGAATTTAAAGAAAAATTCGCTGCTGCAGCAAAAACACTATTTGGATCGGGTTGGACCTGGTTAGTAAAAAAACCGAACGGCAGCTTAGATGTTATCCAAACATCCAATGCGGCAAACCCTTTAACCGATGGACTAATCCCTATCTTAACCTGCGATGTATGGGAACATGCTTACTATTTAGATTATCAGAATAAGCGTCCCGATTACATCGAAAGTTTCTGGAAAATTCTCGATTGGGATATCATCTCCGGCCGCTATTAAACATATTTAAAACCATTTTAAATTACCTATTCAGGTAATACAATACCTTTTTATGTTCCCGGAATTTTTTATCTTCGGGAACATTTTTTATGTTGATAACTTACTAAACTTAATATTATGAGCTCATTGAAAGGAACACGTACAGAACAAAATCTGTTAAAATCTTTTGCCGGAGAATCGCAGGCAAAAAACCGATATGAATTTTTTGCTAAGGTTGCTAAAAAAGAAGGATATGAACAAATAGCTGAATTCTTTTTAGAAACAGCCACACAAGAGCAACAACATGCCAAAACATTTTTCAAATTTCTCGAAGGAGGAATGGTTGAAATCACGGCTTCGTATCCGGCAGGAGTTATTGGCACTACAAAGGAAAATTTAAAAGCGGCAGCCGAAGGTGAAAACGAAGAATGGTCTGAGCTTTACCCTGAATTTGCAAGGATTGCAGAAGAAGAAGGATTCAAAAAAATTGCTACAGCCTTCAAACTTATTGCAAAAGTAGAAGCTGAACACGAAAAGCGGTATCGCAAGCTGCTTGAAAATATTGAGCAAGACAAAGTTTTTGAACGCGAAGAAAAAGTACGTTGGGTATGCCGCAAATGCGGACATGTTCACGAAAGCAAAAAAGCACTTAAAAACTGCCCGGTATGTGGGCATCCCGAAGCTTATTTCGAAATTGAAAAAACAAACTACTAAAATAGGTTAAACTTATATCTATAAAGATGGTCTTTTTTATTGGCCATCTTTTTTTTATCTTAAGCAAAAAAATATGCATTATGTTTAAAAACCTCATAACAAAAAACCGAAGTTATCGAAGATTCTACCAAAATCACAAACTAACAATTGAAAAGTTAAAGGATTTAATAGAATTAGCTCGCTTATCTGCATCAGGAAGAAATTTACAACCTTTAAAATATTATTTATCCGCCGATGAAGAAACCAACCAAAAAGTTTTTTCTACCTTAGCCTGGGCCGGATATTTAAAAGACTGGGATGGTCCCAAAGTAGGCGAACGACCAACGGGTTACATCATTATTTTAGGGGATACACGACTTACCAGCAACTATTTTTGCGATCACGGAATTGCTGCACAAAGCATGTTATTGGGGGCAGTGGAAAAAGAATTGGGAGGATGTATCTTTGCCTCTATCCAAAGAGAAAAATTAAAACAATTGCTGAATATTGAAAAATATTTTGATATCCTTTTGGTTATTGCACTAGGCAAACCGAAAGAAAAGGTGGTCATTGAAGAAGCAAAAAATGAAGATATAAAATATTATCGGGACGAAAACCAGGTACATCATGTTCCCAAGCGTAGGCTGGAAGAATTAATAATATCAAAATAGATATTACTGATTTAGCGTATCATGTTTGGATACTAAATCAGCAATCGTTTTGCTTTTTAAATATTGTTTTATTAAATGATTGAGCTCATCCCAATAAAATTTAGATGCACATGTAAGTTCTTTTTGACATCCTTTATGTACTGCTAAGCAATCGACTATATTAATACCGGGTTCAAATGCACTATGAATATCATATAAGCTTATCTCTTCGGGTTTTCGGGTTAAAATATATCCGCTTTTTTTCCCGCGAACCGTAGAAATTAATCCTGCTGTTTTTAATGCTGCAATAATATGGTCAAGATAGCGCACAGAAATCTCCTGATTTTTGGCAATATCTTTCTGGTATATTCCATCCGAAGAACTACTTAATGCAATTTCAAGAATGGTTCGTACTCCGTATCTTGTTTTTGTATTAAATTTCAAAATTTAAAGTTTTACCAACGTTTGATTGGGTGATAATGAAATATCAAATTTAATAAAAATAACATCTTTAACCTTTAACATACCCATCATTTTTTGGGGAGGCTCGAGTGCAAAATCAGTCAGCCTGATTTTTGCTTTCCCGCTTAACAGGGTAATATCATTTTTACTATAAGTAATATACTCTCCCTTAAGATGTTTTGTATTTCCTGCTATAGTGATATAAAATTTGATGGCAGAATTATCAGTCTCCAAAAATATTTTTTGTAACAACGCTTTCTCAATCCCCACAACAATAACGGGGAATTTTGCTGCATCGAGCAGGTCATAAAAATCATTCTCCATCAAATAATTATCCCCTTTAAAACCTTTAACAGGTATTTCAAATTCAATTATTTCCCTGGCTAGTTTCTCCTGTGTTACTTTTTCTTCAATAGATGCAATAGCGTATCTCGAATTATCGAATACAAAATTAAACTGATTAATGTTGGTTTCACCTTCAATGGTAATCTGGTTTAAATAGCAACAATGATGATGACTCGTATTTTTTGCAATTTTTTGAGCAAACAGTCCCTCTCCGGCAAATCCTGCCAGCAATATTAAAAGGAAGCTTATTGCAGATCGTTTAAACATTAACGTTAACTTTTTAAAAAACAGCCGCTTTGAATCTTACATGAATGAAGAAATCAAAACGGCTGTATATATAAATTATCCAAACTAAAACGATATAGCTGCTTCGAGCATCAATCCATTAAATTCTGCTCCTTTATATGAAGCGCCTAATGTTGGTACAACCCCATTTCCAGAATATTTCTGACTTACATATTCAAGTTTGGCCACCATATTTTCGGTTAAAAACCAGCCTCCACCGATATTAAATCTTTCAATATCAAAAGATTCAGAAGCTGAGGTTTGGTTTCCCGAAACCAAATTATATCTACCGCCTAAATAAAATTGTTCATTTCCGCCAAAACGATAAAGCAAGTCAACAGCAAGTTGTGTGTAAGTACCATCGCCATCTTCTTCTCCACCATTAGCTATTTCGTAAATCCCAAAAAATTCTATCCCTTTAAACTGAACAAAAGGATTAATCTGGAAAGCGGTTATTTGAGAAAAACGCGGATTAAATCGTCCGCTGGTAAAATTATCGCCTTCACCATCAACAACCAGTACAGAATAATATCTTGAACCTGCACGGTCGGCACCATAAAGATATGAACCGGTAGAGGTACCCTGATTTAAATACCAAGAACCGGTTAATCGTGCCCTGAAATCCTCGGTAAATTGCTTATCGTAACCTAACTTACCATAAAATGATATAGCGTTGTCATGGTTGTAACGATTATTAACCGTAACATTCTGATTTAATTTCCCATTCGACAAACCTATTACTCCTACAAAACCAGAGTGTTGAATTGTTACTTCACCAAAAGCTTCGGTTGTAAAAGCATCCATAATATAATTTCCTACAAATGGATTGTTTATAGCATAGGCATTATCTGTTCTTCTGAAATGAGCATCACCATAATTAATCTCATCCAAACCAACTTTTAATGTGGTAACATCCATTATTCCCGATAGAAACCCGTCACTAAGAAAATCAAGGCGATCGAACTGAACATATCCACCTTTTACCCATGCCTCGTTATGATGACGTGAAGACAAATAGGTACGTAAATGCATTTTAACACCATGGGCAAGATATACATTCAGATTTAAGTTTGCTGTAGGTAAATTAAAATTGTTTACCAAATCATAATAGCTAATAGTATCATTAGTATTACTATGATCCAGTGCTTGTAGCTGAATAGCAAAATCCCCTCCTACTTTAATTTTTATTTTCTCAAATTCTGGTAAATCAGATTTCTGATCTTCAAATTGCTGACTATAGGTGATTAATCCTATCATCAACAAACTCATTAATAAAATAAATCGTTTCATAATTTTTATTGATTTTTAATGGTTTAACTTTCGTTTTTAACTGATTAATAATTATTTATTACTTTTTATATAAAAATTTAAAATTGATATTAACATCATCACCGGTTTTCAAAGCACCTAACATGGCCGTGGGTGGTTCAATATCAAAATCGGACATCTTTAACGGAACACTTCCCTGTAAGGAAAGTGAATGACCATGATTTATTTTACCACTAAAATTAATCTGTATGGTTTTGGTAACTCCTGCAATTTTCAATGCTCCGGTAACCTGACCAGAAATAGAACTACCACTAACATTAAATCGATTTACCGATTTTAAATTGAAGATAATTTCAGGGTATTTCCCCGCTTTCAATGCTTTATGGGTTTTATTGTTCATAATGCTATTGTCACTTAAAACTTTCTCTGCTGGAGATGAAAATTCTGCTTTCTCAATATCCGAAAGCTTATTATCATTAAAGCGTAACACAATAGCCGATTTTAAATCATTAGCCTCCATTTCCCAGTCATGGATTGATGAAGTACCCTCTACAATCAAACGACTACTATTATTATCTAAAAAATATCTCGTTTGAGCATTAACTGCTAATACTGTTCCCATGAACAATACAAGCAAATAAAATTTATTCATTTTTCGTTTCATTTGTTAAAAGTTTTTCTTATTTATCCTATCTAATTAGTAGGACAAATATACGTAAAAATTGTTAACTGGTTCACCCAATTTTAATTTTTTTTAACATATCAGGAGTCTGTTTAGCTCAGTAATTACCTAAGATTCATACTATAAAAGACTTTGAAGTCTGATTTTAAAAAATAACTTTTATTATCCTATACAAAACAATAACGATTTAAAAAGGATTAATTCATATAAATATCCGGACAAACGGATTTCCCCGGATACTTTGCCTTAAGAATTACAACAAATTACCTATTTTAACTCCAAAGTATATCGTTCTGGGTTGGCCCGGACCATAAGTATATCCCGGATCACGATCAACCCCTGCATCAAAATCACTTTGATAGGAGTTAAACATATTTTTTACTCCCACAAAGATTTGCATACTGGCACCGTTTAAGCGGTATTGATAGCTTAATTTTGTACCTATATCATAAAACGGATCAGATTCACGTAAAGTACCGCTTTCCGGATTGGCAATGGTTGTCCCAAAATATGGGACTAACATACTACCCGTATAGTTTCCGGTAGCTGTAAGGCTGAAACCTTTTGTAAAATCCCAGTCGATGGTAACATATCCATATTGATCGGGAGTGCGAAAAAATTCTTTCTTTCCAAATTCCTGTGCTTCTTCATACCTGCTTTTCTGAAAAGTAAACCCTCCATTTAAGGTAAAAACTTCAGAAGGAACAAAATTTAATTCCATATTAACCCCCTGAACCACAGCACCACCTTCGGCATTAACTCTTGTATATATTACTACTCCATCCTGATCTTGTGTGCCATATTCCTGCACAAAAGCATCGTTAAGCTGCGTGTAAAAACCTTCCATTAAAAAACTAACATTGGTCTGTCCAATCACTTTATTAAAATCAAGAGATGCCATATAGCTATGACTGGTTTCTTGTTTTAAATCAGGATCATTAACATGAATTACTTTCCTGAAACCAGAGGTTTCAATGTGTAAATCTTCATCAAAAACCTGAGGTGCCCGATAACCTTGTGAGTAACTTGCCCGTGCCTGAAGATATTTGAATATATCATATTTCAGAGTAACTCGCGGACTAATAACATTCCCGGACGAAGAAGTACCATCCACTTTGTTTTCAATAGCATAATGATCAAACCGTGCGCCTAAAGAAGCATTAAACTTACCAAAACGATGTTCGTATTGAGAAAATACTCCGTAAATATTTGATATCTGATCAGCAATAATCGTATTACTCTTATGAGGAACAACTAACTCTCCACTAACGAATTCTGCATTTTCATAATCTGCATAGCCAAGTTTCTGGTCATCCAATATTTCACCACGATACTCAATTCCTGAAATCAGACTTGAGTTTTCGAATTTAGCATCGTATTGCGTTCCAACATTATACGTAAAACCTTTGGTGGCACCATAATCTTTCAAGGAAGAGTCTGCACCATAATAAGAATCCCGATATACCAACTGTCCTGATAGGTATAAAGATAATTTATCCTCCTCACGCATAAACTGATCAAAGGTTATTGCTCCCGAAGTTATTTGGTGTTCAACAGCTTCAGTTATTTGAGACACATGATAAGGTTTTCCAAATCCATCGCCCCCTCTCCGGTCTTCATTGATGGTGAAAAAATCAACATATAATTTATTTTTATATCCCAAACGGTGAAACAAGCGTGTTCCAAGGGTAATATTATTTAATTCTGACAATTCCGAAAAACCGTCATCATTGGCATCAAAATGTTCTTTATCCCGATGAAATCCATAGAGCGTCATTCCTGTTTTTCCATCCGACGACACTAAGGAAGTATTTAGGTTAACGCTATAATCTAATGCAGGGCTTCCTGAACCATTTAACCCAACACCGGTATATCCTGACTGTGCGGTAGCCTCATAAGAATTATTCACCGGATCTTTTAGAATTAAATTTATCGTTCCGGCAATGGCATTACTTCCATATAAAGCTGACCCCCCACCGCGAACGACTTCAATTCTTTCAACAATAGATGATGGTATAAGCTCTAACCCGTAAACTCCGGCTAATCCACTAAAAATAGGCCGGTTATTAATCAAAATCTGAGAATAAGGCCCTTCCATCCCATTCATTCGCACTTGCGTAAATCCACAGTTCTGACAATTATTTTCCATTCTTAATCCGGGACAGTAATTGAGTCCATCACTTAATGTAATGGTTTGTGCAATATCAAAAACTTTGGGTGTTATAGTATTTACAATAACTGATGCATCTTTCCGTCGTTTCCCGTTTCGATCGGCAGTTACTACAACCTGTTCCAGGCCCATTACATCTTTTTGTAAAATAAATTTTAATTCAATGGTTTCTCCTTCAAGTAATTCAACTTCTTTCTCCTTTTCCTTATATCCAATAGATGAGGCATTTACTTTATATTTTCCAACCGGCATATTGATAAGCTGAAAATGTCCGGTTTCATCAGTGGCTGTTCCGATGGTTGTATTTTTAAGAATTACCGTTGCAAAAGGAATATGCTCACCGTCGGTATCAACAACATGGCCTACGATGTTAGCATCGGTACGTTGAGCATATGTCGATGATAATAAAATGAGAATTATTCCTATAGTTAGTATTGATTGATAAATTGTTTTCATTATTAAGATGGTTGTTTAGTCGTTTTTGGTTGTTTTATTTCGGAAATTGCTCGTAGCAAAGTGTTCTTGTTGTAAAAACTTATTACATTTCTAAAGCATTTAATATCTATAATCTTTAACAGGATGTAATTAAAATCAGGATGTCTAAAAAAATATTAAATAAAAAAGGGAGGAGCTCTGTAGTTATTAAGATTGTTTAAATGGGATGGTTTTATAAAACATTCCGGTATATTATATTTGGAAATAAGAAAAGATGTTGATTTTAAGTCATTCACATTACTATCAGCAAAGACAAAATAATCTAATGACTGAATTACCTGTAATTCAATTTTCGTGTGTTGATGTTGTGTATCAGGATCTTTGGTCTCACTGGTCTTGTTAAAAGGATGCGCATGAATAACAACCTGACCACCAGCTGAACGGTGCATATGAATAAAAAAGGTTGCATTAACAATAATCCCTCCCATAATGCCTAAAAACAGGAAGGAAATAATTATCTTTTTTATATGTTTGATTCTTATCTTCATTACCTGCGGCAAAAATAGGTTAAATCATTTTACCAGCCAATACCAATATTTGGGTATTTTTTAGTTTTGTTTAACTTCTGTTTTTTTTCATTCCCATTAAACAAATACTTAGCATTCTGCTTTTTTGACTTATATAACCTAAAACAGTTTAAAACGGAATAAAAAAGCTGATTCCCGAATTCGGGAATCAGCTTAATAATTACCTCATTATAATCAAGACTATTGTAGATCCTTAATTACTTCAATCAATTCTGGGAGGTCCATTCCTAATTCTTTAAGATGCTCAATCTTAGGTACTCCGTTATTATTCCAACCACGACGCTTATATACAGCATCCAATAATTGTTCATACCTGTCTTCTCTGTATTTTCGGGTAATGGCCATTTTTTCTTCGGTAGTTTTTCCTTCAGGATTTACCCCGATAATCTCTTTCATCTGTTTATCATAGCGGTCAGCTCTTGACTCATACTCTTCAACAGTAACTGGTCCTGCTGCACGATATGGTTGGGCATCGTGTTTACGTAAACCATAACCTCTACGAATATTAAAGATACGCTGGAAATTATATACCCGTTCACTCTGACGAATCAGCTCCTCTTTATCGAAAGGTTTTCCTGTTACACCTTCGTATATGGCTACATAGTTGTCCACGTGTTCAGGAATCTTATGAGGTTCATCTGCTTCGGCGTTACTTTCTGGAACTACATCATTCCAACAAAGTTTACAAAGTCCCTGTAATCCGAACCAGGTTCTAAACATAGGCATATAATGAAGCGCTTCGGCTTTATCTTCGAAAGTAGGAATCTGGTTATTCACCATATCCATAAAAATAAGCCATGCTTCATCATGCTGAGGACCTTTGTTGGTCATAGCATAACCACCTTGCTGAGCTAAAGATTCTTTAGAAACGTACTGTGAGTATTCAAGTCCTTTATTTTCCATTCCTATATCCTGAAGGAATTTTTCATCAGCACCATATTCTTTCACAAATTTTTCTTTCATTTTGCGGATACCCATACCGGCAACCAATCCAAAACCTTCTCCACGAGCTAACTGATGCATAACTTCCATCATGGCTTCAAAGTTTCCGAAGTTCAATTCCAAACCTCCGGTTCGTTCATTGTTAAGGATCCCTTCCTCATAACATTCCATAATAAATGCCATAACAGTACCCCATGTAATGGTACAAATACCATATGTATCACAATAAAAGTTTGCCTCAATAATTGCTTCAGGATCGAAAATACCAAGGTTTGAACCTAAACCGGCAGCATTTTCATATTCCGGTCCGTCAACAATAACCTTATCTCCTTTGTAAGGTCCTGTTTTTAATTCAAAATCATCCACTGCCTTGGCACAGCTCATAGCACAACCAATCCAGCAACCATCAGGAACATTTTGGGTAAAATATTTATCACGAAAAACATCACTATGAATTTTTAGTCCATCTTCAGAGCTACCATATTTAAAATTATGTGTTGGCAGCAGGTCATAATCGTTCATTACATTAACAATGTTGGCCGTACCTTTTTTACGCATTTGACATTGATGATCGTCAAGCTCTCGCATTTCACGCTGAAATCTACGTCCACGCTCCTTAATTTTATCTAAATCAGCAACATGATTAAGATTTCCTTGAACGCCCTCAACTCTGGCAACTATGGCTTTGATATTTTTATCACGCATAACCGTTCCTAGACCGCCTCTGCCTGCTTGCTTAAGTCTCACTTTTTTACGTTTCATATCGTAAAAAGTAAAATTAATCATCCCGATTAATGAATTTTCAGCTGCTGCACCTGTGGAAACGATCCCGATATTTTTATAATCTTTTTCATTTTCGGCAAAAGCTTCGGTTAATTCTTCGGCAAGGATATGAGAGTCGGTTGAAAATCCGGGATCATCTAAAACCTCAACCGTACCTTTGGTTCCATCAATATAAATAATAACGTCTTTGTCTGCTTTTCCCTGAAGCTCTAATGCATCATACCCCGAGAATTTCAGGAAAGGACCAAAAAAGCCTCCAACATTAGAGTCCATGATCGAGTCGGTTTGCGGCGATATGGATACTAAAAGAGATTTACCGGAGCCTGAATATTGAGTTATTCCTGCTACCGGACCCGGACTAATAATAATTTCATTCTCAGGATCATCCCATTTAGTATCTGGTTTGGTTGCATCCCATAATAATCGTAATCCAAACCCTTTCCCTCCAATGAATTTTTCTTTCATTTCTTCGGAAACAGGTTTTTCTTTAATCTCGTTGGTCCCAACATTCATATATAAAATTCGGTTGGCATAACCTCTTTCTAACGGACGAAGCTCATACTTAAATTCTTTAAGCTTTTGCTGAGCTGCTCTTAATTTTTTTACATCCATATTTAATTCTCCTTTACGTTTATTTCGATTTTACTTATTTGTTACAAAATTACTAATTTAAACGTTATAAAAATAGAGCATCTATTTGAAGTATAAAATGACTTAAATCAATATGTTGTAATTTACATATCGCTCTGCTTTTCCGTAAAAAATAAGAATTTGAAAATTAAGGATCTTAACTCAAAAAAAATATCATTGCAATAAAATGAATATATTATAAATTTGCGTTTAAAATAGAAAGCAATGCAAGAACCTCTTCATTATTTTTTTGAAAGATACGGGCTCAATCTTCAAAAAATCAAACAAATTATTTGCGGTGAAAAATATGTGGCCGTATGGCTTAAAAACGGACATATTGGCGTATGTGCTACACTGGGACATTATGTTAATGTAACCATGCAGGATTTAAGGTTTCCTGATCTGGATAACATACAGCACAGAATTGTGCTCAATGCCTATTTCAATGCTGCTTTTAATTACAACAACAAGTATGATTATACGATAGATATTTTTGACAAAATAGATTTTTCAATTTATTCCAGCATTGTAATGATTGGCTATTTTAGATCATTAGTAAACAAATTTGAGGATGAAAATATCTCCCTAACCGTTTTCGACAAACTTGTTGAAGACTATAAATTAACCGACATGACAAAACAGCCAGAAGAAATCTCTACTACTGATGCCGTTATCCTTTCATCCACGACTATTTTTAATCAGACTTTTTTGGAACTGATACAGGGCACAAAAGAAAAATGTGCCATTTATACATTAGGCCCATCAACCATCATGCATCCGGATATGTTTCAATACCGTAATATAGAACTTCTTTTTGGCTCTGTATTTGAACCAAATGATATCAATACCTTGAAGATTATTGAAAATGGAGGGGGTACACAACAGTTTCTTCCATTTATGCACAAAGTTTTTTTAAAACCTTAAACCATGACGTTCGAAGAAATAAAAATCAAGCTAAAAAAATACACCGTTGGTATCGCAGGTGCAGGCGGATTAGGGTCTAATTGCGCTGTAGCATTGGCCAGAGTCGGAATAGGAAACCTCATTGTTGCCGATTTTGATGTAGTGGATGAAACAAATCTGAACCGCCAGTATTTCTTTCATGATCAACTAGGCAAAAAGAAAGTACGCGCATTAAAAGAAAATATCGAACGAATTAACCCCAACATTAATGTAATCATTCATGATATTAAACTAAACGAAAATAATATTGTTGACATTTATAAGGATTGTGATATTATTGTAGAAGCCTTTGATTTAGCCGAAATGAAACAAATGATTATTGAAACATGCATGACTAAATTTCCTGACAAACCAATGATCATAGGTTCAGGAATGGCCGGCTGGGGAAAAAGTAATGAAATAAAATGCAAGAAATCCGGAAATTTATATATTTGCGGCGACGAGAGGTCTGAGACCTCAGCACAAAATCCCCCTTTAGCGCCCAGGGTATCTATTGTTGCTAACATGCAGGCAAATACAGTGTTAGAAATTTTACTAAATAATTTAAAAAGATGAAGATTACGCTAAATAATACCGAAGAAACTTTTGAGAAGGATAGAATGACGATTAGTGAATTGCTGGAACTTAGCAAATTTTCATATAAATTATTAATTGTTAAAGTAAACGGCAAACTTATTAAAAAGGATGCTTACGAAGATACCATAGTAAAAAATGGCGATGATGTTATGGTATTGCATCTTGTTACCGGTGGATAACATTTTCATATTTTATGCATACTTTCTTTGATTTGATGTATAAAATCCTTTAATATTGTAAAAAAGAATGTAGCTGAGATGAATACTGCAGTAAAAATATGGAAAACCATTCTCCCATTTATTAAAAATAAGTACATTATTACTTTTCTTGTTTTTTTGATATGGCTGCTATTCTTTGATCGGAACAATCTGGTCGACAGAATTAAAGAACTTAGCTACTACAATCAACTGGAAAAAGACAAAAAATATTTCAAAGAACGCATTGATGAAGATTCAAAACGACTGGAACAGTTAAAAACAAACAACAAAAATCTGGAAAAATTTGCCCGCGAACAATACTTTATGAAAAAGGCAGACGAAGATATTTTTGTGGTTGTTGAAGAGAATTAAAAATCCCGATCTACCTTTCTGAATACCTCCAACCATGATTGATGATTCTTTGATTCCGGAACAGGTAGTTTTAACTTTTCTGCCAGTTTCTCTACTTCAGGTAGCAATTCTGTTTTACGATAATATTTTTCTGTGGTTGCATTCAAATATTTTAGTATTTGAAAGGCATTAAACCAAACATAAAATCTTTTTGTAAAAGAATTTAAACTGGAACTGTTTTGTTTAATTTCTTCAATGACCGTAGAAAAGTGGTTCTCATGTAAAAAATCTGCTACAGGCAGTGGAAATTCATACATTAAATCATTCAATTCTTCACATGAATTGTTGTATAGCTGACTTAAGTTTTGTAAAAAAAATTTTAAATCGATAAAAGCTCGTAAATCATAGGTTAATAAATCTCTGTTTCCTGATTGAATGATTTGTTCAACCATAGGACCGGTACCAAAAGGCACCCTATTCGATATCCTTGGGGAAGGATATACACAAGTGGTATTTATTTCATAGCTGTGTCCCAATTGAAAAACTTTATGTAAAAAATAAAAGTCTTCCCCGGCTTGTTTACTGTTCATTCCTCCCTGCTTAGCATATGCTTTTGCTGAAACGGCAAAGCAGGATCCGACAGTATAATACGAGTAAGGAAACCTTATGAACTGAAAAGCATGTTTATAGTACCTTAGATATAATTCATAGATTGTAATGGCCGGGTAAATTGGGGAAGAATATTCGTTTCCACTTAAGGGATGTTCAAAATAAATCGTAGCCACATTTGTTCTGGGATTTTGGGCGAAGTGCTTTCCAATTTCGGTTAAATAATTAGACGCAACCTTTGCATCGGCATCAAGCGAAAGAATAACACCCTCTTCCTGAGCTATCTGATTAAAACGATACAATGCCTCATCCATTCCCAGTTTTCGTGCATATCCGGCTCCTGCAATTTTCAAAGGGATATTTTGCACATAGAACACAAAAAAACGAAGGGCAATATCGGAATGAGATTTTATCCAATGCTGCACTTCGCTATAAGTTTTGCTATTTTGTTTCTTTATCTGTTCATCAACAGTCTCCGGTTCATTGATAACAATAATAACTTCAACAGCGAACGGTGGACGTTGACAATTCCAAATGGAATTTAATGTTTCAACAATGTTATCCTCATTATAACAGGGTATAACAATAATATATTTTAACCCTTCTGTAATGGATTCATTGATTCTTACTTCAAAACTCTTTTGTCGTTTAAAGTAAAAATCAGCAAAACTCATCTTTCAGGATACAAATTATTTCTTTTTATTTTCCTGCTGGTACTTTTCATTCAGTCCGTTAAGGACATCACGGGTTATATTCAGGCTCTTGTCGGCATATAATACCTGGCTTCCAAATGTTTTGCTTAACACGTAGCGGTAGTTATGTTCCTTGTTGTATTCCTCTAAGAACTTCATAATACGATCAAGACCCTGACGTAACATCACCTGCTCTTCTTCTGACAATTGCTGGGCAATATTATCGCGTGTAGCATATAGCTCCTGCTCTTTTTGAGCAAGTTCCTGTTGTAACATCTGAGCTTTGGTTCGGGTGATTAGCCCTTTATTCACTTGTTCCTGAAAATCACGCACCTCTCTTTCAAAGCTTCGTGATTTTAGCTGTAGTTCAGCCTCAGACTCTCCCATTTTTTCATTCAAATTTTCTCGTTTGTCAACAAAAAATTGATATTCTGAGATAATGGTATCTATATTAACATAGGCAATAGCATAGCCACGGTCTATAATTTCTCCATCTACTTCTTCCTCAGTTCCTGATGTATCACTAATTACACCCTCACCCCCTATATCTGTAAAATGTAATACATAAATACCTGCCACGGCAAGTATTAGTATAATATTTAACCAAAGTGTTGTTTTTTTCATGATAAATATTTTTATTTTTTTAATTTAACTAAGCAAATATAATCGAATATCATTCAAGCAAAAAATTTTAGTTGCCAATTTTTAAGATGGGACAGACAAAAATTAAGTTCTTAACGTTTTTTAACAATTACAAAGAAACGTACTCATGCGTGAGGACTTCACCCGGGTTTCTCAGGATTATGCCCCAGGGCATAAATGATATAACCGTTCTCAAGGGTTATTGTATTTAACAAAATATTTTTTTTTAATTTTTCGCTTAAAATTGATTATCTAGAATTTTTTCTTTAATTATGCCAAACTATTTAGATGTTTATATGTTTAAACTTTTTTATTGTAACTAATTAATTGAATCTCTATGTTTAATAAATTTATTGCAGCCATTTTACCATACTTTCCCAAGAAATTTGTATGGTTGTTTTCCAAAGCTTATATCGCAGGTGAGACTGTAGAAGACGCAATCAAGGCGTCTAAAGATCTCAATAATACAGGAATCATGGTTACCCTTGATATCCTTGGTGAGTTTATTAAAAATCTTGATGAAGCTGAGCAAAACAAAAAAGAGTATCTCGAATTGATAGACCGTATCGAAAAAGAAAAGATTGACGGCAATTATTCTTTAAAACCAACCATGTTTGGTTTATTGATTGACAAAGATGTTTGTTATCGTCACATCCGTGAAATTGTAGCGAAAGCTGCAGGATTCAATAATTTTATTCGTGTCGACATGGAAGATTCATCTTGTACCGATTTGGAAATTGAACTTTTCCGTAAATTAAAAGCTGAATTCCCCAAAAATGTAGGTTTAGTATTTCAGGCATATATGAGAAGAACCTATTCTGATTTGGAAAATTTAATGGATCTGCACTCCGAAGATGCCCCGTTAAACTATCGGTTATGTAAAGGTATTTATGTTGAACCTAAAGAGATTGCTTATAAAAAGTACGAAGAGGTGAATCAACACTTTATCGAAGATATTGAGTTTTGTTTCCAAAATGGTGTTTATCCGGCGATTGCTACACACGATAAACCCGTTGTTGAAGGGGCATATCAACTGATTGAAAAGTACAATGTAACTAAAGAAAAGTACGAATTCCAGATGCTTTATGGAGTAACTCCTCATCTCCGCCAAAAAATTGTTGACGATGGACATCGCATGAGAGTATATGTTCCATTTGGTAAAGAATGGTTTGGATATTCTACCCGCCGTTTAAAAGAAAATCCCAAAATGGCCAGCCAGATTATAAAAGCGATTTTTGTCAAAGGATAATCATTTCACATCAGGATTGCTCCTCCAAAAAGTTTTCGAAATGATAAAAGGATTTATTTTCAACGACTCCCCCTTTAGGAAATTAAAGGGTAAGAGTCGTTGAAATAATAAAATACAAACTTTTCATTACGCATTTTATACTCATCATTGAATAATTATCTTTCTCACATAAAACTCCTCGTCAATCCTGAAGCGCAAGTAATATACTCCCTGAGCATAGCTGTTAACCTCGATTTTTTCTACGATATCTCTAACACGGCTCAGCTTTTGGTTATAAACAACCTGTCCGTGGGTATTGATAAGGTCTAAACGAATGTCAAGGGTTCGCTGAGCGTTGATAATAATCTGTAGCTCTTCGCTTACCGGATTAGGAAAGTAAGTAATCTTATAATCATCAGCAAGGATTACATTATCAATACCTGTGGTTTTCGCACAGTATACCTCATCGGAACCCTGGCAACCCATATAATCGGTTACGGTTACCGAGTATAGCCCTTCTGTGGTAACCAATAAAGTCTGGTTTGTACTTCCATCCTGCCATAGGTATGACTCCCAATTCCCAGCATTTAAGGTTACCTGATTACTGAAGTAAATCGTGTCATCAGGGCTCAGGCTTACATCAGGAGAGCTTATATTCACAATCCTTTCAAGGGTGTCATTGGCAGGACTTTCATCAATGGGTAATTTCGCAAAGGTTTTAATTAGATAGTCATCCCCTTCGGGAAATTCAATTTCCTGACTAAAAGTATAATTTATACTTTCCGAGGCGGCTAAATCAGCTGATAAAAAATAAGATTCTGTAAAAGGTGTTTCATTGGCAATTCTATACCCTACCTGAAGTTCACTTCCGGAAGTAATGTTAACCGCTCCGGCATTGGTAATTTCAATTTCTACCGGTTGCGACTCTCCATCAACCCAACAAGTTTCTTCGGGCGAATACATATGTGTTACAGCAATATCCGGAGAAAGGTTAAAAGTAACTTTCACCGAATCGGTTGCTTCACAGCCACCGCTGTTGGTAACCGTAACCGCATAGTATTGGTTAGGATTTTGATTGTTGATATCTACAGTATAGGTTTGTGCTGTTGAACCATCAAACCACAGGTACGAAGTATATTCCGCTCCGGCATCTATGATATATTCTTCTGCTTCAACAAATACATCACTGCCCAGATCAAAATCAGGTTTTAAGAATTCAACGGCTGTAAGGGTTGTATCATACAAATCCACATCAATATCTGCCAGTTTAGCAAATAGCTCAAATTGATAAACTTGATTAACGGATAAATCCTCGGGTTGTGCAAACGTATGATTAACGGTTTGATCCGGATATAATGTTTCCGTTAACGTAAAGGTTTCGTTAACCGGCGAGCCGTTATTTATGGTATAGCTTACACTGATGTTCTCATCACCAGCTAAAGTATCCATACTATTATTTTTAACGGCAACGGTTATTTCCTCAGCATCGGTAAGTTCACATTGGTTAGCCGGAGCAACCAGCGATGATGCTTTGACATTATACGTGTAAACTGTAAGACTGTCACTTGCACTGCAGCCGTTAATATTAGTGGCCGTTAAAATATATTCATAAGATGCAGGATAGGTTATGTTTAGCGTATCATCTTCTACTCCATTATTCCATTTATAATTGATAAATCCTGGTTCTGCAATTATTTGTACCGTATCGGGTTGAGTTGTGTAGATGTCATCACCTATTTCAATTGTTGGAAAACCATAAGTCATCCTTGCGTCATATAAAGTATCGTTCGAATTTTTAGCATCTAGCTGAAATTCAGTAAAAGCTTTAATATAATAAATACCAATTTCTGAAAGGTCAGCTTGAGTACTAAAAATATAGTTTTTGGTATAACTGGGGAAAAGATAATCATCAAGAGTTAATGAATCCCTTACAATAGGAGATTCATTAATCTTATAAGCAAGGTTAATGATGTCACCTGGTCTTAATGTATCTTTGCTATAATTTTTAATGGTAACAATAACATTTTCTTTTGTATTGTGTGAGCATGCATTTTTAGGGAATATAATATCCGAAATCCCTAAGTCATATGTAATTATTTGTGTTGAATCCTTATCTATTCCACAGCCATGCATGTCCTCTACTGAAACAATATATTTTCTAGATTGCTCATCCGATATCTCTAATGTTTCTGTTTCATCTCCGGTATTCCATAAATAATAATCATTTCCAGGAGTAGCTTCCAAAACAACTGTATCTGCTTGGGTTGTAAAGATGGTATCGTAAGCCAGTTCGACGAAAGGCAATGGGTGGGTTTCAAATTCAAGCGAAACACTGTCATTGCTGTGATTTGCATCAAAAGATGATTTCAGGAATACCTCCACATGATAATCGCCCGGATTCAGCCGGTCAATGTCAGAAAGGTACAGGTCTGTTTCCTGATCAGGAGATAGTGTTGTACCTATTTCACGGGTTATCTCACTCCATCCCTCACCGTTAAAATTATACCTAAAAGTTACCGGCGTAGTTGCATCATAGGTGTTTCCGCTAAGGTTTTTTATTCTTACATTAATTTCGGTTGACCCTGCCAAATTATCTTCACAACGTGTTTCGGGGCTGTTCAGTTGAACAATAGCCATATCATAGGTTTCAACATATACCGAATCAGTATCCGAACTACAAACAAAATTATCGGATACGGTAACTTTGTACCATCTACTGATGTTGTCTGTGGGTGTAATGGTATCCGTTGTTTCTCCGGTACTCCATGTGTAGTTATCGTATGAAGGCGAGGGTGAAAGGTATAATGTATCCGCTTGCGATGAGTAAATCGTATCAAGGGCAAAACTAATATCCACATAACCTTTTGTGCTAAAAGTAAAGGTTAATGTATCATCATTCTGGTTCAGGTCATCCGGAGCATTGGTAAATACCTTTAAGACAAAATCATCCACCTCCCTGAAATCGGCCCATTGAGTAAAGGTAAAGTCTCTTGTGCTGCCCATTGTAAAAGTTGATGATAAAGTAAAAGTTTCAGAAACAATCGTATCATCATTAATCTGGTAGGCTAAACTAACCGAGTCTGTTGCGGGTTCAAGGTCTTTTAAGCTATTGTTGGTTACCTGAACGGATAGTTCAGTTAAGTCTTCGCGTTCACAGGAATCTTCAAGTTCAGTATATACTTGTGTCATGGTTAAGTCTATTTGAGAATTAACCACTTCAACAGTATCCGAAGCTGTACATCCTTCAGAATTTGTAACCGTAACATGGTATAAACCCTCTGAGTCTACAGTAA
This sequence comes from Bacteroidales bacterium, assembly GCA_035269575.1. Lineage (GTDB taxonomy): Bacteria > Bacteroidota > Bacteroidia > Bacteroidales > UBA12077 > UBA12077. The sequence goes on along the minus strand of DATFIZ010000137.1, from coordinate 12,091 downwards.
TTTCACGAGTTGATTCTGAGTTACTCCATGCATATGATGTATAATCTACTCCAGAGGATTCTTCTCCAGCATCAAGTGTAAAATTAATAGGGGGTTCTTTTCCAATGACATTAGGAAATGGATTGTAATTAGGCATACCCAGAACACTCGCAGTAGAAACCAACGAATCGTTACAGCTTTCACTATAAAGGAACGGGTTACTTTCCATTTTGGTGTAAAGGGTAAAGTTGTATTCACCGGCATTGGACATGTTAACTGTGGAATCAAAGGTAAATAAGATTTCATCTTCAACTGCCAAATCTTCCAGCAGGGTTAACGTGTCTCTTAGGGTATGGTTGTTAAATTTCATTACCAATGGAATATTGGAGCCAACTTTAACGGCAGTTGGTCCGTAATTCTTAATATATACCTTAACATGGGTGGTATCGTTCCATTCACAGTCATCATAAGGATAATTCAATGAACGAACCCCAACATCATTGGGAGCTTCGTAAATTTTGATATCATCAACTCCAAAACCTTCATTTGAGGATATTTCATTAGAAGCAAACATAAAACGAAATTTTACAAGACTTTGGTTACTAAATTCATCAGGAAGCAGCTGTCTGTAAGTTAACCATTTTCCTTGAGTAGAATCGATTCCCGGCATTCCCAAGGTGCTTATATTCTCTTCGTTATACCAGTTCCAATAATAGTCCTGATCATTGGGCAGAGGATCCCAGGTTTCACCTTCATCAAAAGAATATAAAATAGTTAACCCATCGGTTTGATCTTCGGATAATCCCTTACACTTAAATTCGAAGATAATGGAGTCTGTTCCGCCAAAATTAAAACATGGGCTTTCTAAATAGGATAGCTCGTTGTGTGCATAATCACCATCCAGATTGGTAACCCATGCTTTGGTTCCTGATGCTGCATTGTCAATAAGAAAACCATCCGGGGTGCCATATTCCCAGGTAGAATTTGTCCCTCCGGTTAAGTAGTACCCGTAATTGGTTTCAAAATTTTGGGTATAAGGTAAAGTATACGTTGGCGTAATAAAAAGTGTAGTATCAAATCTATTATTTGATTGATCTTCATCACCGGCTAAGTGCGTTGTGGCATAAACATTGTTATACCATCCCGGGGAAGTTAAATCAACAGGTTTGTTAAAAGTATGTATTAATGAATCATCCACGGGAATAGTTGTATAAATCGTATCATAATATATCGTTGTTCCTCCATCAAATGAAAAACTAACGGGTAAAGATTCATCCATGGGCTCTCCGGCAAAATTTTTAATCTTTACCGTAACAAGCTCTTCCTCAGTAAGCCCACAACCTCCAAAGGGAGCGATCCACTCCGTTACGGCCACATCCCTGCCAATATAATTTCCTACAATGGTTACATTATCAATATTCCATCCTGAATAATTCCAAAAATCATTGGTGGGGCCAAGGGTAAAACGAACCCTGATACTGTCTTTCCGGCTAATTGCATTATTCGTATTATACTTGACCTGGTACCATTGATTGTTAATCGAGGTTCCGCTGTTTTTCCAGAACCTTTCCCAGTTATCTGCTTTTTCTGTGTTCAAATCAACGGAAGCAGAGTCATAAGAGTCCATATTAAACCACCGATGATAATAAAGATAAGTATCATTGTAATATTTAGCATTAACATATGGAGAAGTAGCTTGATCTGCTCTATCCGTTAGATTATGCTCATAATCACCCTCTGAATCTCCAAGACCTGAAAGATCGGTACCAATAATTTTTTCTCCGGATACGGCAACTTCAGGATCTGGAGCTCCTTTTGTTATACCACCCTTACCTTGAGGAATACCCCATTCAAATTCACCTGTAAATTCCCATCCTTTATCCGTTTCAAAATCATCATGAAAGATAGATTCATAGAGAACTCTCTCTCCTTCTGGAGATTTATCTACAATAGGGTAATAGCCATTATTTATTTTAATATGATTGGCCAATATCTTTGCATCCAGAATATGTTCATGTTTTTCATGATCTACATCTTCATCAATATCATAGGTAACCCATAAGGTTGATAGTCCTGTAGGAAGATTACGATTAATATTGGTAAATGTAGCTTTCCCATCAATAAAATTGGTACCGCTTTTAATTAAATAGCTATTATAGAATAATTCATCATCGGAGGCATAAAGTTTAACTCCGTTATTTGACAGGTCTGCATCGTTGGTATTTAAAGAATGCACTACTAAAGAGTCTAGTACGATTTGTCCTTCATTTCCTTTAACCGATATATCCACTCTAAGAATTGGATTGTCGATTGATTCAGTTGCTACAAAATCACCTGAAGCCTGGGCTACATCAACACTTTCGATATATCTTGGAATAATCCCTTTTTCTACAATAGCTATACTGTCAATACATACTCCGTACCCATTGTTGGTTTTTCCCTCGAAAGCCACATAGAATGTACTCGATAAAACACTGTCCGGTAATTGAACAATGCGTTCGGTCCAGGTACTTACCTTATTCGTATATTCAGCAATTTGTTTCCAGCTGCTGTCTTCGTGTTCTTTATAAAAGACCCTCAGTTCATCATTTCTCCATTGTTCTTGTGTAAATCGTTCATTCTGGGCATGCCAGAAAGCCAGTTCGGGCTTTATTGCAAACTCCAGATCCAATGGAGGTGGTACAAGCTTAACTCTTTGACCACTAAAGCTTTCTAAATGAAACATGGCATTGTAATACCCTTCTTTTGCATAGGGAGGTTTCCCCGTGCCAGGGTTTCCTGTAGTAGAAAATCCTCCATCCAGGTATTGCCAATCTTCGGAGGTGTTATATTTTATATAACTCCAGCCGGCGGGTTTCTCTCCGGATTCAAAATCTTCATAAAGGTATGTTTGTGTTTTCCCTGATAAACTAAAAGATAAAGTAAAAACAATCAGGAAAATATATCTTAAAAAGGGATATGCTGTTTTCATGATTTTGGATTTAATAACGATAAATAAAAATAAAAATTAAAACCTTTAGTTACATTTTACGTAAAATTTTTGACGAACTCTAGCTTTTTTTACGTAAAACAATAATAATAGTTTATTATTTTCAACATTTATTGATAATTTTAGTTCAAAATTTTGAAAAATGAGAAAGCAATTTAAAAAAATTTGTTTATTTATAATAACTGTTTTTATTATTATAAATAGTTCCTTCGCTCAGATAGATACTTTATTTTGGTTTGCTGTACCCTATGCAACCAACCTTCATGACGCTCCAAGAAATGCTTATATTACCTTAACAGCAATGGATACGGATGATATTACCAATGTCATGATTACTCAACCCCACAATCCTGCCTTAGACACTATCTATGTTACTATTGATCCCTTAGTTTCATTAACCGAAGAGGTTTTCCTAAATCAAACCGAAATTGTGAAAATAATGAACAACAACTACGTTCAAAACCCGGTTGATCCTAGTCCTTTCATTAGTAATTCAGCAATAAAAATACAAGCGGATAGAGATATCACAGCATATTATGAATATCATCGGGAAAGAAATAACCCTGATATTTTTTCCCTAAAAGGAAGCAATTCTTTAGGTTATGATTTTTGGATACCCTACCAGGATCGGTGGGATAATAATAATTTCAATAATGATCCGGCATTCAGTCAGATTATTGTAACAGCTACCAAACCCAATACTGAAATTACAATAACGTTCCCTAAAAGATCCTATGATATTCTTCCTGGCCCCTATACTTTTACCTTAGATGAACCCGGGATGACTTTGTTGTTTGTTCCACGAAAACTCACTACTGATAATGATGAACCCAGCAGGTTAGCTGGAGACCGGTTAAACGGAGTGCATATAACCTCGAACGAACCGATTGCTGTAACTGTTGGAGATGATTCAGCACGTAAAGGAGGAGCCTATGATATGATTGGCGATCAACTGGTTCCTGTAAAGAACCTTGATGGAAAGTGGACCATTGGAGAAGAATATATCGTAATGAAAGGAGAGGTTAATAATAGTAATGGCAATGAAAAAGTTTATGTATTAACAACCGAACCAAATACAACCTTATCCTATCAGATTCGGGGGCAGGCTATGGTCAACTTACCATTAGTCGGGGCAGCTGGTTCTCAACGGGTCATCGATCTTTTGGATGGAGCCGGTGAAGATTATGTTTATATTGTTGCAGACAAACCGGTTTATGTATGGCATGTTTCTGGATTTGGGGATGAATTAGGTGGAGCCATTGTTCCTACCATTGATGGATGTACCGGCTCCCTGGATGTTAGTTTTGTAAGATCAAAAAATCAGGCCTTTTATTTAAATATAATGACTCATGGGGATGCTTTAAATGATTTTGAAATATCTTTGGATGGAGGGTTATCCTATACCACATTTTTAGATAATTCTCATTTTGAACCTGTAGGAATTGCAGATTTTTATGTGTTAAAAGATGCAAGCAGTTTACAAAATGGATTGCCTGTAGGGGATCCCATTCGTATTCGTAACCTTAAAAATGTTTTTCATCTGGGAACAATCAATGGAGTAACTTCAGGAGGAGGATGCGCTTATGGTTATTTTTCTGACTTTAAAGAGAACAGAGGTGGTGCAGTCGTTGTGCAAAGTGGTACAGATATTATAACCACCTGTTATGGAGATGAAGTTCAGTTAAAGGCTAATGGCGGATTATCCTACTTCTGGACAAGTCCATCGGGGAGTGAGATTTATTTGGATGATCCTACCATTGCTGACCCTAGTGCCTTTTTACCGGTTGGTATTCACACCTATGAAGTTACGATTGGAAGACCTTGTTTTCCGGATACAACATTGCAGGTCTCCATCGAAATTTATGAAAACTCAGAAGCTTATTTTACGTTAGATGAAAATATTGGTTGTGCACCTTTTTCCGTAGAGATTAATAATCTTTCCTTAAAAGCCGATACTTTCCTGTTTGATTTTGAAAATGATCGTAATTATGATTATTTCGCTGATACAAACATGAGTCCTACCTTTACACATACCTATTATAATAATACCAATAAAGATTCCATCTATACCCTAAGGCTGCTTGCTTATGACAAGAAAAAAGATTGCCCCGATATTATCGAGAAAAAAATACGGGTATTCCCGGAAATACATGCTCATTTTACCCCGGATACTTTAATAGGTTGCAATCCACTACCTGTCGCCTTTACCGATAGTTCCTATGGTAATTTAGATAAATATAAATGGATTTTTGGAGATGGTGAGTCATCCAATACAGTAGGAGATGAAACCCATGAATTTCAGCATTCTGATCCTAATGACACAACTGATTTTATCGTTGAGCTTATAACTACCTCTCCATACTTTTGTAAAGATACCGCACGTAGAACAATATCTGTTTTCCCCTATCTGGATGGTGAATTTACCAAGGATATACAGGCCGGATGCTCTCCACTGGAGGTTACTTTTACAAATAGTTCAACAGGAGAAGATTCTGTATCCCTTTTTTATGGAGATGGTAATCGACTGGATGCAGCAACTTTTGCATCCGAAATGCATACCTATATTAATACAAGTGATACTGTAACCCACTTCCCAGTAGAATTACAAGCCTTTAACAATGAAGGATGTGTGAAAATCTGGCGCGATACCATTACGGTGTATCCCGAAGTACAGGCTGCTTTTGCCCTGGATACCGGAAGAGTATGCAACACAGACACCATTCAGTTTACCCGAACTTCGCCTCATGGTGAACATATTGCTTCGAATTTTTACTGGACTTTTGGCGATGGTTCAAACACGAATACCGATTCTACCGTAACCACTTTTAATAAGGTCTATACCAATACCACCAACAGTGACCAGACCTATCCGGTACGTTTAGTAACTCAATCACAATACGGATGTACCGACACCGTTTACCGGGATGTTCTGGTCTACAGGGCACAAGCCGATTTTGTGCTCGATGAAAACGATGGTTGTTCTCCATTAGAAGTAAATATTACCAACCAGTCGAAAGGTACCGGCATTGATTACCTGTGGGAGTTTGATGATGGTGTAACACCGAACTCAACCGCTCCACAGCCAGCAAATCCAACAACCTATTCAAATGTTACCGATGCAGTTAGCCAACATTATTTATCCTTAACGGTATCCAGTTCCGATGGCCTTTGCAGTACAAACCAAACCGATACAATTACTGCTTATCCTGAAATTCACATTACTAATATAGCTCCATCTGATAGCGAAGTCTGCGATTCTACCAATATTACCCTTATGGCCAATATTGCACATCCGAGCCTTCCAAATGTTTCTTATACCTGGGACTTTGACGACGGGACATCCTCAAACTCAAATCCTACGACTCATCTTTTCAGAAATATAAATTATACCACATTCGTTGATCGTAATGTACGATTAGATGTGGAAACTGAATATGGATGTACGGATTTTAATACGGAAATGATAAGGGTTCATCCACGGGTACGCGCATTTTTTACCATGGATGCATCTTCGGGTTGCTCACCGGATACCATTACGGTTACTCCTACATACTATCCTGGAATTAGTGAGTATGCATGGGATTTTGATGGGGATGGAACGATAGATATAACCTCACCTTCAGCAGACCCACAAACCCATGTATTCCCCCGCAATACAAGTACAACCAATGCGAACGATATTTATGATGTTACATTGACCGTAAGCAATGGAAATGCTGCCTGTACAAAAACTTTCTCCAGAACCGATACGGTTTTTGCCGAAGCCCTGGCTGATTTCGGCCCTATAGATACCATAGGCTGTAATCCATTTAAATTTACCTTTAGGGATTATTCTATCAATGCCAATCAGTATACCTGGGATTTTAAAGATGGTACCACATCATCTGTCCCTGAACCTACACATCAGTTTATAAATACCACCCCCGCTATTAAACTTTATGATGTAAATCTGGAAGTTACATCAACCAATGGATGTACAAATGACACTACAGGTAATATTGAAGTTTATCCATATACGAATGCTGACTTTGATATTGATCTGTCGGAAGGTTGTTCTCCTTTAACCGTAAATATTTCCAACAATTCTTCGGGTACAGAATTTTACTGGTTCTGGGATGATGATAATTTAAATTTAGGAAGTGCAGACAGTACCATTACATCCTCATTCTCAAAGACGTACCACAATACTTCAGGAACGAGCCGTACCGACAGTCTTACCTTAATAGTAGGGAACGGACATGGATGTTACGATACGTTAAAACGAGGGATTACGATCCATTCATCGATCATTGCCGATTTTTCTTATGTACAAAACAATGCCTGCAACCCATCCGATGTGGTATTTACCAATACATCCACCGGAGGCGGAACGTATACAATGAACTGGAACTTTGGCGATGGTAGCTCATTAACCACTACATCCAGTCCGGTAAACAAAACGTTCACAAACAATACAACCAACGATAAAACCTTTACGGTAGTAATGACTGCCGAATCGGAAAAAGGCTGTACCGATTCACATACCGATAATGTTACGGTTTACTCAAAAGTTATTGCCGATTATTCGATTGAAGAGAATCAGGGCTGTCCGTCTTTTACTACCACTATCCAAAATACTTCCATTGGTAATGCTTCCAATACATACCAGTGGCTGGTAGACGGCGTTCCCGAAGGCCCAACAAACAAAGATGATTTTACGCATACCTACGAGAATTCAGACACCAGTTTGCGTCCCTATCAGGTAAGACTGGTTGCAGAGAACGAACATGGTTGCACATCAGAATATATCGATACCGTAACGGTATTTGAATATGTGGAAGCCTCTTATTCGATGAATTATGATGCCGGATGTAATCCTTTAGCTATTCAATTTACTGATTTATCCGTTGTTCCTTCATCGACCAAGTACACGTGGGATTTTGGCGATGGAGCTACCACAGGGATTGAGAACCCGTCGCATACATTTTACAATTCAAGTCGTACAAGCGAACGAACATATACCGTTGATTTAACTGTACAGTCACCTAATTATTGTACCGATGATACCAGTGCAGTGGTTACCGTTTACCACCAGCCATTGGCAAAATTCTTTATTGATAATACTTCGTCCTGCCCACCCCTCGAATCTTATATGGAAAAAGAATCGGTAGGAGACGACCTGTTCGAATGGCGATTTGGCGATGGAACGACAAATACAACAGATGTAACCACTACCCATATTTATCCCAACACATTAATCGATACGGTACAGAATTATACTCTTGAGTTGTGGGTAGGAACTACTGAAGGATGTAAAGACAGCACCTCTTTAGAACTCAGTGTATATCCTGATGTTATAGCTGATTTTACTTACGATGAATCAGGTTGTAGCCCTTTTGTTTCTTCCTTCATCAATGAATCTACTTCACCCGCCAGGTATTTTTACTGGAACTTTGACGACGGAAATACCTCGAACCAGGAGAATCCGGTACACCGTTTTGTGAATACCTGGAATGTAGACCGAACCTACAATGTATTGTTAAAGGCCTCCTCGGAATACAATTGCTGGGATACCATCACCAAACAGGTAACAGCTTATGCTCAACCCATTGTTTCGTTTGATGCCAGTCCGGTTGTACAGAAATTTCCTGAGAACAGAGTTATCCTGGATAACTTTACCAATGACGGGCCTTTTGACTATCTGTGGGAATTTGGTGATTTGGATGTAACGACCTCAACGGACGTGGAACCCAATTACTTTGACTATGGACATTGGGGGGAAAAGGACATAACCCTTACGGTTACGAGTCAAACCAGCACTTGTAATGATACATTAACCCGTACAGTAACCATATTACCTCCGGATGTTAATGCAGATTTTACCACCAATATTGATGGTGGCTGTCTGGACGAAGGACTGGATGTTGATTTTATTGCTGCAGGTTCAATGTATTCCGAAGTATATGAATATACCTGGGATTTTGGCGACGGAGAAACTGGCCAGGGAGCAGAAATAACCCATACTTATACTGAACCGGGTGTTTATAATGTGAAATTAACAGCTACCGGTGAGGGAGGAGAAGATTATGAATATAAAAAGATAAGCGTTTATTCGAATCCTGTAGCTTACTTTGAATTGTTGCCTCCTGTATCCATGCTGGATGCCGAAACGCTAACCGCACGGGTAGAATTTTATAATCAGTCTGAATGTAACGATACTTCCGGTTGTTCATATCTGTGGGATTTTGGCGATGGAAAAACTTCTATAGCCACCAATGTTACGCATTATTATGAAAAGCCTCCGGATGATGAAATTCCTAAGGAGTATGATGTGAAATTAGTGGTTACCAACAGCCAGGGCTGTGTTGATTCGTTGATCAAAGAAAGAGCCGTAAAAGTAATTGGCGAAGGGGATATAGCCTTTCCTAATGCCTTTACTCCTAATGAAGATGGTATAAACGATATCTTCAAACCGGTTTACAAGGGAGTGGTTGAATATGAATTGCTCATTTATAACCGCTGGGGAGAATTAATCTTCAGAACCAATGATCTGGACATGGGCTGGAATGGAAAAGTAGGAGGGAAAGAAGCTAAATCGGATGTTTACGTATGGAAAGCAGAAGGGACCTTCACGAATGGAAGACCCTTTGAACTTGCGGGAGATGTGACTTTAATCCGGTAATTAACATCCTGTATTTTTAGTTGATTGGATGGTGTTTATAACTAAAGTATTATAAGATTTTATTTTTATTTATTTTTATGATTTAAAAAGCCGGAAATAAGGCTAACTAAGAAAGCATATTTAAAAGGAAGCTAACAATTGTGACAAGGAAGGTCTATATTTTTTTATTTATTATAATAGCACAAGTTAAAGTTGTAGCCCAGGATTCTCAATTTTCGCAGTTTTATGCCAGTTCCTTATATTTAGCACCCTCTTTTGCAGGGTCGACAGATGGTGACAGGATTGCGACCAATTATAGAAACCAGTGGCCTTCAATAACCAGGGCTTTTCAAACGTATGCCCTTTCGTATGATCATTATTTCCCGCATTTGAATAGCGGAGTAGGCGTATTGATGTATCGCGAACAGGCAGGGACGAGTAACCTGGCCACTACGAATGTTGGCGTAGCCTATTCTTACAAATTTAAGCTTAACTCAGGATGGAGGATAAGCCCCGGGTTAAGTTTTTTCTATACCCAGCGCAGCATTGCCTTTGACGATCTTGTTTTTGGAGATGAATTGGAAAATCCTGAAACAGAAGGGACTGCAGAAATCCCCATTTTAGAACGGAAATCGGATATTGATGCTTCCTTTTCGGTATTAGCGTTTAATAATAATTTTTGGCTTGGTTTTACATGGGACAGGATGCTAAAACCAAACCGATCGTTAACAGGAGATATAAAACAGGACCCCTATAAATTTACCCTGTATGGGGGAAGCAAATTTACAATTCTCGACCGTTATAGCTGGTCGAGTGGACAAAGTCTTTCGCCATCATTTTTATTTAAAATGCAAGACCAATACAGTCAGCTCGATTTAGGGTTATACTGGTACCAGATGCCTTTGGTAATTGGTGTATGGTACAGAGGCATTCCGGTATTTAAGGATCTTACCAGTAACGATGCATTGGCATTTTTGGTCGGATTTAAAGTTGACCAGTTTCAAATAGGATACAGCTATGATTTAACCATTTCTAAACTGTCGGGATTTACCGGTGGCTCGCATGAAATTTCGGTTGTTTTCCAGTTCAACCAGGGGGTTACGGATCGTGAAAAGCGCAAGATGATTCCCTGCCCGACCATATAAACAAAGTAAAGCAACCAAGGCTGCCTGTAATTCCAATACTAATTATACTTATGATCCATCAAATAGTTTTGCACATAATCCTTCACTCCTTCCTCCAGTGAAGTAAAAGGTTTATCATAGCCTATTGATCTTAGCTTGTTCATGTTTGCTTCGGTAAAATACTGGTATTTATCGCGAATATCTTCAGGCGTATCCATAAATTCAATATTCTCTTCAACGCCCATGGCTTTAAAGGTGTTTTTGGTCAGGTCAAGAAATGAGCGGGCTGTTCCTGTCCCCAGGTTATAGATTCCTGAATCTTTACGATGATTCATCAGAAAAAATATAACATCCACTACATCTTTCACATAAATAAAATCACGCAATTGCTCCCCGTCTTTAAAATCGGGCCGGTGCGACCGGAAAAGTTTCATTTTCCCCGTGTCAGAAATTTGATTATACGCATGAAAAATTACCGACGCCATACGTCCCTTATGATATTCATTAGGACCGTAAACATTAAAGAATTTTAACCCGGCCCAGAAATATGGCTTGTGTTCCTGCTGCAGGGCCCATTTATCAAACTCATTTTTCGATTCTCCGTATGGGTTTAGCGGTTTTAATTTTTCAATCACCTCATGGTTATCATCATAGCCCAGCTCACCACCTCCATAAGTTGCAGCAGACGAAGCATAAATTAAAGGCAACCCGTATTCAACGCATTTATTCCATACCCGCTGAGTATAACCAATATTCAATTTTTCAAATACGGATTTATCAAATTCAGCAGTATCGGTTCGTGCTCCAATATGTAAAATAATTTGTACCAATTTATGATTGGCATCCAGCCATTCAATCAAATCGTCACGATGCACTTTTTGCGTAAATTCTTTTCCTTCAAAATTCTTATTTTTCTCTTCGCGCGAGAAATCATCCACTAAAACGATATCTTTAAAACCTTCATCATTTAATTTACTTACTAAATTACTGCCGATAAACCCGGCTGCTCCTGTTACTATAATCATAACTTTACCATTTAAACTTTTTGAGTTTGCTAAGTTAAAAATATTTGTTGATTCATTGGGGAAATAATTCCTAAAGATGACGCTTTTTCATACAGGCTTTTTATGGCTTCTTTCCCATCATTACCCAAATCAAGCGTATAATTATTTACATACAATTCAATATGCTTGTACATCACTTCCTCATCCATTTCCTGGGCATGTTTTTTGATATAAGGGTATGCCGATTTAGGATTTTCAAAAGCATACTCAACACTTTTTCGCAGGATGCGGTTAATTTTAAACTGTAGTTTCTTATCCATATCCCGTTTTATAGCTATTCCACCCAAAGGGATGG
>DATFIZ010000136.1:0-3425 GCA_035269575.1 Bacteroidales bacterium | reverse complement strand
AATGCAAATAAACGAATGTAGGATAGTAAGTCACCAAAAACACCGGTTATCATGTTGTATACATCATAAAGACCGGAGAATACGCTGACAATCATATTTTTCTCAGGATTAGCAAAAAGCAAAATCATTGCAATACTAATGCCCAGTCCTATATTTTTTATTATTCCAAAACCCTCAGTGCTAACACCAAATTGCTCCAGTGCGATAAAAGTACCAAACGTTAATACTAACAAAATCCATCCCATGGTTGATAATCCATATTTTAAACTTCCTCCCTGTCTGATCTCATTGGCTGCTTTAATAAACATGCCGTAAAAGATCTGGAGTCCACCCACAGCAATAGAAAACCAGAATAACTGAAGGGGTTCTAAAATAATATCTTTTAAGGGATATGCCTGTACTTCTATCAGCTCAACACCAAAAAAGGTCCCTGAAATAAGTCCCATAATTACCGTAGCTCCACCTAATATAGCGGCCAGTGTAAACATAGGTTTCATGCTTTTTTTCACTTTTTGTCTAAAAATCAGCGTGCCAATTAAAATAAGTAATCCATAACCGGTATCGCCTACACAAAACCCAAAAAACATCATAAAGAACGGTGCGAAAAACGGCGTTAAATCCAACTCTTTATAATCAGGCATATCAAATAAATCGCTGATAGGTTCAAAAAGCCTGGAAAACTTATTGTTTTTCAATTTAATAGGCACCTTATCTTCTTCCGAAGGTTTCGAAGAAATATAATACACATCCTGATTGTCGAGAAACTTTTCCAGATCAACTTTTTTATCTTCAGGAACCCATCCCTCGAGCAACATCACTTTCTCTTCGGCTTGCTTTTCGGTATGGTTTATCGCCAGTTCAAAATCTGTTTCATTTTGAAGCTTATGTCGCTTTTCTCTTAACTGATGCTGATATTTTGCTGCATATTCATCAAAAGTGGCCTGAATCTCTTCTACCCGTTTTTTATTTTCTTCGCGTCTTTTCAATAGCTGCGACAATGGTTCTTCAGGTAGTTTTATTTCTTCTGCATCAATTGCTATCTCTTCATTCGATTGCTGAAATACCACAAAATAAACCCTGCCATGTTCCCGGTTAATGATTTGTAGATAGTAATCCTCATTCCACTGTTCGTTAAAATTCTTTTCGCTACATTCAAAAAAGCGCAGTTTGATATTTAGCTCCGCCATTTTTTCTTTCATCTCCGGCGTAAGATCACCCCATGGCTCAGCTTTTTGAATATCTTTATTTAACGAAGACTGATCCTGTTCTATCTCCGACAGTTCAATGTTTAGTTCCTTTACATTTTCAACCACAGGAACCTCTTCCTGTTTTCCTTTAACTTCCTGCTCTTCCTGCTCTCTCTTTTCAAGGAACTTTAAAGTTTTGTTAATCTCACTAATCTGATGTAGCGATGATTTTATGTTATCGTCTATTTCTTTCTTTTTCTCTATGATGTGAAGAACTCCGAATTCCTGAAGGTGCTCAAGAAAAGGAATATAATCCTCATGATAAATTAAAAAAGAATATTTTATCATTGGCGTAATCATCAGGCAGCCTCCTTATCTTGTTGTCTTTTCTTAACAATTTTCTGCGCCGACTTCGAAAGATTTTCCTCATCTTCAAGGAAACGTTTAATTTTCGAAATGGCTTCTTCGTAACCAGGTATTTGAACCTTTTCGTAGAGATTCACTTTCTGTGTCGTTTTTTTCCTGGCATAATCTAAAAGCTCCATTTTTCGTAAGAAAAAATCACTTTCGATAGATATTTTCACTAATGATTTAATAATCTGAACTCCGCCCAAAAACCAACTGGGTTTATTAAACAGGCTGAAGTCCTTGATTTCAAAAATCACATCATCTAAGATAGGTGTTTTCACACCGGCAATTTTCTTAAAGGACATTTTAACATCTTTAACCGTAATAAGATCCTCCTCAAATTCGCCCCAAAGCCTTACCATATCTTCATACTCTTTCATCTGCTTCTCGAGTTTTCGGAGCAGCTCTTCCGACTGATCTTTAGCACGCTTCACTTCCATACGCAAGGCGGCTTCTTTACTTTGCAAAGTAGGTAGAGCCCGTAAACGCATTTTAAGCTGTTTGTTCAGATGCTGTAATGATGTTTTATTATATTGAAACTTTATTGCCATAAACTTTACAGTTTTTCAGTTTTTAGTTCTAAGCCTGCCTGTCGGCAGGCAGGCGCTAAACTATTTAACTTAATTATCTTTTGGCCAGTATTTCTCTACAAAATTCTTTTTAATCCCTACCTCTGCAGGTTTAAAGTATTTATCAAATAAATTCCAGGTTGTGGATAACATTTCGTCCACCTCGATATTCACATCAATCGCCAGTAATTTTTTCGAATAATCTTCCGCAAATTCAAGGGTCCGCTCGTCGTAATCTGTTAGGTCGAAACCATTCTCCAGTTTTGTTCTGGCATTGGCTGCATCGGCATATAACCGAACGGCAGCATTCATCACCTGCGGATGGTCTTCGCGTGTTTTATCACCAATAACCAACTGTTTCAACCGGGATAAACTTCTAAACGGATCGACAATTACTTTTCCTATATCCGTATCTTTACGTAAGAAAAGCTGTCCCTCGGTAATATACCCAGTATTATCAGGGATAGCATGTGTAATGTCACCACCCGACAGGGTTGTTACAGCAATAATCGTAATGGAACCACCCTCCGGGAACTGAACCGCTTTTTCATAAATTTTGGCTAAATCACTGTATAGTGAACCGGGCATACTGTCTTTTGAAGGAATCTGGTCCATACGGTTCGAAACAATACTTAATGCATCGGCAAAAAGAGTCATATCGGTTAAAAGCACCAACACTTTTTGTTTTTTGTCTACAGCAAAATACTCGGCTGCCGTTAATGCCATATCAGGTACCAACAGACGCTCTACCGGTGGATCTTCTGTTGTATTTACAAAACTTATAATCCGGTCTAACGCCCCAGCATTGTCGAAAACATTTTTATAATATAAATAATCGTCGTTGGTTAATCCCATCCCTCCCAGGATAATTTTATCGGCTTTTGCACGAAGGGCTACCATCGACATTACCTGGTTAAAGGGCTGGTCAGGGTCGGCAAAGAAAGGAATCTTCTGTCCCGTAACCAGGGCATTATTCAGGTCGATACCGGCAATACCGGTAGGAATAAATTCTGAGGGTTGTTTTCGTCGTACCGGATTTACCGAAGGGCCTCCAATTTGTCTCTCTTCACCTTCAATTTCAGGGCCTCCGTCAATAGGATCTCCGTATGCGTTAAAAAATCGTCCGGAAAGTTCTTCACTTACCTTTAAGGTAGCAGGGCGTCCTAAAAACATCACTTCGGCATTGGTAGGGATACCTTCGGTACCACCAAAAACCTGTAATGTTATTTCATCGCCAATAATTTTCACCACCTGAGCCATT
>DATFIZ010000135.1:0-8487 GCA_035269575.1 Bacteroidales bacterium | reverse complement strand
AATTGCTGAAAAAAGTATCCTTCAGGAACCACTTGTTGTTCTTTTGGAAAATAGAATTGAGGTCCTACAGTTGGAAATAAAAAGAATAGCATATAGTATAAACAAAAAGAAAAAATAGTCATAAACATTATTCGGGGAAACTCATTTCGTTTCTTGATATAAAATAGAAGAGGAATACCAAAAGTCATCAGATAATAAGAAAAATATCCAAAGTACATTAATTCACTAAACCATCTTTCAGGCATTAATGCTGAGAATTTCAACGATAAATGGGAGCCAAATATCAGGTATTCAAGTTTTATAATATAAGGATCAAGATTTTCAAATATTAAATTATTGTAGTAATCTGTTTCCGAATAAAAGAAAATGAGCATTAGCAAGGGATAAAAGTTTCGCAAAAAGAGAAACCCCTTATTTTTAGTGTTATCCGCTTGAATGAAAAAAATACTAATCATTATAAAAACAATGCGAATAAGCAGGTGGGGCGCAATTTGATTTAGTTGGTGTTGTCCTAAAAGAATATAAATGCCCGTAATGAAACAGTATATGATAATTATCTGATCAAAAGGTTTCGATCGTTTGAATATAGAAATCATTTTATCCTTGATGAATGATGAATGATTGTAAAAATAAAAAAAATGTCATGAATAGATCATGACATTTTTTAGATTTTTTTATTCTGTTAAAGTTTATCGGTTTTTCTCAGTAAATTCTCTTCCTGCCCTAAGGGCTTTTAAATTTACATTGACAATATCTTCGCCTTTACGGCCAAAGATTTTACGAATTCCTTCCTCGAAACTTTCAAAAGGGACATTAAAAAACGGGCTTGCCGCACCCAGCATAACTATGTTGGATGAGCGTTTAGAGCCAATTTCTTTCGCAATATGGTCAGCATCAATTGCAATATGATTTTTATGTTTCTTTACCTCGCTTAAGATAGTTTCTTTCTCCGGATAATCAGGGATATTTACAAATGGAGTGATATTTGTAACCAACCATCCATCGTTGGATAAAAAAGGAAGGTATCTTAACGACTCCATCGGTTCTACCGATAAAATAATATCTGCTGCGCCCATTGGAATTAAGTCCGAAGCAATTTCTTTGTCAGAGATTCGCATATGCGACTGAACGGCACCGCCACGCTGACTCATTCCATGTACTTCAGCTTGTTTTAAGTAAAGATCATTATGTAAGGCTGCCATACCTATAGTGGCAGCTATGGATAATATTCCCTGTCCTCCAACTCCTGCTAAAACGATATCTGTTTTCATATGATTATTTTTTTGCAATGAATAAAATCTACTAATGGAAGTTTATTTTAAATTTAACTGAACAAGCTTTTCGGCAAGTTCTTTATTTTTCATGGTTTGAACACATTGTCTTCGGGGTATAATAACGGATACTCCGTTGTAAGCCAATTCTTCTTTCATGATTTCTATCATTTCATCGAGGTTTTTCTTGGTAGGCCTGAATACTCTAATGTGATCGGGTTCAACACCAACGCCTTTACAAATATCTTCAATTTTACCAAGGGCCTTTGAGTCCTGTCCACCGGTCATAGCCGTGGTGAAATTATCAGAAATAATGATTGTAACCGGTGATTTCTCACTTACACAATCAATTAAGCCTGTAATACCCGAGTGGGTAAATGTGGAGTCGCCAATAACAGCAACAGAAGGAACCATTCCGGCATCGGCAGCTCCTTTTGCCATGGTTATCGAAGCGCCCATATCAACACATGAGTTAATAGCATTGTATGGAGGCAGTGCACCTAACGTATAACATCCGATATCAGAAAAAACACGACCTTCGCTATAATCTGCCAACGCTTTATTTAGTGCATTGTATGCTTCAATATGACCACATCCCACACACATGGATGGTGGACGGTTTTTAACCAATTCAGGAATCGATTCGTCGGTTACTGTTTTCAGACCTAGAGCAGTGGCTACAATATTTGGATTTAACTCACCATCTCGTGGCAATGTACCGTCAAGTCTTCCGGTAATTGGTGTTCCTGCTTCCTGGTATCCTTTCAGCATCTCTTCTACAATTGGATATCCTTCTTCAATGACGAGTATTTTTTTACACTCATTAATCATTTTCATTATCTGTTTGCGGGGAATAGGATATTGTCCGATTTTTAGTACCGGATGTGAAAGCTCTTTATCCTGGAAGTTCTCCATCAAATAATTATAGGCAATTCCTGTGGTAATGATTCCCAGGCTATTATCTTCACCATTAATGTATTGATTAAATTCAGATTCCTCTGAAGCAACCTCTAAACCAGCCTGCGTTCCAATTAATTTTTTATAGTTTTTCTTTGCTATCGCCGGTAAAAGTACGAACTGCCGAAGGTCCGAGGGTAATGAATTATCATTTTGTGCTTTCTTTGCCAGCGTTTGAACTCCTGCTCGTGAGTGAGCTAAACGTGTGGTAATTCTTAATAATACCGGAAGCTTATATTTTTCCGATAGTTCAAAGCCATGGTACGCCATCTCGTAAGCCTCTTGCTGACTGGTAGGCTCGAGCATAGGTATCATGGCAAATTTACCGTAAAATCTTGAGTCCTGCTCGTTTTGCGATGAGTGCATGGAAGGGTCATCTGCTACAACAACAATTAATCCTCCGTTTACTCCGGTGATGGCTGAGTTAACAAAGGCATCGGCAGCTACATTTAATCCTACATGTTTCATACAAACCATGGCCCGCTTACCTGCATATGACATTCCTAATGATGCTTCCATGGCTGTTTTTTCATTGGCCGACCAGGTACTATGAATATTATTTTCTTTGGCATATTTTGATGCCTGTACATATTCTGTAATTTCTGTCGACGGGGTCCCCGGATAA
Source organism: Bacteroidales bacterium (assembly GCA_035269575.1). GTDB lineage: Bacteria > Bacteroidota > Bacteroidia > Bacteroidales > UBA12077 > UBA12077. The sequence goes on along the minus strand of DATFIZ010000135.1, from coordinate 5,634 downwards.
GCATAAATACCGGATATCCCGCCATCAAGAGCTCCCTGAGCAATCGCTTCGTCTCCTAATAATAGTAATTTTTGCATATTATAATTATTTAATGATTTTATTCCTTTAATCAATTTTAAAGATGATAAGTTAGAAAAATTTATTGATTTATAAAAACCTGTGAATATTGAACAGGAAAATACTATAGGCCACCAAAACGTTTTAGGTAACCTACCTGAATAGCAATAACGTAGTAATATATTACTTTACTAATTTTCAAATCAATTCGTTTTTGGTCCGAATTTTTGTTACAACAAAGGTAACACTAATTTAAAAACACACCAACAATAAAATGATTGTGTAAAACATGTTTTTATAAAATGTAAATACTTAAATGGCTGGTATAAGCAAAATGTTTTTACAACATTTTTTTACGCTTTTTAAACAAAGTATTACGTAAAGCATCGCTAAGATTTACAAAGTTCCGCAGAGAAATCTTCGTGAAACTTTTGTTTTCTTTGCGCAACTCAGCCTATGAATTAAAAATTATTTAATAATAAATAGTTAGGATGAGTTTTCTGCTGGTTGCATGATTTCTGAATTCGCATAAATAAATTCCCTGCCAGGTGCCAAGGTTTAATCTGTGATTGGTGATTGGTATGGTTAATGATTGCCCAAAGGTAGATGATTTTAAATGAGCGGCCATATCATCGGGACCTTCCATTGTATGTGAATAAAGCGCATCTCCATCCGGAATCAGATGATTCATAAAATTTTCAAAATCAACAGTTACCGATGGGTCTGCATTCTCATTAATGGTTAATGCCGCTGAAGTATGTTTTATAAACAGGTGTAAAAGCCCTTGTTCAGGCAATTGGCCAATATTTTTTGTAATATGGCTGGTAATAATATGATAGCCTCGTTTAAATGCAGGCAGAATTATTTCCTTTTGCTCAATCATTCTGTTTATTTTTGTATTTTTCAAGAATAAAATTAGAAATTATTTTGATAATAAACGAATAATATTGCTTAAGCTTAACAGAAAACTTTTCTTTGGGTTAAATTGAAATAAATTCTGTTTTTATGGGTTATTATTCTGATTGATGAACGAGAAAATGATAAAACCTTATATAAAATATATAATTTTTTTTATCCTATTTATTTCTTCATGGCAAATAAATGCTCAAAATTTAGTTGAGCTTAAAGGAAAAGTAATTGATGCTGAAGGAAACCCTGTAAGCGATGCACACATACGCAATATATCGAATAATACCGGTGTAATTTCTCAAAAAGATGGCTCGTATCTTTTATCCATTCCTGCCCATCGTGATGTATTAATCCAGGTAAGTTGTATTGGCTACGAAACACGGGAGTTTAAAATAAACGATCAGAAAGAAAAGGTAAAAAAGTTAGATATTGTATTAAATATTTCGGTAAGTAATATTGAAGAGGTTTCTGTTGTGGGAGAGGGGGGAGCTGAAAATAACCTGATAAAAATTGAAAAGAAAGATATTCAATTAAATCCTGATATATCCGGTAATTTAGAATCCATTATTAAAACTTTGCCTGGCGTTTCTTCCAATACCGAATTAAGTTCACAATATTCCGTACGGGGTGGTAATTATGATGAAAATTTGGTTTATGTAAATGATATTGAAATTTACAGGCCTCTTTTAATTCGTTCAGGCCAACAGGAGGGAATGAGTTTTTTGAATTCTGATATGGTTTCTTCCATTCAATTTTCTTCCGGAGGGTTTGAAACCCGATTTGGAGATAAGATGTCTTCGGTTTTGGATATTCGTTATAATAAGCCCTTAGAATTTTCCGGAACGGTTTCAATGAGTTTGTTGGGGGGCAGTGCCCATGTGGAAGATATCTCTAAAGATGGTAAATTTACCTATAACACAGGGTTTAGGTATAAAACATCAAAATATATTTTAAACACACTGGAAACGGAAGGAAGTTATAACCCCCGGTTCTACGATTTACAAGCCTACTTTACCTATAAAGTTAATCGATACCTCGATTTTGATTTCTTGGGTAACTATGCCTTAAACAGCTATCAGTTTGTTCCCGAAAGTCGCGAAACTTCTTTTGGAACCATTGATAATGCATTGAGTTTGCGTATTTATTACGATGGCAACGAATTGGATAAGTTTGAAACTTATATGGGAGCCTTTACAGCCAATTACCATCCTAACGAAAATGTATCACTCAAACTTCTGCTGTCAGCGTTTCAAACCCTTGAGCAGGAAACGTATGATATTCTAGGACAGTACTATTTAAACGAACTGGACAATACGATTGGCTCTGAAACGTATGGCGATAGTATTATGAATATCGGAGTAGGCACCTTTTTAAATCATGCCCGGAATTATCTTACAGCCAATGTGTACTCAGCTGCTTTTAAAGGTGGATATTACAAAGCTGATCATAAATTACGTTGGGGATTAAAATATAATGTGGAACGAATTGATGATCAAATAAACCAGTGGAAGATGCTCGATTCAGCCGGTTATTCGTTACCCTACAATGGCGAATCGATTGAATTATACGAAGCTGCAAAAACTAAAAATACACTCCACACAAACCGTATTACAGGTTACATTCAGGATACTTACCAGCGAAAATTAACCAATAATGCAGCATTGTTTATTAATGGAGGCGTTCGGTTTCAGTATTGGGATTTTAACCGTGAGTTTATAGTTACACCAAGGTTATCGGTTTCGTACAAACCCGATTGGGAGAAGAATATGTTATTCCGGTTTGCTTCGGGTTTATACTATCAGCCTCCTTTTTACAAAGAGATAAAAGATCATCAGGGAGTCATTAATCCAACGATAAAATCTCAAAAATCTATTCATTTTGTGTTGGGTAATGATTTTCAATTTTTAGCCTGGCAAAGACCTTTTAAACTGACTACCGAAGTGTACTATAAAATTTTGAATGATTTAATTCCCTATAAAATTGATAATGTACATATCGATTATTCGGCACAAAATATGGCCCATGGTTATGCCGCCGGATTGGATATGAAAATTAATGGTGAATTTGTAAAAGGGATTGAATCGTGGGCAAGCTTATCGCTTATGCAAACCAAGGAAGATATTGAGGGAGATTTTTATTATATTAATGAGGGAGAGAAGATTGAACCCGGTTATTATCCACGACCAACCGATCAACTGTTTAACTTTAGTCTTTTTTTCCAGGATTATCTGCCCATGAATCCGTCATATAAAATGAACCTGAGTTTACATTACGGCAGCAGACTTCCATTTACTTCTCCCGATAAAGAACGGTACGATCAGGTTTTTCGAATGAAACCGTATAAACGGGTAGATATTGGATTTTCAAAAGTGTTAATCAGCGAATCTAAGGAATTTAAGGAAGGTAGTGTTTTAACTGTTTTTAAGGATATGTGGTTAAGTTTCGAAGTCTTTAATCTTTTGGATATCAATAATACCATATCGTATATGTGGATTAAAACCGTTGGCAATCAATCCGGACAGGCAAGTCAATATGCCGTGCCCAACTATCTTACCTCCCGCAGGTTTAATTTAAAGTTAACCGCCAAATTTTAGTAATTTAAAAAATCATTGTAGTTTTGATGAGGTTATTTGATTATTTAGGTACCTGGAATTAAGAACGGAATAAGACGTTTTATTTTATCATTTCTTTGTGTGTCTTTGGTTCTTAATGACTTAGTGGAAAAAAATAAAATAATAAAAAGATAGCATTATGTTTACCGAAAAAGATATAAAACAGGTTGAAAAACAGGGTTTAACGCTAAAGGAAGTTGAAAAACAGATCGAGCGGTTTAAAAAAGGCTTTCCGTTTTTAAATCTGGCAAAACCGGCTACTATTGAAGATGGTATTATTCATCTCGATGATGCTGAAGTAAGTGCTTATGCAAAATTGTACGATGACTCAAAACCCGAAGCATTAAAATTTGTTCCGGCATCGGGAGCAGCATCACGTATGTTTAAATTTCTATTTGAATTTTACAGTCAGGCAAAAAATCAGTACGAATCAATAAACAAGATTGAAAATGAAGAGGTAAAAAAGTTTTTCCGGAATATTAAAAAGTTTGCCTTTTATAATGAGTTAAAATCAACCCTTCAATCTGCCGGATATGCTATGGATAAGCTGTTAATCAATGGTGAATACAAGACCATCCTTCATTATCTATTAACCGGTGAGGGCATGAACTATGGCGACAAACCAAAGGCTGTGCTGTCATTTCATCAGGAAGAAAATAAAATAAAAACAGCTTTTGAAGAGCATTTGGCAGAAGGAGCAGAGTATGCTAAAAATACCCATGGAAAAGTGAACATTCATTTCACCATTTCGCCCGAGCATGCTACCCTGTTTGATGAGCTCTTGCAAAAGGTAAAGAATGGCTATGAGCAAAGACTCAATGCTCAATTCGAAATTACGTATTCGCAGCAAAAACCTTCGACCGATACCATAGCTGTTGATTTGGATAATCACCTGTTTAGGAATGAAGACGGGACCTTGCTATTTCGTCCTGGCGGACACGGAGCACTGATAGAAAATTTGAATGACCTGACTTCTGATATTGTTTTTATTAAAAATATTGATAATGTAGTTCCTGACCAGCTAAAAGACGAAACGATAAGATATAAAAAAGCACTGGCTGGTGTTTTGTTAGCCTATCAGGAAAAGATTTATAAATATATTGATAGGCTTCAATCAGAAAATGTTTCCAATGAACAACTCGATGAAATCGTTCATTTTATTCAAAATAAATTATGTTATACGTTTGATTTAGCTGACATATCTGATAATAAGCAATTTTTATATACTGTTTTAAATCGCCCGATTCGGGTTTGTGGTATGGTGAAAAATGAAGGTGAACCGGGTGGCGGGCCCTTTTGGGTAAAACATCCTGATAATCATGCTGATTTACAAATTGTTGAAAAATCTCAAATTAATAAGAATGACCCTGAACAGGTTGATATTTTAAAACAATCGACCCACTTTAACCCGGTAGATCTGGTTTGTTGCATAAAGGATTATAAAGGAGAGAAGTTTAATTTACTTCAATATAGAGACCCTGAAACGGGATTTGTTTCCAAAAAATCGAAAGACGGGAAAGATTTAAAAGCACAGGAACTGCCTGGATTGTGGAACGGAGCGATGGCCAATTGGAATACCGTTTTTGTTGAAGTACCTGGGATTACCTTTAATCCCGTAAAAACCGTTAATGACCTGTTAAGACCGGAACATCAATAAACGTTAACGAATTTTCCCTGACTGGCTTAATAAAGTCCAGCCGGAAAGCCAGTCATCTCCTCTTGGAGCAAAGGCACCTTTGTAGCTCACCCTTTCGAACCAGTCATTCGGGTAGGGTGCCAGGTTGGTTGTTACATTCCCTTTAGGGAAAAGATCGTAATCGATTTCTGTAACTTCAATTTGTGGATCGATAATTTGATTTTCCCCCGCTAAAAAATAATTTTGTAAAATAGCCTGTTCCTCTGATATATCTTCAGATGTTTTTGTATAAATAGAAAAGATGGTTTGCTGGTTATTATTTTCGATATTATAAAAAATATTGTTTTCTATTTTGAGATTTCCGGATATAAATTGGTAGTAGCTGTCGTTAAAACCGGTAACATACTCAACAAAAACACC